>DCHH01000120.1:10808-16230 GCA_002315625.1 Bacteroidales bacterium UBA1757
AGCCCGTCGAGCAGGAAGCCCAGATTCGTCTGATGGAAAAACTCAAGAACCACAGTGGCAAGAACTCCATGCTGGTGCTCCGTCCGGCTGATGCCGAGGAAACCACAATCTGCTGGAAACTCGCTATGGAGAATACAACGACTCCTACCGCTCTGTTGTTCTCACGTCAGAATATCAACCTGCTGCCCGCCGGTACCGATTATGAGCAGGCTGCAAAGGGTGGTTACATCGTCGCCGGTTCGGACGAGAACCCCGATGTCATCCTCGTGGCTACCGGTTCGGAGGTTTCGACCCTCGTCTCCGGTTGCGACCTTTTGCGCGCCGACGGCCTGAAGGTCCGCGTTGTGAACGTTCCTTCAGAGGGACTTTTCCGCAGCCAGCCTGTTGAATATCAGAATGCCGTGCTGCCTGCAGGCGTTAAGAAGTTCGGTATGACCGCCGGTCTGCCCGTCAACCTCCTCGGCCTTGTCGGCAATGATGGCAAGATCTGGGGTCTTGAGAGCTTCGGTTTCTCCGCTCCCTACAAGGTCCTCGACGAGAAACTCGGTTTCACCGGCCAGAACGTCTATGAGCAGGTAAAAGCCATGTTCAAATAAACACTCTTTGTACTTGATAATGAGCAGGGCACACACTATTCCACGTGTGCCCTGCTTTTTTTGTGCGATATTATTTGGTACTTTGATTGGAAAAGGGTACTTTTGCACCGCTTTTTGAGAAAGCAATAAGGTTAGACTCGCTAGCTCAGCAGGTAGAGCACATCCCTTTTAAGGATGGGGTNNGGGTCGTGGGTTCGAGCCCCACGCGGGTCACCTGAGGAAGAGGGCGGTCGTTTTTCCGACCGTCCTCTTTTTATTAAAAAACAGTAGGTTAGACTATATAAGAAAATAATTTTGCTGACATACAATTTTACGTAAAATATTGCGTTATATCAGCAAACGAGTGCCCATGACTAGTAATTCTACTCCAACAAATATATCGCAGACTGGAAAACACGTGAAGGATACCTCTTCTTTCTTGGGGAAAGGAATCAAGAGGTTCTTTGATTGTCTGATTTCCGGTCTGGCCCTTATTCTGATTTCACCCATCCTTCTTTTGTTCTATGTCCTGGTAAAGAAGGAAGACCATGGTCCTGCAATCTACTCGCAGGAGCGCATAGGGCGCAATGGAAAGCCTTTTACCATTTACAAGTTCCGTTCAATGAGAATGGATGCTGAGCAGGATGGTCCCGAATTGTGCCATGAGTCGGAGTCGAGAGACCCACGGCTTACCATAATCGGCGGATTCTTGCGTCACCACCACTTGGATGAACTTCCTCAACTTTGGAATGTCTTCATAGGGGATATGGCCCTGGTCGGTCCCCGTCCAGAGCGCAAGTTCTACATTGACCAGATTATGGAGCACGATAGCCGCTATGCCGATTTGTACCAGCTGCGTCCCGGTGTGACCTCGCACGCCACATTGTACAATGGCTATACTGATACAATGGAAAAGATGCTCAAGCGCTTGGAGTATGACCTCGACTATCTGGAGTACCATAATCTGTGGATAGACCTGACTATCCTCAGCAAGACATTTTCCAGTATCGTTTTCGGTAAGAGATTCTAGTTTTTTGCCACCGGGAAGGGCTCGCGGTAGGAGCATCCTTCCTTCCACCTTGAACATCCGTATGCGGTATGCCCTTTGATCAGCCGGCCTTGTCGGCACAGAGGACAAAGGTCGCCCGTCTTGTCGCTTTTCACCTCAAAGACCAGGTCTGAGACCATTTGCTTGAGTTCCTGAAGGAAGTCAGGGGCGGTATATTTTCCGTGTTCGATGTCACGCAACTTGCGTTCCCACAGACCTGTGAGCTCGGCCGACTTGAGAAGGGCGTTGTCGATTGTGTGGATAAGGTTTACGCCTGTATCGGTGGCAATAAGATTCTTCCTTTCCTTTCGGATGTAGTTGCGTTTGAACAGGGTTTCGATGATTGCTGCCCGAGTGCTCGGACGGCCTATTCCGTTCTCTTTCAGTATGTCGCGTAGTTCTTCGCTATCGACAGTCTTTCCGGCGGTCTCCATTGCACGGAGCAGTGTGGCTTCGGTGTATGGCTTCGGGGGCGTGGTCCATTTTTCTGTCAGGTCGGGCAGGTGAGGGCCGCTTTCTCCCTCCTTGAACAGTGGTAAGGTCTTTTCCTCTGTATCGTTGTTGTCGTTTTCGTCGGAGTTTTTTTCTAAATCGGAGCCGGTTTTTTGGGCATCCGTTGAGGTTTTCTCGAAAACGGTGCGCCATCCCGGTGAAAGTATTGTCTTGCCTGTCACCTTGAAACCGACACCTTCGACGTCGCCCAGAACGGTTGTGGTGGCTATTTTGCAGTCGGGGTAAAAGGCGGCAATGAAACGGCGGGCAATCATGTCAAAGACTGCCTGCTCCTGAGCGGAAAGGCCGACAGGCATCACTCCGGTCGGGATGATGGCATGGTGGTCGGTTACCTTGCTGTTGTCAAACACCTTCTTTGATTTTGGAAGAGGCTTGCCTGATGAAAGCAAGGGTTCAATAAGGTTAGGATATAGTCCCGTGATACCTTTCAGGGTGTCAGGCACCTTGGGGTAGATGTCGTCGCTCAAAAACGTGGTATCTACACGCGGGTAGGTTGTGAACTTTTTCTCGTAGAGTCCCTGGATAAGCTTTAGGGTGTCATCGGCCGAATAGCCGAATCTCTTATTGCACTCGACCTGCAAGGATGTAAGGTCAAACAGGCGCGGGGCGAACTCTGTGCCGTTCTTCTTTTCTACCTTGGTGATGGTGAAGTCTTTGCCCTGAATGGCCTCCAGGGCCTTTCGGGCTTCCTCTTCTGAGGTGTATTTGCCCTGTGTGGCGGCAAAGACGGTGTCGCGGTAGGTGGTTTTCAGTTCCCAGTACTTTTCGGGCTTGAAGTTTGCAATCTCTTCCTGACGCCTGACTATCAGGGCGAGGGTAGGGGTCTGGACCCTTCCGATTGAGAGAACCTGACGGTCTCTGCCGAAACGTATGGTGTAGAGTCGTGTGGCGTTCATTCCGAGCAGCCAGTCGCCTATTGCCCGCATCATGCCGGCTTCGTATAGGTGCTGGTATTCCTCCTGGGGCTTCAGGTGCTGGAACCCTTCCTTGATTGCCTCCGGAGTAAGGGAGGAAATCCACAGCCTTTGAACCGGGCACTTGCACTTGGCTTTGTGCATTATCCAGCGCTGGATGAGTTCACCCTCCTGGCCGGCATCACCGCAGTTGATGACTCCGTCGGCCTTTTCTATGAGTTTCTGTATGATGCCGAACTGCTTCTGCACCCCTTTGTCCTCATCTACCTTGATGGAAAACCTCTCGGGAATCATCGGCAGACGGCCGAGCGTCCAGGGTTTCCAGGAGTCTGTGTATTCCTGCGGTTCGAGCAGGCGGCAGAGATGCCCCAGAGCCCATGTGACCTGGTATCCGTTTCCTTCGAGATAGCCGTCGCACTTGACCTTTGCCCCTAATACCGAGGCGATATCGCGTGCCACGGAAGGTTTTTCAGCAATGCATACAATCATGTCGTTCTCAGTTTCGGCTGCAAATGTACAATCTTGTTATGTTAATTCCAAGTAAAGAAAGACAGGTTCGCTTGTGTGCCGGTTTATTTGTACCTTTGCGGCCGAAATGGAAAATAGCATGTCTGAGAGGATATTTTTATTCGATACAACCTTGCGCGACGGCGAGCAGGTTCCGGGATGTCAGTTGAATACTATTGAGAAGACGCAGGTGGCTCTGGCACTGGAAAGCTTGGGGGTGGATGTTATTGAAGCTGGTTTCCCTGTATCCAGTCCTGGTGATTTCGCCTCGGTTCAGGCCATATCCAAGACGGTCCGCAACTGCACTGTCTGTGCATTGTCCCGCTCACTTGCCCATGATATTGAGGTGGCTGCAGAGTCGTTGAAGTGGGCTGCCCGTCCGCGAATCCATACCGGTATCGGGGTATCCGACTATCACATAAACTATAAGTTCCACTCTTCGCAGGAGGCTGTGTTACAGCAGGCTGTCGATAGTGTGAAAAAGGCCCGGCAGCTGGTGGCTGAAGTTGAGTTCTATGCCGAGGACGCCGGCCGTGCTGACAATGTCTATCTTGCCCGTGTCGTTGAGGCGGTCATTAAGGCAGGGGCCTCAGTGATTAATATCCCCGATACGGTCGGCTATTGCCTCCCGGAACATTACGGTGAGAAAATACGCTTCCTAATGGAGCATGTCAATGGTATTGAGAATGTCATTGTATCGACCCATTGCCACAACGACCTTGGACTGGCAACGGCCAACACACTAACCGGTATTCAGGCGGGTGCGCGTCAGGTGGAGGTGACTGTGAACGGCATTGGCGAGCGTGCCGGCAACACTGCCTTGGAGGAGATTGCAATGATTCTCAAGTCACGCCGCGACCTGGGTTTCATGACGGGTATAAAGACACAGAACCTGTTGAAAACCAGCCATCTCGTCTCTCATCTGATGGGAATGCCTGTGCAGCCTAACAAAGCGGTAGTGGGTCGGAATGCCTTTGCCCATTCATCCGGAATACATCAGGACGGCATCATAAAGAACAGTGCAACATACGAGATCATCAATCCTCAGGATATCGGTCTGGAGGAGGACACTATGGTTCTGACTGCCCGCAGCGGTCGCTCGGCTCTTAGGAAACGCCTGGAAATGCTTGGTGTAAATATTGACTCAAAGCGACTTGACGAAGTCTATGAGCGCTTTCTCCGTCTTGCCGACCACAACAGTTATCTTAAGGATGATGACATACTGGCTCTGGTAGGTCAGGAGCGGACGGCAAACCGTCGCATTAAACTCGAATCTTTGAAAGTTATCTCCGGGAAGGGGTTGCAGGCCCATGCCGACATGACTCTTATGGTGGCGGGAGAATGCCGCAGTGCTTCAAGTGAAGGTAACGGTCCGGTAGATGCGGCAGTTAAGGCCATGAAAAAAATCATTCCTTTAAGTATGACAATGCAGGAGTTTCTGATTCAGGCAATTACGAAGGGTAGTGACGATACTGGAAAGGTGCACATGCTTGTCGAGCATGACGGGAATGACTATTACGGATTTGCCGGCAATACCGACATTGTCACGGCCACCCTTGAAGCTTACATTGATGCAATAAACAAATTTATCTGATTGGCAGAAAAAGCAGTCGGCATTTGGATGGAATTTTCGTAACTTCGCAAATTCAATTCTGAGACATGCGCAAAACATTTCTTCTGTTGCTCTGCCTGATGGTGGCAATGACTTCCAGAGCTGATTTTGAGGCACTTGGCGGTAAGGTCGGGCAACCTTACGATTATATCCCGGAGGCATCGACCGGTCTGGATGACGTGTTTGTCTTCTGCGGAATGGACGCTTCGACGCTTCAGTTTGTGACCGACAATCCTTCTGCCTGCCACTGGTA
>DCHH01000120.1:16295-19691 GCA_002315625.1 Bacteroidales bacterium UBA1757
GCTTCCGTATTGACCAAGGTCGAAGGTGGAAGGGGATACATCGTCGAGTCAGGAGGCTTGCAGAAAGCCTGCTATGTGATTGACTATACTGCAACACCTTTTTCATATTCTGAAATCGTACCGCAGGAAACCGCCGAGGATATATGCGAAAGTCTGCAGGTGGCGGTCCATGGTGAAATGGACGACTTTGTCTTCTACACGCCGGCAGGGAAAAAACTGACTTTGGAGCGTCTCCATACCCTTACCTACACCGATGTGGAGTGGAACAGTGAAGCTCAGGACTACGTGGAGGTGGAAAATAGCATTGAGGCGGAAGGCTATGTGTCGGCTTTTATTGTCGATGCCCCTTTGCAGGATACCGAGTTCATGCTGTCGGGCGACCAGTTTGCTAAGTGGTTCGGCATTGACCAGCAGTCGGTTATCGCGATATATTCGGCAGTCCATGTTGAACAGCATGCACTGGCTGAGAGCGACAGCGAGGAGGAGGGTGTGATTTCAGGAACGACCATCAAGGGACAGGCTCCGCTGAATGTTACGTTCTCTGCTATGGCCAGTCCGGCTACCGACTTTACAACATGGTACCTCTACGTCGATCCTGAAGACAAGCAGAAATATCTCTATCGTACCGAGGAAACCGTTGACTACACCTTTGAGACCTCCGGGACTTTTCAGGTCAAGATGGTGGCAAGCAACAATGTTTGCAGTGATTCGGTAATCTTTTCCGTGACCATCACAGAATCGTCCCTAGAGTGTCCCAATTTCTTTTCCCCTCGCTCAACACCTGGCGAGAACGACCTTTTCCGCGTAGCATACAAGTCAATCATCAAGTTTCACGGCCGCATCATGAACCGTTGGGGTGTGACCCTTTTTGAGTGGGACGACCCGGAGGAGGGATGGGACGGTACCTATAACGGAAAGCCCGTCAATCCCGGCGTCTATTTCTACCTGATTTCGGCAACCGGCTCAGACGGAGAGGAATATGCCCTGAAGGGCGACATCAACCTGCTTGAATAGAATGGACAGTAAAGATACCATATCGGTGTATGGGGCACGGGCCCACAATCTGAAGAATATCGATGTTCACATTCCGCGCTACAGCCTGACGGTAATAACCGGACTGAGTGGCAGCGGAAAGTCTTCGCTGGCCTTTGACACGCTCTTTGCCGAAGGGCAGCGTCGCTATATCGAGACTTTTTCGGCATACGCACGCAATTTTCTGGGCAATCTGGAACGGCCTGACGTTGACGAGATTACTGGTTTGAGCCCGGTTATCTCGATTGAACAGAAGACCACCAACCGCAATCCCCGCTCGACAGTGGGTACCCAGACCGAAATCTACGACTACATACGTCTTCTCTATGCCCGCGCTGCCGATGCATATTCCTACCTGAGCGGTAAGAAGATGGTCAAATATACTGAGGAACAGATAGTTGACCTGATTCTCAAGGATTACAACGGCCATCGTATTTATCTCCTCGGTTCGGTTGTGAAAAGCCGCAAGGGACATTACCGTGAACTTTTTGAATCGCTTCGCAAGAAGGGGTTTCTCAATGTGCGCATCGATGGGAAACTCTGTGAGATTGAGCCCCAGATGAGCCTTGACCGTTACCGTAACCACGATGTGGAGGTCGTTGTCGATAAGCTGTCGGTGAGCGACAAGGATCTCCAGCGGCTGAAACGGAGTGTGCAGCAGGCAATGAAGGTGGGAGAGGGGATGATTCTCGTCCTGGACAAGGATAGTGAAACCATACGTCATTACAGTTCGCATCTGATGTGTCCCGAGACGGGGCTTTCGTATGCCGAACCGGCTCCGCACAGTTTCTCGTTCAATTCGCCCCAGGGGGCATGTCCGTGCTGTAAGGGAATCGGAACCATAACCCGTATTGACCGCTCCAAGGTGATTCCAGACGACTCTCTGAGTATCTGTCAGGGAGGTATCGCCCCGCTTGGAAAGTACAAGAACTCAATGCTTTTCTGGCAGATTGAGTCGCTGCTGCAGCGCCATGGCTTCGACCTTAAGACCCCTCTGAAGGATATGCCTACGGAGGTGATTGACGAGGTGTTGAACGGCAGCGACGAGAAACTTACAATCCGCAATTCCACTGTCGGACTGTCGAATTATGCCGTCCATTACGAAGGGGTGTTGAAGTACATCGACATTCAGCAGGAGGGGGAGGCGTCGGCTTCGGCACAGAAGTGGGCAAGCCAGTTCGTCTCAACCAGTGTGTGCCCGGAGTGTCAGGGGGCGCGCCTGAAGAAGGAGTCGCTGTGGTTCCGTCTGAACGACAAGAACATAGCCGACCTTTGCAAGATGGATATCGGCGAACTTTACGAATGGTTCGAGCAGTTGCCAGAGCATCTGACAGACAAACAGAAGCGTATTTCGGCCGAGATTCTGAAGGAAATCAGTACCCGACTTAAGTTCTTGCTGGACGTGGGATTGGACTACCTTTCGCTCAACCGTTCTTCGGCAACTCTGTCGGGTGGTGAAAGTCAGCGCATACGGCTTGCAACCCAGATTGGTTCGCAATTGATAAATGTCCTCTATATTCTTGATGAACCAAGTATCGGACTGCATAATCGTGATAATCAGCGACTTATTTCCACTCTCAAGACATTGCGTGACAAGGGAAACACCGTGATTGTGGTCGAGCACGACCGCGATATGATGCTTGCGGCCGACTATGTCATTGACCTCGGCCCTGGAGCAGGAAAGCGTGGCGGAAATCTTATGTTTGCGGGCACGCCTGATGAACTGAAAGAGGCAAATACAGTGACGGCTGCATATTTGAGGAATGAATTGCGCATTCCTATGACGACGCAGTGCCGACCTGGCAACGGTCATGAACTGGTACTTCATGGTTGCCGGGGTAATAATTTGAAAAACATTGATGTATCGATTCCACTTGGGAAGCTGATTGTTGTGACGGGTGTGTCGGGAAGCGGCAAGTCGTCGCTTATCAACGGCACTTTGCAGACGCTTTTGACCCAGAAGTTCTATCATGCGCTGCAGGACCCGCTTCCGTACGACAGCATCGAGGGGGTTGAGTACATCGACAAAATTGTGAGCGTCGATCAGTCGCCTATCGGGAGGAGTCCGCGCTCTAACCCGGCCACTTTCTGCGGTGTTTTCTCCGATATACGGCAACTTTTTGTAGAACTTCCTGAATCCAAGATAAGAGCCTATAAACCAGGACGCTTTTCGTTCAATGTGGCGGGCGGAAGGTGCGAGAAGTGCAACGGAAACGGTTACCAGACCATCGAGATGAATTTCCTGCCCGACGTGCTGGTGCCTTGTGAGGCTTGCCGTGGAAAGCGCTATAACCGTGAGACTTTGGAGGTGCGCTTCAAGGGAAATTCCATTGCCGACATTCTGGATATGACCATAAATCTGGC
>DCHH01000120.1:19841-47085 GCA_002315625.1 Bacteroidales bacterium UBA1757
GCGGAGCTTTCAAAGCGCGATACAGGGCGTACGCTCTATGTGCTGGATGAGCCTACTACCGGACTCCATTTTGAGGATATACGCGTGCTGATGTCGGTCATTAACAAGCTGGTTGACAAGGGTAATACGGTAATCATTATCGAGCATAACGAGGACGTAATCAAGCAGGCCGACTACATTATTGATATGGGTCCCGAAGGCGGCCGACTGGGTGGCAACATAGTTTGCACCGGCACCCCCCTCTCCGTAATGTCCTGCCCCGAAAGCTATACCGCGCAATGTCTCCGCAAACTGGCAACTCAATAATCGGAATATTCACCAGATATGCCAACCTCAGTAGCCTACCTACAAGTAAATGCTCTCACCAAGTCCTTCGGCGACCTGGTCCTGTTCCGCAACATCTCGTTCGGTGTGGCCGAGGGTCAGCGAGTAGCCCTGATTGCCCAGAACGGCAAAGGCAAATCAACCCTGCTGAACATCCTTGCAGGCGATACAGATTACGACGGCGGGACGGTAGTCTATCGCAAAGATCTGAAAGTGGCATACCTTGAACAGAACCCGCAGTTTGACCCACACTGTACGGTGATGGATTCGTTCCGCCTGCATGGCCATGACGAACTCCGTGCAAAACAGATTCTTACCCGCCTGAACATCCCGAAGTTCGACACCCCGTGCGGACAGTTGTCGGGCGGTGAGCGCAAGCGGGTAGCCCTGGCGGCCGTCCTGGTTTCGGAGCCGCAGTTCCTGATTATGGACGAGCCGACCAACCACCTCGACCTCGAGATGACCGAATGGCTGGAAAACTACCTTGTCCGTTCGGGAGTCACTCTGCTGATGGTAACCCACGACCGCTATTTCCTTGACCGTGTGTGCAATATAATCCTTGAGATTGACAATCAGCAGATTTATACCTACAACGGCAATTATTCGTACTATCTTGAGAAGCGTCAGGAACGGGTCGACCAGTTCAATGCGGAATTGCAGCGGGCCAACAACCTCTTCCGCTACGAGCTCGACTGGATGCGTCGTATGCCCTGTGCGCGGGGTACGAAGGCCCGGGCCCGCAAGGATGCCTTTGCCGAATTGCAGGAAAAGGTCTCGCAGCGCCGCTACGAGGAGAGTGTGACCCTTGACGTGAAGGCTACCTACATCGGTTCAAAGATTTTTGAAGCCAAATACATCTCAAAGTCGTTCGGCGACCTGAAGATTCTCGACAATTTCTATTACAATTTTGCCCGTTACGAGAAGGTTGGCATTATCGGGCGGAACGGTGCCGGCAAGAGTACTTTCCTGAAGATGCTTCTTGGGCTTGAGCCTTGTGACTCAGGAAGTTTCGATATCGGGCAGACTGTCGTTTTCGGTTATTACAGCCAGGAAGGACTCCGTTTTGACGAGGGGAAAAAGGTGATTGACATAGTGCAGGACATAGCCGAGGAAATCCGTCTTTCGGACGGCCGTCAATTCTCGGCCTCTCAGTTCCTAAGCCATTTCCTTTTCAACCCAGCAACCCAGCAGAAGTTTGTGCACAAGTTGTCAGGTGGTGAAAAACGGCGGCTATACCTTTGCACGGTTCTGATGCGCAATCCCAACTTTCTGGTGCTTGACGAACCTACAAATGACCTCGACATTGTGACCCTCAACGTGCTGGAAGAGTATCTGAGGACATTCAAGGGGTGTGTTCTGGTTGTGTCGCACGACCGCTATTTCATGGATAAGATTGTCGACCATCTGCTGGTGTTCAAGGGCGATGCCGTCATAAAGGACTTTCCGGGCAACTACACCCAGTACCGCGAGTGGCGAGATGAGGAAGAGGCAGAGGAACGTCGGCTCAAAGCCGCTTCAAATGCATCGGGGCAGTCGGTCAAGTCATCTCAGCCGGATGTGACACAGAAGGCTGAAAAGAAGAAGCGCACCTACAAGGAGCAGAAGGAGTACGAAGCCTTGGAGACGGAAATGGCGGCATTGAATGCCCGCAAGGAGGAACTGGAGGGTGCTCTCTCGTCGGGAACCCTAACCGCCGACCAGATAAACGAAAACTGGAAGGAGCTCTCCACCCTGAAATCTACCCTCGACGAAAAGGAACTCCGCTGGCTAGAACTCGACGAAATCGGTAATTGAAACTGGCATCTGCGGGTGGCCCATGGGGGCCGCCTCCCTGGCATCTGCGGGTGACCCTATCTCCCCGATATCATACGTGAAATGACCGTACGGGGCGTTTCCGTCATTTCGTGAACGATGGTTTTTGCGATTAACGGCCTGTGGATGGCTGTGGACGGGGTTGTCGGCAAAGACGGTAATCATGAAATGACGCTACGGGCGGTTTGGGTCATTTCGCGAACGACGGTTTTTGCGAGGAACGGCTTGTGGGCCCTCTGGACGGGGTTGGCGTCAAAGATGGTAATCATGAAATGACGCTACGGGCGGTTTGGGTCATTTCGAGAACAACGGTTTTGGCGAGGAACGGCCCACAGCCCCTCGAGACGGGGTTGGCGTCAAAGACGGTAATTCTTCGATGCGTGTCAGGTTGCTATTACATCTCTCTATTACATCTCTCTATTACATCTCCCTATGGATGACGCTACCACTTGCCTGATGAGTGGCGAGAATCAAAACCTCGGCAATTTGGACATGCTTTGGGGCACTGGCTGCATAGTAGGCAACGTCGGCAATGTCCTCGCCTGTTAGAGGCTTGATGCCCTTATATACACTATCAGCACGCTCGTAGTCACCATGGAAGCGCACGTTGCTGAAGTTTGTCTCCACAAGTCCTGGCTTGAGGTTTGTCACACGTACTGCAGTCTCTGCAACATCAATGCGCAATCCGTCAGTGATTGCCTTTACAGCAGCCTTTGTGCCACAATATACATTTCCCTTGGCGTAAGCGGCATCACCGGCAACACTACCGATATTGATTACATGTCCCTCGTTGCGCTTAACCATACCGGGAACAATCAGACGAGTCATTGTCAGCAGACCCTTGATGTTGGTGTCAATCATAGTGTTCCAATCCTCAGGATCACCTTCGTACTCCTTGTCAAGACCAAGTGCAAGACCTGCGTTGTTGATAAGTACATCCACCTTCTTCCATTCCTCCGTGAGAGAGTTTACTGCCTTTTCTGCCGCCTCTGAATTACGGACATCAAACGCCAGTGTCAGAACCTTGGTTCCATCGGCTTCAAACTCAGCCTTCAGCTGTTCCAACTTGCTGGCTGTCCGACCAGTGATAATCAAATCATAGCCACTATGGGCAAACTTACGTGCACAAGCCTCACCAATTCCGCTTGTTGCGCCTGTTATCAATGCTATCTTCTTCATAATCTGTCTATTCCTATATCTCTAAATTTGAAGGTTCGCGGACAACTCCTCGCATCGTGCTGGCTTAACGGGCTTGGAGTCCAAAATTTTAATGCCTGATAAATATATGGTCTTGACGCGCACAAAGATAGTATGTTCGTCTGTATTGTCAATGAAACCGGTGTCGTTTACCCCATGTCGAATTTCGGTTTTAAGCGGATATTTTCAGACTAAAGGGTTCGCGCACTTCTTCGTTGCAGCGGCTGAAAAAGTAATATTTACACGTTTTGTGGTGATGAATATGTGTGATATTACACGTTTTTAATAGATACGCGATTGCTATTTGACCTTTTAATCGTATCTTTGCATCATGTTTTTGCAAACAGTATTTGTTAAAAACGATGGATAAGGACACTATTGAACTCAAACGTAATCTGCTCGACGAGATGGTCAAGTGGAAAACAAAACGCAAGCGCAAGCCACTCGTGCTGCAAGGAGCACGTCAGGTGGGCAAGTCATGGTTGCTGAAGAAATTTGGCGGCTTGTGTTTTGAAAATTATGTTGTGGTTAACATAGACAAGGATATAGCTGTTCGTGAAGTCTTCCAGCGAACTAAGGATCCACATCGTCTGGTTGAGCAAATCAGTCTTATCAAAGGACAGCCGGTCCTGCCTGAAAAGACACTCCTTATCATTGATGAGATTCAAGATTCTGACGAAGCACTTAACAGCCTTAAATACTTCAAGGAGGATGCGCCGGAATATGCTGTCGCATGTGCCGGATCGTTGCTCGGCGTTGCCATGAAGAAAAAGAGCCGTTCCTTTCCCGTCGGCATGGTGGATTTTATGACGCTTTACCCACTTAGCTTCAGCGAGTTCCTTGATTCGTATGATGAACGTCTTGCCAATGTTGTTCACGAGTGGAAATGTGAGGAGCCGTTGCCCGAAATCCTTCTTCAGGAACTGTCTGACAAACTGAAGATACACCTGATAGTAGGCGGTATGCCAGAAGCTGTTGTTGACTGGATTGAGACTCGTGATATCCATGAAGTCGATGAAACGCTCAGCAACATACTGCGAGCCTATCCTCTTGACTTTTCCAAGTATGCCACGCCAACAGAGATGGTGCGAATCCAGCGGGTGTGGGATAGCATGGAGCGACAGTTGGCCAAGGACAATAAGAAGTTCAAGTATTCGGAAATTCAGAAAGGTGCAAGGGCTCGTGAATATGAAGTCGCCGTTGACTGGCTTTGCAGAGCGGGATTGGTACATAAGGTTCACAATACTGAGACGGCACGTTTTCCATTAAACGCCTACAAGGATGACTCCATCTTTAAACTTTACCTGAATGATGTGGGTCTGTTGCGGCGAATGTTTCACCTCGAATCATCCACCATCATGCAAGAGAACCGTCTATTCACAGAGTTTAAAGGTGTGATGACGGAGAACTACGCATTGTTGTGTCTCTTGCGTCAAGGCCATTCCCCTCTTTATTGGTCGTCGGGGAATCAGGCAGAGATAGAGTTTCTTGTTGAATATCAGGACAAAATTGTTCCAATTGAAGTTAAGTCAAAAGAAAGTATCCAGGCAAAGAGCCTTAGTGAATACCGTAAAAAGACAGAACCGGAGATTGCTGTCAGAATGTCACTTCGTAATATCCAGTTTAGAGATGGCTTTTTAAACCTGCCGTTGACTTTGGCTGACAGATTGACTGATTATATAACTTATTGAATAATATGACTCAAGTTTGGTTAAGTGCGGCGGGACTGGCTTTGGCTACGGTCATTGGTTCGCTGCTGGGTTTTGTCATTAAGGCGCTTCCTCACAAGTGGAATGACGCGGTGCTGGGCTATTGTGCCGGTATAATGCTGGCGGCATCCACCATCGGGCTTATTGTCCCGGCGGCCGAATCGGCCGGTCTGGAGCGTTGGTGGCTGATACTTGCCGGAGTGGCTCTTGGTGTGGTGTTCCTCAATGTCCTGGACCTTGTCACACCTCACCTCCACAAAATCACGGGAATGGATGCCGAGGAGCATAAAAACAATGCATCGCTGAACCATGTGATGCTGTTCGTGATGGCAATCGCCCTGCACAAACTCCCCGAGGGAATTGCGGCCGGTGTTGGTTTCAATGCCGCTGAAACATCTGATGCATGGGCAGTTACATTCGGTATTGCTCTGCAGAATATTCCTGAGGGAATGGTTGTGATTGCTCCGCTTCTGGTAGCGGGGGTGAGTCGGCTTCGGACTTTTATCATATCGCTTGCAATTGCGCTTTTGGAGATAACAGGAGTGTGGGTCGGATATGGAATAGGAGCAATCTCCGCAATCCTTCTTCCGGTTATGCTGGCCATGGCTGGCGGCGCAATGCTCTATGTGGTGAGCGACGAGATGATTCCTGAGACCCATGCCCATGGTTTTCAGAAGATTGCGACATATTTCCTTATCCTCGGATTCATCACTCTCGTATTTCTTGAAATGGCATTCTGAGTATGGCTATTATCGGGCAGGGGACAGGTGTCTACTTTTCGCATCTGGTACAAAGGAAATAATGTTTCCTCTCGGTTTTGTCGTATTTGATGTGTTCTATATCTATGTTTTTTTTGTAAAATAGCTTTTTTTTCTCTCGGTTTTGTCAGAAATAGACGATGATTTCTTGCTTGTTTCAGGAAATAATGAATATTTTTGCACCGTTTTGAAATACCTAAGGAGCATGTATATAGAACGTTCCATAGATGCCCTTCTACTGGACTGGAAGAATAGCAGAAGTCTGAAACCTTTGCTGCTGCGTGGTGCACGTCAAGTTGGAAAGTCATGGGCTGTAGAACATTTGGGCGAAAGTTTCGATTACTTCATTGAAGTGAACTTTGAAAAGCGTCCGGATTTGAAGAATGTTTTTGAAACAGTGCATGACGTTCATGAACTGGCCAACAGCCTCAGTATGCTTTATAACAAACCGGTAGAACCGGGCAGAACTTTGATTTTCCTTGACGAAATACAAGACTCCCCGGACGCAATTAGAAGCCTCTGGTCATTCAAGGAAGATTTTCCGGGACTGCATGTTGTTGCTGCCGGCTCATTGTTGGAGTTTGCTTTGAAAGAGCTGCCATCTTTTGGCGTTGGGAGAATACGCTCATTATTTGTCTATCCGTTCTCCTTCGATGAATTTTTAGTCGCTGAGGGGAAATCCTCATGGGTGAAAGCAAAACAGGAGGCAAGCAGCGACAAGCCGCTACCGGTTGCCCTCCACAATGACTTGGTGCAGCATTATCGTACATTTCTGATGGTAGGTGGCATGCCCGCCAGCGTTGCAGCATGGATTGGCAGTCATGATTACAGTCAATGTCAGACTGAACTTGACGACATCCAGCTCACGTACTATGACGACTTTGCCAAATATTCCAAGAAGGTTGACCCAACACTACTGCGAAATACCCTGCAGAGTGTGATTCTCCAGATTGGTAACAAGTTCGTTTATAGCAAGGTGGATGGTTCATACCGTGCGGAGGAAGTGAAGAAAGCATTGGGGCTGCTATGTGATGCGGGTATTGTCAAGCGTGTCAGCCACACTGCCGGCAATGGCCTTCCTCTTGGTGCAGAAACGAATGACAAGTTCCGCAAGTATATTTACCTTGACAGCGGTCTGCTTCTGCGCATCCTCGACATGGATTTGGGCAGTGCTCAACAACTTACAGAACTGATTGTTGCCGGAACCGCTGAGGATTTGGTCAACAAGGGAGGACTGGCAGAAATGGTGCTTGGCTGGGAACTGCTGAAATACAACAATCCGCGTTCTCAACACGACCTCTACTATTGGGAAAACACAGCAGAAGGGACACAATCTGAGGTGGATTACGTCATTGCCCGCAACATGAAGGTCTTGCCTGTCGAGTGCAAGGCCGGCACAAGTGGAAAGATGAAAAGCCTGTATGTGTTTATGCGTCAGAAACACTTGACCGATGCTGTCCGCTGTTCATTGGAGAACTTTTCTCTGCTGGAAAGTTTCGACAAGGTTGTGGAGGCCCCGCGACGTATTGCCATAAACCCTCTATATGCTATTTCAACCTTGTATAATGCGGCCACTCCCTTCATACCTCTCCTTTAGAGATGGTCAGAGGACAGGTTCAAAAGAGACAAGATTGTCCTGTTTCTCCAGTTCAGGGACGGCCTTATAAACATGCCGTATATCACTTAATAGAACATGACTCATTCATCAATTTTGCTTATCTACACCGGGGGTACCATCGGTATGAGGGAAGACCCTGCGGACCATACCCTCAAGCCTTATGACTTCGCCAATATCATGGCCGAGGTGCCGGAACTGGGAAAGTTCGGCGTTGAGATTGATACCTATACTTTCAGTCCGCTAATTGATTCTTCAGACGTTGAACCACAGGTTTGGCAGGAATTAGCAAAGCTTATTTATGACAGGTATGATAGCTACGACGGCTTTGTGGTTCTGCACGGAACAGATACCATGGCATACAGCGCGTCGGCTTTGAGTTTCATGCTTGAGGGATTGAATAAACCTGTGATTTTCACCGGAAGCCAGCTGCCGATTGGGTGGCCGCGGACCGACGGCAAGGAGAACCTGATTTCATCCATTGAGATTGCTGCAGCTCGGGATGAGAACGGCGGGGCTACAGTTCCTGAGGTGTGTATCTATTTCGATTCAAGGCTTTTGCGCGGAAATCGCAGCGTAAAAATCAATGCTGAGCAGTTCGATGCCTTCCGCAGTCCGAACTATCCTGAACTCGCAGTTGCAGGAATTAACTTGAGGTTCAATCGTGACTGCATTCACCATACTTCTCAAAAGAATCTGCGTATCAATACTCAGTTGGATACCCGTGTGGCAATCCTCAAGGTGCATCCTGGCATAACGGAGCACGTTGCCCGCCACATGCTTTGCGACGAGGGAATCAGAGCAGTTATTCTCGAAACCTACGGTTCAGGAAATTCAATTTCAAAGAAGTGGTTCACCGATATTGTCCGCGAGTCGTGCGAGTCGGGGAAGATTGTCCTCAACGTCACCCAGTGCCTGAGCGGCGAAGTCGATATGGAACGCTACGCCACCGGCAAGGAACTGGCCAAGGCAGGAGTGGTCTCCGGACATGAAATGACCACCGAAGCCGCCCTAGCCAAACTCTTCGTCCTGATGGGCCGCTCCGCAGACAACACCCAAGTAAAGCGCCAACTCTCCGAAAACCTCCGCGGCGAACTGTAGAGCCCAACCATGAAATGACGGTACGGGCGGTTTGGGTCATTTCGCGAACAGCGATTTTCTCGAGGGACGGCCTTGAGATGGCTGTGGACGGGGGTGGCGGCAAAAATGGTAATCATGAAATGACCTTACGGGCGGTTTCCGTCATTTCGCGAAGAACGATTTTGGCGAGGGACGGCCCACAGCCCTCTGAGAAGGGGGTGGTGGCAAAAATGGTAATCCTTAATGTTAAAAGTGCAGCATTGCGTCATTTTGACGCTGAAAGATTTTGATGCGTCATAATAACGCATTATCTTTGCGCCTATAAATTGACAATTTCCGGTATTAGTATGTATTCATATAAATATCCACATCCTGCTGTTACAACTGACAGCGTAATATTCGGCTTTGACGGTTCAAGTATAAACATACTTCTCATAGAACGTGGCATTGAGCCATTCAAAGGGACTTGGGCATTGCCTGGGGGATTCCTCAATCTGGATGAAACAGTGGAAGAAGGAGCAATCAGGGAACTTCGGGAAGAGACAAACATCAATGACGTATATCTTGAACAGTTCCATGTATTTAGCGCGCCAAATCGTGACCCTCGTGAACGTGTCCTGACAGTTGCATTCTTTGCTTTGGTAAGCAAAAACGATTTTGAGATAATTGCAGGTGACGATGCAAACGAAGCCCAATGGTTTGAATGGAATCATTTGCCTCCTTTGGCTTTCGACCATGCCGAGATTGTCAGAATGGCAAAGGAAAAACTGCAGGATAAACTCAGAATATCGCCCATTGCATTCAAACTTCTGGGCCGGGAATTCAAGATGGACGAAGTTCAGCGTATCTATGAACTGATCCACGAGAAAAGATATGACCGGCGTAACTTCCTTCGTAAAATGGAGTCATCCGGCTTTCTCAAAAAAACGGAAGAGGAAAGCATTTGCCGCTGCTTGATGCCCCCGTCTGTTCTGGAAGACAAGTCTTCACCCAAGGTTTTCTATGTATATTCATTTGATGAAGATGCATTCAATAAAGCCAATGCCTCAAAAGAGTGGCGCAAATATCCGTTTGACTTCTAATTATTTAAACCAATAAGACATGATTACACTTACCCACACATCAGAAATGAGCCTGCCGAAGTCGGTACGTTCCTATATTGACAGATGCTCCCATGAGTACAACGCGACAGATGAATGGACAAAGATTGCTCACATGGCATATTGTGTGAAGCGTGGCGTAAACCTGCTCCCGGATTTCATAGAGGACATCAATCGGCATATGGAGCATCCCGCATATGGCGATTATGAGGATACAGCCAAGAGCAGCATTGCATGCTATATCGAAAAATTGCGCACAGACGGAAAACAGAATATGACAACGGTTGCCCTTCCCGACAGAATGACATTCACCGCTCTTTTCCAACTGCTGACGGAGGAGATACTCTACCGTTACTGGGAGAGGGACATTGAGGATGGTAAGGTGGAGTGCCATTTTGATGATGTCCACTATGACTACAATGAGATAGCTTCACGATATAAGGATATGAATCCCGGTACGGCTAAACGTGACTTTCTCAGATACATATCCACCGCAAAAGAGACCCTTCGTAACATTGATGTTGATGAGGAAAGCATTAGGAGAAAAAACGGATGGAGCATGTTGACCAAAGACCTATTTGGCTATACGCTCTGGTCTGACAATGCAGAGGATGAACGCACCTACCCGGGTGATGACACTTTCATTCACGAATTTAACAAGAGTGTGGAACCAAAATATCAGTTTATAGTTGGTGTGCCTCCAATGCCATTTTCGGGAAACCTGCTCAGTTCCAAGGTTGTACTACTCACCCTGAATCCCGGTTACATAGAGGAAGTCAACAAAGACAAATGTCTGGCTATGCGTGCATCAGAGAAGGAACAGTTGCTTTACCTGATGAGAAATGCCTTGAATTTTTGCGGAGAAGGAATTTATGACACCTATGATTGTTCGAGAATACAGGGTGATTACTACTGGGAGAAAGCCTTCTCACACTTGGCTATGGAAGCCTATGGCAAACCTTCGACGGAGAATTATCATCCCATCTATAAAGACATCGCATTCTTGCAGCTTATCGGTTACCATTCAGTTAAGTTCAGATATTCGGCAGGAATCAGACACATGCCATCGATGCTGTTTACAAATCTATTGGTAAAATACCTTGCCACAAAGACAGACAAGACCTTCCTTAGTCTCCGCTCCGAAACGCTATGGAAAGAAGTCTTTGGTGAAGAGTTGTGGAACAGGCTGGAATCAGAGGGAAGGATAATCACAAAAGGACATAAGGGTATGTCGCAGGCAATAACTAGAGGTAACCTGAAAAAGGACAATGGATTCGACAGACTTGTCAACATACTAAAACAATAGTAGATATGAGCCAAAACAGGACAGAACAGCAGGACGTTGCAGCGGGAAGTGTTGATGTTATGCTTGCCGGTGCAATACTGGGAGACATTGCGGGAAGCATCTATGAGTTCTCCCCCAAAAAGTCGACGGACATTGACCTTCAGGATAGTGGAATGGACTATACGGATGACACTATCATGACCATTGCCGTTGCGGACTGGATTCTCAACGACAGGGAGCTGTCGGAGAGGGGGCTTGTGGAACGCCTTCAACACTGGGGAAGGAAATACCCCTATCCGATGGGGGCCTATGGCGGCATGTTCTCTCAGTGGCTGCGTTCGGATAATCCCCAGCCGTACAACTCATGGGGAAACGGTGCAGCCATGCGCGTGGCGGCGGTTGGTTTTGCCTTCTCGTCATTGGATGAGACACTGCAGGTCGCAAAGAGGACGGCAGAGGTTACCCACAACCATCCGGAAGGCATAAAAGGCGCCCAGGCCACAGCTGCGGCCATATTCCTGGCCCGTACAGGTTCCAATAAGGAAGAGATACGCTCCTACATTTCGGAGAACTTTGGATATGACCTCGACAGGACATGTGATGACATACGGCCTTCATACGGTTTTGACGGAAGCTGTCAGGGCACTGTACCGGAGTCGGTCATTGCCTTTCTCGACAGCAGGGACTATGAGGACGCCCTGCGGCTAAGCATTTCACTTGGCGGTGACGCTGACACCATGGGCGCCATTACGGGAGCAATTGCCGGTGCCTATTACCACCGGATGTCTGTTTCACTCTATGAATTCGGCATCAGCAAATTGCCCGATGACATGAAGGAACTAATACGCAGGTTCGACTGCGAATATGGGAATATAATGAATGATTTGGCATGAATCTCGGTTCGTATTTTACGCGTATCATTCGTGAAAAATACGAAAATGGTATTGTGGTTCAAGCGTTTAGAGAAATTCCTGATTATAAAACCTACATGCTGAATCAAGTTCAGCATAACGCATAAATGCCTCCCGGACTTGTCGCTATTGAATCTTGAAGTGTCGGACGACGAAGGCGGCGAAGGCGGGCCAGTCTTGCTGGTCGTTGTGGCCGCCGGTGTGGAGACGGTAGGCTATTGTGCCGTCTATGTAGGCTTTGTCGGGGATGGGGGAGCGGTCTTGCATTATCAGGCCGGGAACGCCGTAGAGGTTATAGACTGGTGAGGCGTCACGGCAAGTGCAGTACATTCCAAGAGGGTTGGCCCAGCTGTCGTCGGTTCCGCCGGAGATGAAGACTGGACGAGGGGCAGCAAGGGCGAGCAGACTGTGGGCATCGACCGTGAGCAGTTCGCGGCGTCGGGGCTGGCTACCGGCTCCCTGTTCTGGATTCAGCGCACCCACCCATTTGAAAGCGTTGCCGGCAACCCAGTGGTATGAACCTTCGGAAAGGATTACCTCCATGTTCTCGCCCCAATTCGTCCGCATCGGAGCGGCACCGAGCACACCCGAACAGCTTACGTATGCAATTGCAAGACGCGGCTCATGTGCCATGGCAAGTAGTGCGGTTTTGCCGTAACGGGAATGGCCGGTCACGCCGATATGTCTGGAATCTATCGTGCGGTCATCTTCCAAAAAGTCAATTATACGGCTTACTCCCCAGCTCCAGGCGGCCATTGCACCCCAGTCCTGGGGCTTGCGCCAGTTGCCTTTGTTGACCAGACCGATCAGATAGTCGGTCATGTAGGCTCCGTTGTCTGGCTGTAGGGCGGTGCAGTCGAATATCATGTATCCCCAATTGTGTGATAGGCATTCGTATAATGCAACATCGGATGGTCTGGCTTCTGTTGATTGGCCTAACTGAATGATTACCGGTATTTTACCTTTTACGCACGGGCGGTACAAGCGGGCGCGGATTACTGGAGCATGGCGAATGGCTGGATATGATGAGGTATCAATGATACCATTGTAGTCTGTCATGGTAAAACGTCCGTCATGCTCAATAACGTCAGAGGTCTGCTGCCATGTAACTTGCAGTTTCAAGGCAGCCTCGGGAACGACTCCCCACACATCTTCCTGGCAATGTTTCAAAACCTCTTTGCGACGGATTCTTTCCCACTCTTTGACCAGCTGGATGCTGTGGCCGTCATCACAGCGCAAGAGGTCGATGGGGGTGTATTGGCCAATGCGGGCCGGGTCTTCCGTGAAGTTCGTCCACTCACCCCACTGAGAGCGCTTTATCATGTAGTTGGCAGGGGAGGAGGGGGCATAGCCCGGCTCGTCGGTCCAGAATTTCATTGACGGGTGGGTTGGGCGGCATAGGGCCGGGCGGCAGGTGTCTTCAACGTGCGGCGGAAGAATGGCTGCATCTATTCCGATTTGGGCCCACATCTGTTTCATGTCCATCACGTGGTCTACATTCTCCGGGGGGAAGGATGGAAAATCCGACGGTTGGCAAGGAGCTGTTCCGTTGGATTGTTTGTTGCAGGATATCAGAAGCGAACCACAAGCCAGCACTGAAGCAAGCAGTCGAATGGAGGTGTTCATAATAAATAAGGAGTTACGGTTTCAGTGAAAGCTGGATACGTTTGCGGGCGAGATCGACCCCGATGACCTTCACCTGGAGATGCTGGTGGAGCTTGACCACTTCAGAAGGGCTTTTGACGAAATGGTCGGCCATTTCGGAGATGTGCAGCAGGCCGTTTTCGTGGATGCCGATATCGACGAAGGCCCCGAACGCGGTGATGTTGGTGACAATTCCGGGCAATATCATACCCTCTTTGAGGTCGGTAATGTCGTGGATTGTGGAATCAAATTCGAAGACATCCACCTGGGTGCGCGGGTCGCGGCCCGGTTTGGAAAGTTCCTGCATGATATCGTTCAGAGTCGGCATCCCAACTTCTGCCGTGATGTATTTTTGAAGGTCGATTTTGCGGCGTAATTCAGGATTCCGGATAAGCTCCTCAATGCTGCAGTGAAGGTCGGCGGCCATCTTCTCCACCAGCGCATACCGCTCAGGATGGACGGCGGTGTTGTCGAGCGGGTGGGAGCCCTGAGGAATGCGGAGGAATCCTGCAGCCTGTTCAAATGCCTTCGGACCGATTCGAGGCACCTTCTTCAGCTCGTTGCGGCTGGAGAACGGACCGTTTTCATCCCTGTAGGCTACGATGTTTTGTGCGGCTGTGGAATTGAGCCCGGAAACGTAGGTCAGGAGCCATTTGCTGGCTGTGTTGAGGTTGACGCCTACTGCATTGACGCAATGGACTACGGTGTTTTCCAGCGACTTGCGTAGTTTTGACTGATCGACATCGTGCTGGTATTGTCCAACTCCGATGGATTTCGGGTCAATTTTGACAAGTTCGGCCAGCGGGTCTCCCAGCCGGCGGCCGATTGAAACGGCTCCGCGAACGGTGACATCGTACTGGGGGAACTCTTCGCGGGCGATGGGGGATGCGGAATAGACCGAGGCGCCGTTCTCGCTGACGACGAACACCTGGACCGTCCGGTCGAAACGGATGCTCTTGATGAAAGATTCGGTCTCGCGAGAGGCCGTTCCGTTCCCGATGGCAATAGCCTGTATATCATACGATTCCACCAGATGAGCGACTTTCTTTGCCGCTAGAGTCCATTGCCGCTGAGGCTCGTGGGGAAAGATGGCTTCGTTGTGGAGCAGCTTGCCCTGAGCATCCAGACATACCACCTTGCAGCCCGTGCGGAATCCGGGGTCGATGCCCATAATCCGTTTCTGGCCTAATGGGGCGGCCATCAGGAGCTGCTGAAGGTTTTCGGCAAAAATAAGGATGGCCTCATCGTCGGCCTTCTCCTTGGTCATGTTGGCAAACTCGGTTTCAATTGATGGCTTTATCAGCCGCTTGAACCCGTCACAGACCGCTTCACCCACCAACTCGGCACATGCATGTGACCCTCCGCGCTTGATGTACTGGCCTTCGAGGTCTTCGATGCACCTTTCGTCGTCGGGTGAAATTGAAAACCGCAGGACCCCCTCTTCAGCCCCTCGGCAAATGGCCAGATAGCGATGTGAGGAGCAGCGTTTCAACGGCTCTGAGAAGTTGAAATAGTCCCGGTATTTTTCCCCTTCCTGTTCTTTTCCTTTGACAACCTTGGAGGTGATGACGGCTTCCCGGCGGAAGTGTCCGCGGACTGTGTTGCGTGAGCGCTCGTTCTCGCTGACCCATTCGGAAATGATGTCGCATGCTCCCTGAAGCGCTTCTTCTTTGTCTGAAACCTCCCCGTTGACAAATCGTAACGCCTGCCGCTGGGGGTCGGGTGTTTCTTGCTTCATGAGCATGGCTGCAAGTGGTTCCAGACCCTTTTCGCGGGCTACCTGTGCCCTGGTACGGCGTTTGGGCTTGAACGGAAGATATATATCCTCAAGGACGGTCATTTCGGTGCAGGACTCAATGCGGGCCTTCAGCTCTGGGGTGAGCTTGCCCTGCTCCTCAATGGTGGCAAGAATGGTTTCGCGCCGTTTGTCGAGTTCCTTGCACTTGTCAGACAGGTCGGCAATTATCCCGATTTGCACTTCGTCCAGCCCGCCGGTACGCTCTTTGCGGTAGCGGCTTATGAATGGAATTGTTGCCCCCTCGTCCAGCAGGGAAATTGTGTTGGCTACTGATTTTTCGTCAATCTGGAACTGACGGGAAATGTATGATGCTCTGTCCATAGTGCCTAGGATTTGTATGCTGCAAAAATAAGGAAAGTTCCGCGAAATGGTGCTATGCGTCAGGTTTGACTTTTTTATGGCGGAGTTTGTATAAATATCAAAAATTACACTATATTTGCGGACTCTCTATTAACAAAGTAACTAATTCATCTTATCATGAGCTACAAAATCGATCAAATCGAGGGCATCGGACCCGCTTACGCCGCTAAGCTGAATGAAGCCGGCATCAAGACAACTGAAGAACTTCTGGAAAAATGCGCCACCAAGAAAGGACGTATCGCTATGGCAGAAGCCACTGGCATCAGCGAGAAACTGATTCTCAAATGGACAAACCATTCCGACCTGTTCCGCATCAACGGCATCGCCGGTCAGTTTGCCGAACTTCTCGAGGCCGCTGGTGTTGACACAGTCAAGGAGTTCCGTCACCGCGTAGCAGCCAATCTCCAGCCCAAGCTTGTCGAGGTCAACGAGGAGAAGAGAATCTGCCACCGCGTCCCCGCTGTAGTAGAACTCGAAAAAATGATTGCCCAGGCCGCCGAACTCGAACCCAAGGTGACCTACTAAGCCTTTCATTTTCTAACTGACTGCACAGACACGATAATGTATCTGTGCAGTATTTTTATGGTGCTGGGTGTCAGGGGGTTATTTGCTTTTGATGGCGCCGAGGGAGCGGACTTCTTCGACGAGGTCGGGGTTCTTGGCTTCCCAGTCGCTGCGGCGAAGGAAATGAATGGTTGAGTTGACGGAACGGTCCTTCGGGGCCAGAATCTCAATTTTGGGGTTGTTGAGCAGGCGGATTATTTCGGCACCGGCATAAAGGACAACCCCGTAGCCGTGAGTGGAATAGACAGTGTGCCCGCGGTGGTAATAGTAGCTATTGTCGTGGGCAAAGGTCGTACCTTCAACCGACCAGTCAACCATGCCGTTTTCGCGCACTGCACTACGGGTGGCGTTCCACCCAGTGATGGCAACCGGGCCATAGACATGGCTTATCCATCCCTCGTTGATGCCCTTGGCTACGGCGTAGGTAAACATGGCTGTGCAAGAGGTCTCTTCAAACGTGTCGGTCTTGTCAAGCAGGTTGTGCCAGAAGCCGTTGCCCCCCTGCAGATTTGCAAGTCGCTGTACCATTGTCCGATAAAGATGAAGGATTTCCGCACGTCCCTTGTAACCTTCCGGAAGTCTGTCCAGGACTTCTGCCATAGACATCATTACCCATCCGTTGGCTCTTCCCCAATAGAACTTGGGGTCATAGTCGGCCGATACCTCGCTCCATCCATGGTCAAAGATTCCCATCTGGGGGTCAAAAAGATAATGTGCCATCTGCAGAACCTGACGGACGGCATCGTCAGCATAAAGGGTATCGCCTGTCATCACATAGCGATTAATGAGGAAAGGGACGCTCATGTACATGTCGTCAGCCCATACCGAAATATACTGAGGGCGATGACGGGCCAGTGTGCCGTCCTTGAGCCTGAACTGGTCGTGCATTATGTGCTGCTCAACCCTATCGATAAGGGGCAGGTAATCCTTGTTCCCGGTTTTCAGATAGGTCTTGATAAGGGCCGCGCCAATCGAGCCGCAGTGGTCAAGGGCCGACATGCGCGTGATTTCTTTCCATCCCTCAAGATTGTTCTCCTTGAAATAGGGAGCCCATTTGCTGACATAGTCGAAGAATGCCTTGTTGTTGGCAAAGTATTTCGGGTCACCGGTCAGGTTGTCTATGTAATCGAAGGCAGAGAGCACCACACCGTGTGTATATGACCAGCTCGTGGCAAATCCTGGATTGACTTTCGCATTGGGATTGGCTTTACGGGTATCGGTAATTGCCTTTCCCGTCTTGCTGTCTATGATGGTCCTTTCCGCAGTCTGCTCATAATATTGACGGATGGAATTCAGTACATCAAGGATGCCTCCTTCGGTCGGAATCTGGTAGGGAATGGTGTAGTCGGGGATACGTCGTTCTTCATCAGTCTGGGTGTCAGACTGTTTTGAGAGCACGGGAACGCAATAGAGTCCGCAAATAAGAGACAGAACAATAAGTGACTTTTTCATAATTAGTTGTTTTGGGGGTTAACTTGTGGTTTCGTATTTTTCGCGAATGATACGCGAAAAATACGAAATCAACGGATTCTTAGGTCGATATTTAGCCCTTCGAGCATGGACGGAAGCGATGAAAGGTCGGTGTTGCTGCAGTGGTAGGGGTAGAGAACTCTGGGACGGATTAGGCGGGCGGCCTGGGCAAGTTGTTCGGGTGTCATTGTGTAGGGCTGGTTGCAGGGGAGGAAAGCCACATCGACATGTCCGAGATTCTCCATTTCGGGGATTACTTCGGTGTCGCCGGCAATATAGACGGTAAAGCCGTCAACGGTCAGCAGGTAGCCGTTGTCACGCCCTTGGGGATGGAACTTCTGATGCTCTTTGCTGGTGTTGTAGGCTGGAACGGCTTTGAGAAGTACTCCGTTTGACAACTGGACTGACTCGCCTGCGGCCATGGCATTTCCTTTTCCCAACAGCTCATGACTTGCAGCATTGGCATAAATCAACGTATTGTCTTTTGTCAGTTGTGCAATGGCATCGGCATCGAGGTGGTCGCCATGGTTATGGGTGATGAGAATCACATCGGCCGGGGGCAGAAGGGAATAGTCTGTCGCGGGGGCAATTCCCTTTCCGACGGGGTCGATATAAATCCAACTGTCGGCCATTTTCACCCTGACGCTTCCATGTTTGATGGGGCAGACCAGCACTTCGGTCCCTTTTTCTGTTACAAACTTGTCAGTCAAAGCGTTATCTGCGGACTTCTGAGCATTGATAGTGCTAAGACACATACTCATTACCACTAGCATGAGGGTAATTTTACAGGTTTTCTTCATTGGAATTGTTATTTTTTTCCCATTGCTTAGTTTTGTTGATAAGCGCGGTCAAGTGCATTTTTGCGCAAGGAGTGGGTGTAGAACAGCAAATCGTAGTGGTGCAGGCAGGATGCTGGCCAGTATGGAGATGGTTCGGCTTTGAAATCGGGAACCAAGAGAACGTGGCGGAGAGTGTCGAGGGAGACGCTTAGAGTCGATGAACCATATTCAAACGTGGCTGGAACGGCATCCGTCCGCCAGTTCACCGGATTGATGCAGGTGACGGCATTGTGCTGCACGAGCGGCCAGAGACCGGACGTGTCTGAAACGGAATTAAACGAAATGCATACCCTCTTATCGTATGCTCCAGCAGCAGGAACTATGTGAGGTTCAGCGATATCCGCTGAATCCAGCCCGTAGCCGATTGAATATGCGGCAACAAGACGGGAATACTGCTCGTCCGTCATATTCCGCAACAGATCGACCGTCAGCATTGCCCCCTGGCTGAACCCTGCCAGTATATAAGGGTGTCCGTCATTCCAATGCCGCATATAATAATCAAAGGCATCACGAACCTCCAATGCCGCCTTCCTAAGGTGGTCTGAAGCCGCCCCGTCGAATAAACCATTCATCGTAACCTGGTGATAATACGGTGAGTAGAAATTCAGCGAGTCGGGAAATATCCTCTTTTGGACATAGTCAATTTCCTTCCTCAACGCATCCCGCTCCGCACTGTCCAGCACGGCATTGAAAGTCTCGCTCCCGTCTGCACCCTTCGAAGAAACCACGTCCGTAGAACAGATATAGAAGACGTCAACTGAAGCGGGAGCAACTGAATCTCCATAATACCATGCTTCCTTCTCAGCCCACAACCTGTCGGTATAGATAATTCCGTCCAGATGGTCACATTCATGCTGAAAAATCACAGCGGTAAAGCCTTTTACCGTCTCGACGGTATCCCGAAGCGAAGTGACAGAAGTGTAACGTATATCAATGTCGCGACTCCTCAAGACAGTTCCCCGCCTCCCAGGTACGCTGAGACAGCCCTCAGGGCCTGGTTCCTTTTCGCCCCTCATCGCAATGATTTTGATATTCGGATAGACCTCGAACGGTTCGCCTGGTTTGTCAAAACGCTGAACGGCCACTATACGGCGTGAGATTCCGACCTGGGGCCCTGCAATTCCAACACCATCCTGAGAAGGGTCTGTCACAGTCGCCACCATCTTGTCAGTCAGTGTTTTATACACTTCCCCGCGAAGAGCGGACAAGGGAATATCCCGGCTGATACTATTAAGAACAGCATAATCCTCTGGGTTGTCAACCGACAGTACCCGCATCACATGAGGCGACCCACAGACCAGTTCCTTTTCGGCTGTAGTCCAACGTTCTGATTGACAAGAAGTTACAAAGATGAATAGAAGGAATAACAGCTTTTTTGTCATTATTGTGATAATTGATTTTTTCGTAACTACTCAGGTACCCCCAGCCTGACCTGTATTTTAAGTTGAAGCGGGGTTTTCATCAACCTGTTATTGTCTGTCTTAAAATAATTTTTCTTTGTCCATCGGACTGATTTTCGAGTCTTGGGAATGATGGTAATATGCCCTCTGTCATCGCATTTGGCCCACTGTGTGATGCCCAATGTTTTTTCATACCATCCGTCCTGCAGACGGTCTTCCATACCTGCAAAAGGCTTGCAAATGCCATTTAACGAGTTGATATACAATAAATTAAATTTGGTAGTTCCATTTATTATGCGTAACTTTGAGGCATGGAAAAGAACTTTAGCACTGGCCTCAAAAAGAGCCTTGAGGCTGAGCGGATAAAACTCACAAGGCGACGCAGGCAGCTTCTCAGAGAGATGGGATACTCCGAAGATCTCCGCTCCGGGGAGATTGCCGAGAAACTTCACGAACAGACGCTTGTCAATGATGCGCTGAACCGGGACATTGCCCGTCAGGAGGCTGAAATCAACAAGCTTAAGGCTGAAATAGCCGAACAGAAAGTTGAAATAGCCGAACAGAAGACCAAAATAGCCGAACTCGAGGCCGGAAAGAACATTGATGCCAGGAAGGTCGTCAAGACAAGCGCCAACAGCAGTGTGCCTCCGTCCAAGAATCCAATAGGCATCCCGCACACCCAATCCCAGCGCAAGCCGTCCGGGAAGAAGACTGGCGGACAGAATGGGCATACTGGAAGCACAAGGCTTCAGTCTGACAGTGCCACATATACGGAGCGCTGGTTCCCGGCGGCCGTCTGCCCTGTTTGCGGAAAGCCTCTGGACATGGACTCCGCCACGGTGTGCGCAACCAGGCAGGTGGTCGACATTCCGCTCCCCATTGCCGCCGAGGTGATAAACCATCTTCAGATGCAGGTGAAGTGCACTTGCGGACATTGCAGCAAAGGGCTGTTTCCCGAAGCGGTCAATGCGCCGATGTCCTTTGGCCCGAACATTACCGCACTCGTCTCCTATCTGAGCACCTATCAGAACATCCCCTTCAAGAGGCTCACACATCTTCTTGAGACCATATTCGGACTTCACATAAGCGAGGGTTCCGTGTCCAATATGCTGAACTCCATGAGGAAGCTTTCCAAGACTCCGTACGAGATTATCCGCAAAAAGGTGGCAAACGGAACGGTTGCAGGAGCGGACGAGACAGGGGTCAATGTCAACGGCAAGAACAACTGGCTCTGGGCCTTCCAGAATGCGGTTGCGACTTATCTTGCATTCGACAAGAGCCGTGGCCACAATGTCATCAACGACAATTTCACCCCGGAGGAGCTCGGCGGAAAGGCGTGGGTGACGGACAGATGGCCGGCCTACTTCATGGGCGAAGTCGGGATGGATGATCACCAGATATGCATAGCCCACCTTCTGAGAAACCTCACTTACACAATGCAGGCCTTTCCCGACGATGCATGGAGCCTCGACATGATGGATCTCCTGAGGGACTCCGTCCACGGCAGGAACAAGGGGGACACAGGACAGGAAGTGAGAATGAAAATGGAGAAGAGGCTTGACGAACTGCTCTCCAGACCTCCGTTCTACAAAAAGGAGAACGGTGACGAGACCGAGCTCGACAAGCTCAAGAAAAGCATCGCAAAACACAAAGCCTACATCTTCACCTTCCTGACGAATCCGGAGTTTCCGCCAACGAACAACGACAGCGAGAAGGCCCTGCGTCCTGCCAAAACCAAGCTCAAGGTCAGCGGCTGCTTCCGTACTGAAACCGGCGTCGAGAACTACGCCACCGTTGCCTCCGTCATCCAGACGGCGGTCAAGAACGGGCAGAACCCATTCGAGGTTCTTCGGGTCATTGCAACCCTTGCCGGAGCGTAATATCATTGCTATATTTTTCATTGATGTCTAGTCGTGGCCGGATTGGCTATGGCTGGGGCACCTGAGTAGTTACATTTTTTCTAACCTGACAAAGATAAGGAGTGATATTGATGAAACAAATAATACAACGTTACATTGATGTGGCAATTGGACATAAAAGTTTATCTTTGCGGAACCAAAACAAGTCGTTTACTATGAAAAGAGAACTTTCCTACTTTCTGGCCGTCTGCGTGGCGGCAATGGTGTTTAACTCCTGCAGTAAAGAAGAACAACCTGCACCGGAGCCTGAACCTTCAGTTGTCAAGGTGACTGATATTTTTGTTACCCCGTCAGTTATGTCTCTGAACATAGGTGAAACAAAAGCTTTCACGGTCAAATTAGCCCCGGAGAATGCCACCGATAAAACTGTCAGCTTTTCATCGTCAGACGAAAAGGTTGCGACTGTCGATTCCAACGGAACCGTTACAGCGGTCGCGGCCGGAAACGCAAGTGTGACTGTTGCTGCCAATGGCGGATTATGTAAGGTAACATGTTCCGTCGTGGTAAGCGAGCCTAAGTCTGTGGCTGACTATGCATATCTGTTCTATGCCTCAGGAGATGAGAATCTGGATAACGATTTCGTTGAGTATTTAACTGATATTTTCGAGAAAGGCCCTACTGAGAAAGTGCGTTATATTATCCAGTACACCCCACAGGCAAGTTCTATTCAGATAGTTCCCGAGTTGAAACACACTTATCGGATGGTTGTGAAGAAGGCTGTGAAACTGACAACTGAAAAGGTGTATGAAGGAACCACCAAACAGGACACCCTTGCTGCGAGAGCCAGGTATCTGTATAATCTGATCAAGGAAGCAAAGGATAAGGATGGTTTTTCATATTATGAAGAATCCGAATTGAAGAGACTGTGGGAACCTGATACCTTGAGGAATTTCATTAATTGGATTGATGCGAATTATACGGCAAACAACTATTTCATTGATATCTCCGGTCACGGCGCGGGATGGGACCCTGCTCAGGATTATTTCAAGAAGAATGTCGTAACCAAGGGATTGTCATGGGATTACAATTTCGGTGATGATAATGATTCATCCTCTGTCCCGATGACTGCCAGGGAAATCGGTGAAGGAATCAGCAGGAGTTCGGCCGCTTCCAAGGTCTGTGTCTATATGGATGCCTGCTGTATGAATACTATTGAGAATGTCTCAGAAATTGCAAAGTCCGGTGCCTCCTATCTTATCGCATCCTGTTCCTCTACAAAAGGAATCGAGATGTCTGAGCTTATGGACGTTCTGAACACTGATGCGGCTCCGTTCTCTGCGTATAAGAAAATCCGCGACATTATTGTTGATAATGATCTGACGGATTATGATGAAAGTATCTGGGAACTGTCGAAAGTGGCAACGCTGAATGCGGAAATTAAAATACTGGTTGATACTATTGTCAAGACATACGATGACAATAAGGACAATTACAATCAATACGTCAAGGATTTGTATAACGGAAATGAATGGAGTTGCTTTGATTTTTCACAGCTCGTCACAAATTTACAGAATGCACCCGACACTGTCTTCTCTGAGGGAGTCAGACTTCAGGCTCGGAAAGTAATGGACAAACTCAATGCTGCGGTGAGCACAAGTTACGTCGATAAATATGATAAGGAGTATGAAGATCTGCCGATGAATACACTTGTGTATATCGTCAAGAAGGATAAATACGCCTCCAATGAGTCTGAGTATGAACAGGTTATTTCAAAGTCGGCATTTTGCGTTGAGACAGGCTGGAACAAATTCCTGAGCATACTTGATTGGGAGGACGAAGAAAAGGACGAAGATGAGGATGAAGACGAGGACGAAGATGAGGACGAAGACGAGGATGAATGATATTCAGTGTGATAAACAAACTTCAAGACCCTTGTTAACGATTGGGAATATTCCAGTATGCCGATTCAGGATGCCCTTCACGAAATCAGGGCATCCCTATCGTCAGCACACCGGCTGAGTAGGGCTCGACCTGAAGGGAAATCTTATTGTCTGAGGGGAGGATTTCCTGGGTCTTGCGGGCAACGGCATCCTTATGCTCCATGCTGTTGCTGACCTTCAGGCTGCCGGGGGCGAAATATTCGTATGAGGCATCGGAAATCCCCTTCCAGTCACCGGAAATGTCCAGTGTGCAGGGCTTTTCCGTCGGATTGACAATCTTGACAATGACCTCCTGACCGTTTTCGGAAAGGGTTGTCATGACGCTCAGAGACTTGGTGTCGCCCGTGTATGAGAGGCGGTACCTTGAAAAATGGTCATACCAGAGTTCGGTGACCTGGTAATTCGGTGCCACGAAAACATCCTTGTAGTCGAAATTGATGAAGGCATTGTTCCAGTCCGGGGAATCGGTGCGACGGATGAACAGGGCGGCAGCCCCCATCGCCACGACGTCACGAGCCTCGCAGGCATTGAGGAAACCTCCCGCAAAGAGGCCGGTTCTCCAGTCGATACTCTGCAGGTTCCATTCGGAAATGAAGAGTCTGATGTTCGGGTTCGGTCCTTCGGCAATCATCTTGGCATAGCGGTCGTACTGCTCCCCAAGTCTTTGCGGGCCTGTGGCATAGCCGTTCTGCCCTTCGTAGTGGTGCAGGCTGAGGTAGTCGAAATAGCGTCCGGAGCGGTTGATGAAACCGGCATCCTCGGGGAATCCGCCGCAGGCAATGATGCGGATTGTCGGATCGACGGCCCGCATGGCGGTGGAGAACTCACGGACAGCCGCTTCATATTTCTCTATGCCCATTTCCCACATTTCGTTGTCGATTTCCCAGTACTTGACGTTGTAGGGCTCAGGGTGTCCGTTGGCGGCCCGTTTGGCCCCCCATTCGCCGGTAGCGGGTTCGTTGCAGTAGCGCACCCAGTTGACGGCGTCGGCAAGAATCTGGTCGTGCTCTTCGGCGGGACGCTCAAAATGGACGGAAACCACGATGACGGGCTCTGTGTTCACTTCGCGGCAAAAACGGATAAACTCGTCTGTGCCGAAGCAGTTCTGGTCATAGTCCATCCACATCCAGTGGGGCCAGCGTTGGCGCTGCTCCTGCGGACCGATGCCCCATTGCCAGTAGTATTGTGCGACGTAGCCGCCCCCCGGCCAGCGAAGGCAGGTGGGATGGAGGTCCTTGACGGTTTGAAGGATATCGGGACGGAAGCCGCCGTTGGCCTTGCCAGTTGCAGTGGATAGGGTCACCTGATCGACTTGGACGGCGCCGTTCTCCACACAGATTGCAAAATCGGCATCGCCGTTATAATCGCCGGCGGGGAGTGAAATGTCGTATTTTGTCCACTCTTTTCCAGGGGTACCGAGCCTCTGTTCCGCAATGAATTTGTCGCCTTGACGGAGCCCTACTGAGAGGAGCCCCTCACCCTTGGCGTAAATGGAACCGACGAAGGTCTCGCCGGCAATGACGTTCTGCGGACCTTGTTGGATGCCGCTTTTGGTGGTGGCGGTGATTTTTTGCGAATAGTCCATATTGATGGCATCACCTTTTACAAGTGCATACTGTGCCTCCCCGAAAGGCGTCCACTGGGGGGCCACAGCTGGAATCCTGACATCTTCGGGAGTCCCCTCGAAATAGGTGATATCCCCCTTTGGAGAGGTTACGCGGATGTTGCGGTAGGTGGCTTCGGTATAGTTGACCCAGAAAACGATATCGTTGTGGCCGGTACTCTCTAACTGCTTGTCGGAAAGGACTTTCTTTCCGTCCCAATAGACGGTGACGGAGTTTGCGCGGCATACTATGCGGAGTTTGTGCCAATCCTGGTTTTCGTTGATTTGCGACGATGTGGCTGTCTGGGAGACTATTGGGTCGAACGTCTTGATCATGCGTGCCGGCCATCCCCCTCTTGCGGGCATCTCTTTTTCCACTAACTTGGCAATTGAGAAATTGGGAGCGGTGGCTTGAACCTGAGCTTTGGCTTTTGCTTCGGCATCGGCGGCTGCCCGAATCTGTGATTCCGTCTGGGCGGGGGTGAAGGTGCGAACCTCGTAGTATGGGTTGTGGAGCCGCACGAAGTATGGCTCGCCGTCGGACTGGCTCTTGACGGCAAAGCGGATGTCCATCAGTCCTCCGCTCCAGGAGCGACGGGCAAGGCGGTAGGAGCGCCAGTTGACCTCCATTGAGATGTCATAGTCGTCTGAATCAATGGTTGTTATGTTCAACGGTTGCTCGTATCGGGTCGGGGAGTGGAGCACCTGGTCGTCGTCCATGTACCATCCGTCGAAGTATCCGTCGCGGGGGNNGGATTCCCGGGAAATGTTCGGGCTCGAAGGAACGTTCATAGATGAGTTCCTGCCACACGCCGTTGTTCGCAGAAAAATAGATGTGCTCAAAAAGTTGTCCGTAGAGCATCGGGTCGATGAGCCCGGACGGAGATTCGGCACTAATGTCTATGCTGGCATGCTCTTGGGCATAAACCGACTGGGTATAAATAGATAATGAAAGGCAGAGCGCGGCAACCGCAAGGATTCTTTTCATGAGGTCTTTTGAAGATTGGAATTTGAGAAATGTTTTATTGTTGCCTGTTCAACTTATTTTTTTCACATTGCTTAATCGTGAAACCATAGCTTTCACGGTCTCGAAAGTCGTTACTTCCTTGAACGGGGACGGATATTTCATATTCGCCGGGAGTGAGACCTGTCACCTTGATTCCAAAAGAATTATCAGTTATCCTATTCCATCGGAAATCAATTCCTCTATTCACTCTGACAAGGCCAAAGTTGCCTATCTCAGAAACCCTTCCCGGCTGACATTCCATGCGATGTTTCCTCTTATTTACTTTGAGAGGTAAAATAATAAGTTCATCCGGAGTCAGTGACTCAATAAAAGGGTCGTTGAAATAGAACAACTTATCATGGCCAACCACGAGCACGAAGGTGTCAGCGGCAACAACTCCGGCAGTTTCACCATCATAAAGGATTGTGACCTGCGATTTATCAACAGTATAAAGCATACCGTCGAGCAAACTCAAAGGTTTGGATTCATTGCCAACAATGGCATATAGCCCGGACTCACGTTCATCATACTGAGCAAAAACAATGAACGGGATAAAGAATGTGGCAATAAAAGAAATTATTGCAGTTCGTGATTTCATATTAATACTTGTTTCTTGTGCGCAAAAGTAATGAATTATTATCTTTTCCCCTACACCTTAGTTATATGGTGTAGATGTATGGCGGTTGGTATGGTTTGTTGTTGTTCGTTGCGGGCGGGGAGGTAGGGCAGCAGATATGGGTTGCAGCGGGTTTTGGCGGCTGGCGGTTGCCTTACCTCTGGCTGGTTTTGCGGAAATGTTCGTTGCGGGCGGGGAGGTAGGGCAGCGGATGCGGGTTGCAGCGGGTTGTGGCGGCTGGTGGTTGCCCTACCTCTGGCTGGTTAGTATATACTTCTAGCGAAATGACCGATATACCCCTTTGGGTCATTTCATGATTACCATCTTTTCCGTCAACCCCTTCCACAAGCCCCA
>DCHH01000058.1:0-16022 GCA_002315625.1 Bacteroidales bacterium UBA1757
AAAAGCAAGCAGAGGTAGGGCAACAAAACACTTGGGGGTTCCCAACAAGGAATAGGAAGAAAGTTTTACAAAATTCCTGATGCCCTGCAATATTCATCCGCGAGGCAGGGAATCTCCGTTCCTAGATGGAATGCAATCATCGATTTGATGGGATGCAATCATCGATTTATCACAGGGCGCACGCTTTGACCAATGCAGCGGATGTGGCCGTCCCGGTATATATCATTTATGCTGAAGGTCAGTTCGCTCCCGTAGCGGGTTCCGTTTTCGAATTGGTCGCCTTTGGAGAGCGAACTCGACCAATAGTCAGCCGTTTCGCCAGCCTCATAGAGCGTGGAACCACTGAAGTAGCCGGCAGCCGGCAGGAACATTCTCCTGTAGCCCCTCCTGCTATAAAAATATAATCCAGCCTTGTCATCGTTCCATCTGGTTTTGCATTCTCTAATCAGCTCGTCTATCTGGGCAGAAGACGGCATACGCCAACTCCCGCCCCAGTTGGCCCGGGCGACATCGTCCGCAAGATCCAATTCGGTCTTGTTATCGACAGTACCGTAACTGCTGCTTGTGCAGTATTTGGTCATGGTGGTGTACGAACCTTTGCACCACTTGTAGGTGTTCCACCCAAAGTCTTTCTTGCCGCTATTGTAGCTAGTGGTCTCGCCCCAGGCAAAGTAGTCGCCGTAATCTTCAGGCTTTGAGGCACCCATGTTGCAGGTGGCCCAAAGGGTGCCGGAAGACAGGCCCAGATCGACATAACCGTGGCCGTTGACTATGTACAGTGTGCCTGCCGTGATGTTTTTTGATTCGATGAAGTAGCAGGACGTATCTGCCGAATTGGTAAGCTCGACTGTCAGGGTGGATGAACTCAGGTCGCAGGGAGGCAGCATCATGTAGAAGACCGATACGTCGCCTGCGGTGCCTGTAAAGTCCTTCAGTTCCATCGACAGGGATGATGACTTGTCCGTTGGCACAAATGCCGGGTTGCCTTCTTTGGCTGCGGCAAGGTCGTATGTCCCCTCTGTCGGGATGACCTCTCCGTCTGCCATTATGGTCAGCTTGTTGTAGGTCGCATCATCAGGAAGCGGAAGCCTCAGCACCAGTAATGCTCCAACGTGATGGAACTGGAAACTGGCATCACCGTCAGTGGCAGCCTTCCAATCGGAGAAAGTGTAATCGTATGCGACTGCATCACATTGCGTCCCTGTCTGCGACTGACCTGTATAGGCAACATGGATTTTGGTCTTCGATTCGGCAGACTTGAAATTCTCAACGCTGAACGGATAGTAGGCATAGTATGTTTTCCCGTTCTTCACGCCCAAGTGGCCGCCGTCAAAAGTGGCAGAAGATTCACCTACCTGATTGGCAGGGATGACAAAGAGTTCCTGAAAGTCCTCAATGGAGAAAATTCCAATAGTGTCACCGCTGGCCCATGTAATGTCATAGTCATTGGCAGGGTCACAGTTGGTTTTGGTGTTCCCTTCCACGACAAAATCATCAACGCTGAAGATTACCTGCCCGGGATGAGATTCCTCGTTTTGCGTGCAGGAAAAAAGGGTCATACACATTACGATGCATGACAGAAGTGTCTTTGTGCTTTTCATAGTGTCACCATGTTTGATTGTTGTCTGATTTTTCCCGTTCATTTCTACATACTTTTACTCCACCGCCCCCCAAGCATGGTACAAACAAAAAAATGAGCGTGGGGGACTACGTCCATTACTGTTCTGTAGCTGCGGACTGCAAAATCATATTAGGAATTGTCCGGATTCCAGAGCTGGTAATATCGTAACGCTCAATTCAAAAAAGTGTCTTGCGCTAAAGGCACGACAAATGTAGAGAAAAATTTTCACTTTTGAAAAGAAGGGGCAGCCTACAGCCATCCTCCGTTGAGCTGGAGGAACTGGTCTATGTAGTCCCAGGAAACCAGGCTCCAGCGGAAACCCATTCGGAGAAGTACCTGATGGGTATAATCGTTTGACGGTGGAATGGCCTGGACAAACTCGCCGCTTTCGTGGTTTTCGTAGGCCAGCATGGCGGAAAGCTGTTCCTGTTTGGAAGGATCAGTTTTTGCAGCATTCAGCAATTCGATGAAACAGTTTTCCTCAACCAGTTGCAAATCGGTTCCTATCGATTTCATGCGCGACAGCACATCGCCCAGCAGTTGGAAATGGCTGTTGTACGGATGGAAAACCGAGCACGACGAATTGGTCTGGGCCAGAAGACAAATGGCCGATGCAGTCTCATCAATTGGGGAAAACTCCACAGGCGACGTATATGCCGAAAAAGGCAGAGCGCCAAGCATCCGGTATATTCGCAGTCGTCCCATGAAACTGTTAGCCGCCAGATTAATCTGGAACTCGCCGTCCTCGGAGCGGGCCGACAGGTTACCGACACGCATTATTTTAGCATCCAGTCCCTTATATACCACCGCATCGAGAAGCAGACGCTCTCCCATCAGCTTAGAATGGACATACTGGTTACGGATGCGCTGACCGACAAACAGCATTTTCTCATCAAACGCCTTGATGTCAGGCTGACCATTGACCGAGGCCCCAGCGACGGAATAAGTACTGATTTGAATAAGCCGGGCCCCAGTGGAAAGGCAAAAATCGATGCAATTCCGCACACCCCCCACGTTCACATCCTCAATCTCCGTTCCTTTGGAAAAATGCTTCACCAGCGCAGCACAGTTAATGACCGTATCTATGTGAGCATCAATTTGAATCGGAGAAGTCACATCCCCCTCATGGACAAAAATGCGCTTGCCAAGCAAATCGTCACATTTACGCTCAAAATAGTAATAAAGCATCTGCAGCAGCCGGTCCTTGGCAGCAATTCCTCTTTTGGGCCTGAGCAGGCAGTGAATGACGGTCGATGGATAATCATCCAGCAGGCAGCGCAGTACATGAATGCCAAGGAACCCGGTTGCACCCGTCAGCAGCACACTTCCAAGAGGTCGCGCAGAACCGCCCGACATGAAATGCTCCAAGTCATTAGCTTTCAACAGGCCGTCAATGCCGGAATAGTCAAACGAGCGGATATCATCATCCGGGTCGTGTGCCGTTTTTCCGTCGTCCGCCCGCACACTGTCAGCAGAAAGCAAAGCCAGAGCCCGCGGCGTAGGATTACCAAACACATCCGCATAAGTCAGTTTGTACCCCGCTTTTTGTGCCGCAATAACCAGTTTCATAACAACAAGCGAAGTGCCGCCAAGGTCGAAGAACGAATCCGTAGCCCCTACCCGCTCCAATCCTAAAATTGAAGCAAAAGTTTCAGCATAGAACTTCTCGGCTTCACCCACCGGAGCCACATACTCACTGTCACTCTGGGCCAGAAGCGGCTGCGGCAACGCCTTCAAATCAACCTTCCCATTAGGAGAAATCGGAAGCCGGTCCATCTGCAGGTACGCCGTAGGCACCATATAGGCCGTAAGCGTCTGGCCAATTTCGGATTTCAGCGAGGCTATATCAACATCTCTGTCAGCGACAAAGAATGCACTCAAATGGTCGCGTCCCTGCAAGTTACAGATTTTAACCACAACATTCTTTATACCCTCAACCTGAGAAATAGCCCCTTCGACCTCTCCAAGCTCAATGCGAAGGCCACGGAGTTTAACCTGATTGTCGGTACGTCCAAGAATATCCACCTCACCGCTCGGCAGCCAGCGTGCATAGTCGCCGGTCTTGAAGGCCCTCATGCCACGGTATGTTATGAACTTTTCGGCAGTCTTTTCCGGCAGGTTGTTATAGCCTTGAGTCACCCCTTCGCCTCCTACGCACAATTCACCCGTCACACCGACAGGCAGTTCATTGCCGTCCTTGTCGAGAATCCACTCCGTATAGTTCGGCAAGGGTTTACCAACCGTAAGTTGTGCATCACCTTCAAGATTACTGGCATTGCAACCGATACTGATTTCAGTCGGACCGTAACCATTGATTATTACGGCATCAGTACAAAGACGCAACTTTGCCAGCAGGGCTTCCTGAAACTTCTCACCTCCCTGCAACACCGCCTTGCACCTTTTAATACATGCCACAAATTCCGGAAGTTCAAGATACTGAAGCATCCGCGAACTAGTGCACCCAAAATAATCTGCTCCTGTCCGCCTCATAAGGGCAGCCAGCGCAATGGGGTCCTTTGACTCCTGTTCGTCAGAGAAGACAAATGTCCGGCCGTTGAACAAGGCCATGCCATATTCACTGATAGAGGCATCGAATGAAATGGTCGATACGCTGCAAATACGCTCACAAACCTCCATCATGGCACGCAAACCATGGTGAGGACTGGATGTAATGAACGTGGTAATATTCTTATGGGCTACCCTCACCCCCTTGGGGCGTCCGGTACTGCCCGAAGTGTAAATCATATATGCCAAGTCATCAGGAACCACATCGACAGGAGGCTGTGAGGCATCAGCACAAGCCGTCAGATCGTCAATTAGCACTCCGCGAACACCGTAATTTTCCACAAGCGAGGAAGTCGTCACCACGTATGGCGCCCCCGAATCCTCAGCAATCAATCGGATACGTTCTGTAGGATATTCCGGGTCGCAAGGGATGAAAGCACCCCCAGCCTTCATAACGCCAAAAAATGCAGCAATTGTAGTACTTCGGCGTGGCAGCAACACCACAACTGCATCACCACGTTTCAAGCCTCTTTCGAGCAAAGCATTGCCAATTCGGTTGGCCATGCCGTCGAACTCCCTATAAGTCAATGTATTGTCCACAGCAATAATCGCCAGATTGTCAGGCGTTTCGGCAGCCCACCTTTCCATACCTTGATGGAAAACTCGGATTGGCAGCGGCGCCGTGAAAGGACAATGCATACCAGAGACCTCAGCCTGCTGTTCCGGAGAAAGGATTGAGACCTCAGAAACCGGCATACCGCCTTGTACTGAAAAAACATGCAGCACCTGTGCCAACGATGACAACAACCGTTTCATGGCATCTGCAGAATACAGAGCATCGTTGTATTGTACAATCAGACAAACCTTTCCATCACGCTCGCCCACCTGAAGCGAGAACTTGGTTTTTGGAGCGTTCAGTTCCATCTCCTCTATCGTGACAGGCCGTCCCCCTACCGAGAAAGAATCAACAACTCCCAGCTGGTAGATAAAAATGATATCGGAACTGATGCCATAGTCGTTCGCAACACGGGCAAACGGCCAGTGCTCATTGTCAAGGGTACGGCTGAATTTTTCCGCCACACCTCGGATATACTCCTCTACAGTAACATCAGTAATATGCGAAACCAATGCCAGCGTATTGACAAACATTCCCACCGTGTCGGCTATGCGGACATCCCCGCGACCGGATGAAACGGTGCAGAGACAAACATCCTTCGTATTGCCATAGCGGGCCGCAATATACTGGAGAGCAGAAAGATAGACCGCAGCCGGAGTTACACCGAGCCGACGGGCGCACTGCTCTGCCTCATCGTGATTAACCGTCAAGACCTGTTCTGCCTGACGACCGTCCTGTTCCTTTCCATGCAAATCTGCCGGTATCGACGTCGGTTCTTCAACAGTTGACAACTGGCTCTTGAACCACTCCTGTTCTGAAGAAGTATCCCTCTTCTGCTCCTCATGCACATAATCAAAGAAAGAGCATACCTCCGGCGACACCGACTTGCCGTCCAACAAATCACAAATCTCATGCAGCAGCACACTAACCGAACTGCCATCGACAACCAAATGGTGCACGTCAAGGAGCAGAATATGGCCCGTCACAACAGCCCGATACAAAGGTCCGGCAAGCAGGTCAAACGGCTGTACAAACTCCTTTGAAAGTTCATCGACACCCTTGTCAGAAATAGTCACAAGCGGCTTGACACCAGTTTTAACCCGCTGAAGAGGTGGGTCAACGCTATTGTCAAAATGAGCCAGAATCAGCGGATGAAGAGCAATCGCCTTCTCCGTAGCCTCCTTTAGAGCCACAGCAGAAACCTCTGACGGGAAGCGGACAATGAACGGCACATTATATACAGTAGAAGAAGGATTCTTCATACACTCCATAAACACCCCCGTCTGAGCATTCGAAAGTGGAGCCTCCAACCCCTCCAAACCAGAAGTTTCAACACGCGAAGGACAAGAATCAGCCCCCCCAGCATTCATCCACCTCTCAAGAATCAGATTTTCAATAGACTGCAAAGTCGATGTCCCGTCAAGTTCCTTGTTTGAGAGGCTGATGCCGTAATGCTTGAACAGCTGCGCAGAGAGTTTGATGCCGGAAATTGAAGTAAGACCGACATAGGCCAACGGAGTAGTGACCGAGAACTTCCCGCATCCGGTCAGTGAGGATATGATATCCATCAGCTGCTGTTCCAGTGCATTCAGCGGGACTGTCGAAACTGCTTCATCCAAGTCTTGCATCTTCGGTTCTGGCAGCTTCTTCACATCAACCTTACCGTTGACATTCAGCGGAATAGCATCAATTTGCATAGTCATCGCCGGAACCATGTACGGCGGCTTTTCCTCCAAAATAAAGGCATTCAAAGCAGCCACATCAACCTTTTCATCGGAAACGACGTATGCCGCTATGGCCTTGCCGCCAGCATCAAGGTCGAAAGCCTGAACCGTAGCCTCCTGAATCCCTGGAAATGAACGGATTACAGATTCCACCTCCTTGAGTTCAACCCGGAAACCGCGTATCTTTACCTGTCCGTCGCGCCGTCCGACGAACTCAATCTCGCCGTCCTCACGGTAACGGACTATATCTCCGGTACGATAAACCGTCGAAAACGGACCGGAAACCGAATCCGAACAAGAACCGCCACAAAACGGATTGTCAATAAACGAAGCCGCAGTTTTCTCCGGTTGTCCAAGATACCCCTTGGACACCTGTGTACCAGCTATCCAAAGTTCTCCGGCGGCCCCCATAGGAAGACGCTTGCCCGCCTTGTTCACCACATATAGTCGCGCCGTATCAGTGGCCCGTCCTATCGGAATGTTCAGTTCTTCCTTCTCCACCTTATAATATGTAACATAGCACAACGATTCCGTCGGACCGTACATATTATAAAAGGTATAACCCGGAGGTGTCACACTGGCAAGTTTTTCACCGCCCACACAAAGGACTTTCAGATATGGCAGGTCGGGGTAACTCGTGACCAGCTGGGTACCCACCTGAGTTGTCATCAGCAAATGGCTAACCCTTTCGCGGTTCAGATAATCACGAATCGCCTCCATATCAAAACGGACATCATCCGACAACAAGTGAATGACTGCCCCAGAAGTAAGGGTATCCCACAAATCCATCACAAAGGCATCAAAGCCGTAACTGGCATACGAAGCCTCAATACTGTCACTGTCTAGTCCAATCAGCTTGTTATTGGACTTACAGAATGTCAATACATTACGATAAGTCAACATCACCCCCTTCGGAGTGCCGGTCGTTCCTGATGTATATAGCAAAAGCATCGTATCGTCAGGCTGTGCAGGTACAAACTCAAAACGCGGCGATGCGAGATACTCATTAGGATTGTCTATCTGCAGCACTTCGCCATCCCATTCGTCAAGGAGACTTCGAAGCGGTTCGGTACAGACCAGAAGCTGTGCTTTCGAATCCTTAACCATAAAGTTCAAACGCTCAGCAGGATAACTGCCGTCCAACGGCTGGTAGGTACAGCCCGCCTTGACAATGGCCAGCGGAACAATGACCATCCACTCACCACGCGGTATGACAAAACTCACCACTGGCAAAGCCACCTCTACCGGGTGGACCCGTCGCAGAACATCCGCAGCAAGGCCGTCAGAAATCTCATCGATTTGACGGTATGTATAGCGCTGCTCGCCCGACACGCAGCAAATATGGTCAGGTCTCAGCGCAACATGGCCACGGAACTGCTCCAAAAGTCCGAGCGGGCAGTCCGGCAACATTTCTTCTGCAGGATTCAGCCCGTCCAGCCACTCAGTCTGAGCCTCCGACACAGGGGAAATATCGGCTATCACCGCACCGACAGCCATTGACTTTACTATCGCGGTATATGATTCCACCATGGATTCAATCATCTCAGAGGAATAAAGCGCACTGTCGTAACTCAACCGTATAGTAAAGTCACAACCCGGGCCAGCCCCCGAAGTATTGAACATCTGTGCATTCAGCACAGTGCCCGGAATGGCCTTGCGCAAGTCCTCTCCCTCAATGTCAAAACCACTCAACCTCAATGGAGACATTTTGGTCGGGGCAAGTTTTCCGTGATAGGCGAACATTGAATCCGCATGCAGTTCCATATCCTGATGCATGTCGGAAAATGAATATGCACTCTTTTCGCGGGTAGCCTCCATTTGGTCGGAAACCTCCCTCAGCCACTCTCCAATGCCCTTTTCCGGGCCCATTTCCATATAGACGGGCAAAGTGCGCACCATCATGGTGATACTCCTGCGTGTCCGTTCATCGGTACGCCCGTGAAAAATGGTTGAAAACAGTGCCTTGTCCTGAGCGCTCCAGTCGGCGAGGAGTTTTCCCCATGCAGCAGTAAGAACAACGCCAGTCTTTACGGAAAACCTGGTGCATATACTCTTCAAAAGAGTGTCAGTCAAGTCAAGACGGAAGTCTTTCTCAACTACACCAAGCTGACTATCAGAGCGTTCAATCGCCGAAGCCACAGGCAGGCACTCCAGTTCGACTGCAGGAGCAAAAGTCTTGATATACCAGTCTCGCTGTTGCTGAAAAGCATCACTATTACGCACCGCGAGCTCAGTCTCAGCTATTTCTGACCCGTCAAGAAGTTCCCCTGCCGGTTTTTCGCCATTGTATGCCGAAGTGATATCTGCCATAATGGTGGCAAAGGAAGAACCGTCGAAGATAATATGGTGAAAATCAAAATAGAGGAAACTGCCGGCAAGAGTCCTATAGATTTCCAGACGGAACAGCGGCCCGTGGTCAAGGTCCATGGGATAGCAGAAAACGGGACGCATCATATCAATCGAACCGGCTTCCACGATTGGAATATGATACGTGTCACCTGTCACCATAAAAGGACCTTCTACCGTGTTCTCCACATGGCAACACATGTATGGATGCGCATTAACCACCGCCTCAAGTGCAGACTTGAGACGCTCCACATCCACCTGCGAGGGCAGAGGATAGAGAGCCGCACACTGGTAGTTGGCGTTTTCGCCCTGGCAGGCATAATAAATGCCCGCCTGCGACTGTGACAGTACGGATTTCCGCTTCATGGCTTTTGTCAGTCTTCTATGTCCATTATCTGGCTCAGACCGGCCATGTCAAATACTTCGCGAACAGCAGGACGTATGTGGCGGAAAACCATCTTGCCCTCAGACCTCTTCAGCAGGGTGAGGAATGTCCGGACCCCCTGTGAAGAGGTGTATTCCAAACCGGAAAGGTCGAAAGCCAAATCCTTTTTTCCCTCTTCCAGCAGTTTGCCGGCAAGTTCCTGAAAACTGGCTGCCGAAGAGCTGTCTAGCATTCCCTCCAAAATGACGGTTGTTTGTCCGTCAACGGTTTTTGTAATGATATTCATAATGTCTGGTATGTTAATTTCAGATAATTGCGGCCATGTTCGTGGGAATATGACATCTTCTTCATAATCTGTCGTGTGAAAAGGATGCCGAGACCACCTTCCTGACGCTGTTCAACAGGCAGCGACACATCGGGTATAGGCACCTCCAGCGGATTGAACGGGACACCGTTGTCAATCAGCGTGACTGAAAGTTCGCCCGCATCGTTCACAGGGTCAACGATTATATCGACAAAGCCGTCCTGCTCCTGAGAGAAAGCATAGTCTGCTATGTTCTGCAATGGTTCTTCCAATGCCAGCCTGAGGCGCATGTCGTCCGTCCGCCCAGTTGCGGCAAGCACCTCTCCGACAATTCCCGAAACGTCATTCCGCAAATGGTCGAAATGGAGATTAACAGACTTTGACCCCAGATAACCGATGCAGAGTATGGTGACATCGTCGTGCTGGCGTGCCTTCTGGGCAAAAGCCTTGATATTGTCCAAAAGCCCCCTGACCATATCCTTGAAAGGTTTACCACGCCCGTCCAGAAGAGACTGAAGGGTAGCCTGAGAGCCGAAGAAACAGTTTTTCATATTCTTGGCCTCAGTCACACCGTCGGTGTAAAGTACCAGACGGTCACCCTTTTGCAGCACTACTGATTCCTGCACATAATTCCAGTTTTCAAAGGCATAAAGGGGCATATTGGGCCTGACATTCATATAGCCGTCAGCGTCTCCGGCTGCCGAAATACGGATTGGCGGCGTGTGCCCGGCATTGCAGAAATCCAGTCTGCCCGACTTCAAATCGAGCGCACCGACGAAAAATGTGCACATAACACTGTCGTCGCTGTGGTCCATCACCGTCTTGTTGATGGAACTGACGATTGTACGCGGCTCGGTCTCGGTACGGCTCACATATCGGAACAGACTGCAAAGCTGCGACATGACCAGCGCGGAGGGCACCCCCTTTCCGCTCACGTCGCCAATGCAGAAATAGAGACGGTCACCCACGATGCGGTAGTCGTAGAAATCGCCTCCGACCTGCTTGGCGGGATGCTGATATCCATACAATTCAAGGCTTGGAGGTAAATCCGACGGCCCTGGATTGTCAGGCAGAATGCCCTGCTGGATTTCAGAGGCAGTGTTAAGTTCCGACTCCATCCGGCGGTTCGAAATAGTTTTCCGTCGGAAAGCATACACTATAAACGAAACACAGAACAGGACGGCTATCAGCCCAATGGCCGAGATAATAAACAGCCATGCCTTGAAGCGGTTGACCGACTGATATATCTTGTCTTCCGACTGCACCACTACCAAGTTATATGTATGAGCCAGAACAGGAAAGACATACGTACAAATGGGGATGCCATTGGCCTCACACCGGAACACCTTTTTATTGTCGTCATCCACACCCTTACACACCTGCTTAAACCATTCATCTGTCGTGGGTATATCTTCAATCAGCCGCATCGTCTTTGACAGCCTGGCACCGTTCATCTCAGGTTTACTGGAAGAAACTATAGTCAGCGAATCGTTCAACACCATGGCAACCGCATCCCATTCCGAACCGAACCGCGACAGGATTCCCGATGTGTAGTCCGGCTCAGCATCGACCCAGAACTGTCCAAGGTATCTGCCGTCCTCATGGTAAATCGGAGCCGCGAAGGTTGACACCCAATAGTGTGCTTCTGAGACAGAGCCAGATGATATGACCATGGTATGGGAATTAGCCACCCTTTGATAAAAATGCCCGTTCAGGACATTGTATCCCTCAGCCACCAAATCGTGGATTGTTGTACTTTCAGGCATGACTTGCAAGGCAAAACCCCTTAGCGGGGCATCAGCAATCACACCTGGTTCAAACACAAAAACCGCAGAATGGAAATCGTAATTGTAATTCACAAAAGAGGTCATCATTTCCTTCAGTTTATCCATACTGAGGCTCTGACGCACATTTTCCTTCATTATATACCTGCAATCACTGTCTCCGTTATCCCTTTTCGTATCGTACTCAATAGTGAGCAAGGCTGAGAGGAAGCTGTTGATGACCCATGTGGTGGAGCGATAACTGACAGTGACGACCGAATTAAGGTAATTCGCTTTCGATTCGGCTTCGGAGTCAGCCTGCTGCTGAAGTTTCTGTCTGGCTATTCCGGCCGATATCTCGACGGTGGCAACAGTCGCCGCCAACGCTAATAGTAGAGCCAGCACCACCGGCAGCATACTGTTTCTGCTAAAAAAAGAATCAGTTGACTTCAGCATGTTTTTAATATTGTCAATTTCCGCCGTAAAGATACACAACTTCCTCGAAAAAACGCCCCAAAAGAGCAGTTTGTAACCGAATATGAAGTACCTTTGCCGGCTGATTGCACGAATCATTATCCGACAAACAATATGCCAACCAACAGTCTGATTACCCTGGCCGGATACTCGAAGGAAAAGCTGATGTATCTGATTGCTATGGCTCAGGAATTTGAGCGCCATCCGAACCGCAAGATACTGGAAGGGCGCATCGTCGCCACGCTGTTCTTCGAGCCAAGCACCCGCACGCGGCTCAGTTTTGAAACCGCAGCCAATAGGCTCGGAGCCAAGGTCATAGGTTTCTCTGACCCAAAAGTGACCAGCGGCACCAAAGGTGAAATACTGAAGGATACCATCATGATGGTGTCGAACTACGCAGACCTTATTGTTATGAGGCACTTCCTCGAAGGAGCCGCCCTGTATGCCAGCGAAGTGTCGCCAGTTCCCATCATCAATGCAGGCGACGGAGCCAACCAGCACCCATCCCAGACGATGCTCGACCTCTACACGATTTATCAGTCGCAGGGGACTTTGGAAAACCTCGAAATCCATCTGGTAGGCGACCTCAAGTACGGGCGCACAGTTCATAGCCTGCTTTCAGCCATGCGTCATTTCAATCCCTGTTTCCATTTCATCGCCCCCGACGAACTGGCGATGCCCGAGCCCTACAAGAAATACTGTACCGCTAACGGCATACGCTTTACCGAGCACAAGGATTTCAACTCCGACACCATCAGCGGAGCCGACATACTCTACATGACCCGCGTGCAGAAAGAGCGCTTCAGTGACCTGATGGAATACGAGCAGGTCAAGGATGCCTACCTGCTAAAGGGCGATATGCTTTCCAAAGCCCGGCCGAACATGAAGATACTCCACCCGCTGCCAAGAGTCAACGAAATCGAGTACTGCATCGATGACACCCCTTACGCCTATTATTTTCAACAGGCCAGAAACGGGCTCTATGCCCGCCAGGCCCTTATCTGCGATGCACTCGGCATCACACTGGAAGATATCAGGAACGACAAAACAATCTTGAAATGAGCGCAAAACAACTCCAGATAGCCGCCATTGAAAACGGCACTGTCATCGACCATATTCCATCGTCGAAGCTATTTCAGGTCGTCCGCCTGCTCCACCTGGACGAAACGACCGAGACCGTTTCAATGGGTTACAATATGAGCAGTCGGAAGATGAGGTCAAAGGCTGTCGTCAAGGTGGCAAACCGTTTCTTCACCGACGAAGAACTGAACCGTCTGGCACTGGTAACGCCCGACGTGACCCTCGTCATAATCCGCAATTATGAGGTCGTTGAGAAGAAACAGGTACGCCTGCCCGAAGAAATCATCGGACTTGTCAAGTGTTCAAACCCCAAGTGCATCACCAACAACGAGCCCATGCTGACACGGTTCTCCGTAATCAATCCTGCAACCGGCACCCTAAAGTGCCACTACTGCAACCACGAGGAAGAACTCGAACGCATCAAACTTCTCTGATTCTTCTTTTTAGGGGCAGGATAAAGTGGCGATATACAGCCAGCAGATAGCGACGTATCGGCAACAGCCTTAGCCAAAATCCAGCCCGCCGAAAGGCTTTGGAATCATCAAGCCTAACAACCCGTCCCGAAGGCTTAATTACTTTCAGGGCAATTGCTACGATTTGGTCTCGACGGCATAATTCCTTGCCTTGCACATTTCCGTCACCCATCAATGTAACCATATCTCCATCGACGGCAAAAACACGATGAAGCACATAATTGCCGGCCGTCAGATGGGCCAGGGCGACATCCCCAACCCTTATATTGTCGGTATTGGCCAGTTCTACCGCATCGCGGTCGCCGTCGATAAAAGGATTCATGCTGAAGCCACGTACATTAATTGTAACGGAACAACCTGTTGACAACTGCTCCTCAACCTCAGCAAAGAGAATGTCATTGGGAACTTCCATCGGCTGTCTTGTTGTAATCATGATTATTGCCTGTTAAGACGGGGCTCGCCTATGACGGGAAGCACTTCGTTTTCAATTGATGGAGCGTCGCCAGAAACATTCACCCCACAGGTTTCAGCACAAAGCCTGGCTGCCTCAGCATTTGGCAGACAGTCAAGACGATAGCACGGGACATGCTCCAGAATGGCTCGCAGCGTTTGGAAAAGCCCCTCCTCCACAGCCGGCATCTGCCGGACTCCGGATGTCGAAGCCTCTATGGCCACATACGATTCCAGGACTTTCAGCTTACGTATTTTATTGACAGGAGACTGTTTCAGCTCGACAAATGCCTCAATAGGGACAGATTCATTTTGATAACATGGTGTCTTTCCGCTCCATGGCGTACCATATACCAGTGCCTCTCCATTATCAGAGACTCGCACAACAGGGTTGTCATCATTCAGAAGATGGCTCCCGGCAATATTTTCAAGCCACAGACGGCTGTGTGTGCTCTTGCCCGTTCCGCTAACACCCAAGAAAACATGTCCTTTGCCAGAATGGACAATGACAGAGGCATGTATTCCGATTGTGCGTAGTTCAGCCGTAGCCATGACATACTGTATCATAAGGGAATTATCAATCGGATAACGTCCGAATCGTCTCAAATCCCAGCCGTGAATACGGCCAGTACGGAAGTCTTCAGACAGAAACAGGCTGAAACAATCCTTTGAAACCGCAGTCGGGAAAAAATCAAAAATCCAGTCATTTCCACTCTTATAGACATCTACACGGGGCATATCGGCCTCGAGTGCGGGATCCATCATAAAAGCTTCGCGCTCCTCTGACGGGCACAACGGTTCCGACGGATCAACTATCTCCAATGTGAACAGCGGAGTAGAATCAGATGGCCGCTCCTCAAAAGGAACATAGTTTCTCATCGGCCGCCAAACATTCTCATCTGCTGCCTTAACAGCGAACAAGTGACCGGCTACACGGTATCTTTTCTCCATATCGACAATTTATCGCACAAAGATAGGTAATATTTTCAGGAGAATTGTTTGGCGTGTTGCAAAAAGCTTGCTACCTTTGCGGCCGTTATTTGAATCGGGATGTAGCACAGTTGGCTAGCGCGCCACGTTCGGGACGTGGAGGTCGGAAGTTCGAGTCTTCTCATCCCGACAAATGAACAGGAAGGCTGTCCGGTTCCGGGCGGCCTTTTTCTCTTTTCCCGGTGTCCATACAAATAAGGTTCACCGGCATATTTGATGACAGACAACACAAAACATAAAAGCCATGCTTACACTTAAGTACATCAGTGAAAACAAGGAAGAGGCTATCCGCCGCCTTGCCGTCAAGCATTTCGATGCAACGGAGATGATTAACCAGATTCTTGCACTTGACGAACAGCGCCGCAACGCTCAGGTCAAGGCCGACCAGTGCGCTTCTGAAATGAACGCCCTTTCAAAGTCGATAGGCATTCTCATGAAGGAAGGCAAGAAGGAAGAAGCCGCCGCCGCAAAGGAAAAGACAGCCCTTCTCAAGGACAACGGCAAGAAGTATGCCGATGAGCGCAAAGCCGCCGAAGACAAGATTCAGGAGCTGCTCCTGCTTATCCCCAACACCCCCGACTTCAGTGTACCCGAAGGCAAGGGTGCCGAAGACAATCTGGTCGAGCGCATGGGTGGCACGATTCCCCAGCTGCCCGAAGATGCCCTTCCCCACTGGGACCTTGCAAAGAAATACGACCTTATAGACTTCGAACTTGGTGCTAAAATTACAGGTGCCGGTTTCCCCGTATATAAAGGTAAGATGGCCCGCCTGCAGCGTGCACTGATTTCCTTCTTCCTCGACCGTGCCCGCGAGCAGGGATTCTTCGAAATCCAGCCGCCGTACGTCGTAAATGCCGCATCAGGCTATGGCACAGGCCAATTGCCCGACAAGGAAGGACAGATGTACCACGCCAATCTTGACGACCTGTACCTTATCCCGACCGCCGAAGTTCCCGTCACGAACCTCTACCGCGATGTCATTGTCGATGAGAAGGACCTTCCCATCAAGAATACCGCCTATTCGGCCTGCTTCCGCCGCGAAGCCGGCGCATACGGCAAAGACGTGCGCGGACTCAACCGTCTGCATCAGTTCGACAAGGTTGAAATCGTCTGCATCGAGCGTCCCGACCGTTCATACGAACGTCTGGAATGGATGGTGAATTATGTTCAGACCCTGGTCGATGCCCTCGAACTTCCCTGGCGCATCCTGCGTCTGTGTGGTGGTGACATCAGCTTCACCTCCGCCCTCACATTCGACTTTGAGGTTTTCTCGGCCGCCCAGAAGCGCTGG
>DCHH01000058.1:16097-17245 GCA_002315625.1 Bacteroidales bacterium UBA1757
GCCGAAACAGGCAAGATTCAGCTTTGCCACACTTTGAACGGTTCTGCACTGGCCCTGCCCCGCATCGTGGCCGCCATTTTGGAAAACAATCAGACCCCCGAAGGCATACGCATCCCCAAGGTGCTTGTTCCCTACTGCGGTTTTGACATAATTGACTGACCATGCGTATCAACAGAACTGGAAAGCTGCGCGAACTGTGCGGAGAGAGAGTGCTCTTCCTCCGTGCAAAAAATGTCGCTGATATGACCAAGGTGCTCTCTTTCAACGAGACATCAAACTTCCTGTGGGAGTCGCTGCAGGGCAAGGAATTCACTCTTGACGATGTTGCTCAAGCTCTTACGGGTACATACGACGTGTCTGACGAAATCGCCCGTCAGGACGGTGAGAAATGGGTAAACCAGATGAAGGAACTCGGCCTGATAGACGATTGATTTTTAGGCCCCCATATTTTGATTTTTCACATTCTGGTTTTACCTTTGCATGTGGAAGAAATTGTTTATTCCAATAATAACAAAACTTAAACATATTTAAAACACTATGAAACTGAATCTGACAAAGTACGGTATTCAAGGAACCACTGAAATCCTTTACAACCCCTCATACGAGGTTCTGTACAATGAAGAGACCAAGCCCGGCCTGAAAGGCTTCGACAAGGGTCAGGTAACTGAACTGGGTGCCATCAACGTGATGACCGGCGTCTATACCGGCCGTTCACCGAAAGACAAATACATCGTTATGGACCGTCGTTCGAAAAAGACCGTGTGGTGGAACACTCCCGAATATCCCAACGACAACCACGAACTCTCAATCGAGAACTGGGTTGCCCTTAAGGAACTCGCCATCAAGCAGCTCAGCGGCAAGCGTCTGTTCGTCGTTGACGGCTTCTGCGGTACCCACAAGGACACCCGCATGAAAGTCCGCTTCATCATGGAAGTTGCATGGCAGGCCCATTTCGTGACCAACATGTTCATCCGTCCGCAGAATCAGGACGAATTCGACCAGAAGCCCGACTTCGTAGTCTATTGCGCTGCCAAGGCAAAGGTTGACAACTACCAGAAACTGGGACTCCGCAGCGAAACGGCTGTTGCCTTCAACGTCAGCACCAAGGAGCAGGTCATCCTGAACACATGGTACGGCGGTGAAATGAA
>DCHH01000058.1:17326-17463 GCA_002315625.1 Bacteroidales bacterium UBA1757
GCCATGCACTGCTCAGCCAACACCGATATGGAAGGCAAGAACACTGCCATCTTCTTCGGCCTGAGCGGAACCGGCAAGACCACCCTTTCGACCGACCCGAAACGTCTGCTTATCGGTGACGACGAGCACGGCTGGGA
>DCHH01000114.1 GCA_002315625.1 Bacteroidales bacterium UBA1757
GAGTCTGTCACAGTCGTCGGCATCCTCGAAGCCTGCCATTATCTGGTATATTCTCTGGCGCAGCATTTCAGTCTGGCTATGAACAACCATGGGTTCGAAGCGTGGGTCGTTTATGCACGATTCGATGCGCTCAATGATACGGGTGGAAGATTTCTCATACTCGCTCACCAATGCCAGACCGCCAAGAGATGAAAGTTCCGGAGCCGAGAAGTCCACTGTCACTTTCTTGCCTGCTACAGGTTCGAGTTCGAATAATGCCGGATAAGTTTGGAAATCCGGAAGAATACTGCTTATTTTGCGCACAAAGTAAAGGGAAAGGGTTATTTGTTTTTTGCACCACAAATATAACACTTATTCCTCTGAATACCAAATATTTATGAGGATTACTTTACTATTTTATGAATAATTCAGGCTAATAGTGTTTTGAATGAAATTGAACAGACTTAGCGAACCGACAATTGGTCTGATTTTGGGGAGTATAATAGAGATATCTGAGAATGGGTTCGTATTTTTCGCGTATCATTCGCGAAAAATACGAATTTTGTATCGGGAAAGTTTTTGAGTTATGAAGCGAACAGGTATTAGGGCGTTTTTCAGCATTGTGCTGGTATTCAATTTGTTTTTGGTTCGGGGTCAGGAGGCTTACGGAGACGGCTGTTTTGGTCTGTACCCTCAGATTCAGAACATTGGGGGCAGGCAGACGACATCGCTTGACGGCAGTTGGAAGATGTTTGTCGATCAGTACGAAACCGGTTATTATGATTATCGGAGGAATCCCATGCCCGATGGCAGCACATTTTTTGCCGACAGAAGTTTCCATAGCGACCGCACTGTTCTTGTGGAATACGACTTCGATACGGCCGGGGAACTGGAAGTGCCTGGAGACTGGAACACCCAAAAGCCGCAACTCTACCTTTATGAGGGGACAATCTGGTACAGACAGAAATTCGATGTTACCCCTAAACCCGGCAGACGCACATTCCTGTACTTCGGCGCGGCAAACTACGAGGCGGTTGTCGGTGTGAACGGTCATGCAGTTGCAAAGCATTTGGGTGGTTATACACCTTTTAATATAGAGGTTACCGACAGGATTCACGAGGGGTCAAATGCGGTAATCGTCAAGGTTGATAACAAGCGGATGTTCGAGGGGGTGCCGACGGTCAACTCGGACTGGTGGAATTATGGCGGAATCACACGAAGCGTGCTACTTGTTGATATGCCGATGACTTTTGTCCGCGAATACAACATCCAGCTTTCGAAGGATAGGAAAAGAATCTGCGGATGGGTCCAACTTGACGGAGAGCAACTCTCACAGAAGATTACCCTCAATATAGACGAACTGCGCATTCACAAAACCGTATCCACTGACAGTAACGGAAGGGCTGAATTCGAATTTGCCGCCAAGCCCACCCTGTGGAGTCCGGCCAATCCAAAACTCTACGACGTGACCGTGGCAGCAGAAACTGATACCGTCAGTGACCGAATTGGCTTCAGGACGATTGAGACTCAGGGGACGAAAATCCTTCTCAACGGAGAAAGCATTTTCTGCAAGGGAATATCCATCCATGAAGAGATGCCGTATGCGCCCAGCGGCCGTGCATACAGTGAGGAGCATGCACGCACTCTTCTGGGATGGGCAAAAGAACTCGGATGCAATTTCGTACGTCTTGCCCACTATCCTCACAACGAGGCGATGGTACGCACCGCTGAGGAGATGGGGCTGATGGTTTGGGATGAAATTCCTGTCTATTGGACTATCCAATGGGATAATCCTACCACCTATATGAATGCTGAGCACCAGCTCACCGATATGATTATCAGAGACCGGAACCGGGCAAATGTGGTTATCTGGTCGGTTTCAAACGAGACTCCGCGCGGTCCGGCCCGTCTTGAGTTCCTCCGTAAGCTTATTGCCAAAGCGCGCGAGCTGGACGACACCCGCCTTGTAAGCTCCGCAATGGAAAAGAGCAATATCGATGCCACTACTCTCACTGTTGACGACGAACTGATGCAATATACCGATATCATAAGTTTCAACCAGTATGTCGGCTGGTATGACGGAAATAGTGACAAGTGCGATAGAGTCCGATGGACATTCCCTGTTGACAAGCCTGTCTTTATTACAGAATTGGGAGGAGGGGCAAAATACGGCCTCCATGGCGACAGCAATGAGCGCTTCACCGAGGAGTATCAGGATTATCTGTATAAAAAGAATATCGGGATGCTTGACAGAATTGATGCTCTGGCAGGTGTCACGCCGTGGATTCTCAAGGATTTCCGTTCTCCCAGACGCTTCCTCCCCGGCATCCAGGACGACTTCAACCGTAAAGGTCTCCTGTCCGAAAACGGCGAACGCAAAATGGCATTTTTCACCTACCGAAACTGGCATCGGGCAGGTCTTGACTGATTACATTGTCACCGTTAATGATATATGCGGCAGGAGCGCATGAACCATCACTTAAACTGGCACACATTGGAAAAGAAGGTGAAGAGGTTCATTACTATGTTTTTAATAATATAAGTAATACGGCTGATTTTGCAAATACAAGTTACGACTGGGAGAATATGCTTCCAAACTACGAGTATTCAGAATATACGGATGTCCAAAGGAATGCTGTGGCAACACTTATGTATCATTGCGGCGTATCTGTGGAAATGAATTATGGGCTTGTTACACAGAGTGGTTCTGGTGCATACGACAATAAAATATCTTCTGCTTTAACGAACACTTTCGGGTATGATAAATCCATGACGACGGAGCGTCGCGACTTTTACACAAATGATGAATGGGAACAGTTGGTGTATGATGAAGTCAAGGCAGGACGTCCTGTGCTGTACAGGGGAGCAACGGAAGGTGGAGGTCATGCCTTCATCTGTGACCCGGCTATCTGAAGGATATTGAGGGCACATACTGCACGCCGAAAGGCTACTTCGCGGCGGATGAGAATCCGGAGGCATTTGAGGTCTATGAGTCGGCATTTCCTGCGAAGGAGAAAGATTTCAATTCAGAACAGTTGCTGCAGTTATGCCAGAGCTGCGGCATGCCTTTGACGAGTAAAAAAGAATGCGGCACCAATGCGGATGGCAGCACCTCCTTCGACTATTGCCGGTTTTGCTACAAGGATGGAAAGTTCCTCCAGGAAGGCACGATGGAAGAGATGATAGAGCATTGCTCCCGGTTCGTGGATGAGGTGAACAAGAAAATGCCAGTGCCGATAACAAAGGAAGATTATCAGCAGATGATGTATGGTCTCTTCCCGACGCTCAAGAGGTGGAGGTGAAAATCCGCAAAGTGAGACACATCAACCATCTCCCCAAGCATCCTACGCGGGGCTGTTGTGTCTGACTGGCCAAAATAAGGACAGTCAGACACACGAATCACCGCCACAAGCAGCACAAAGCCTCTTGTTGTGTCTCACTTATTGGAAGCTTATAGAGCAGCAAGGCCGACCCGCAAATATGGGGCCGGCCTTGTCTATGGTTGAGGTGGAATAGTCCGGTCGGGGACCGGACTATTCCAGTCAAATCAGGAATCAATATCCGGGATTCTGGTACTCATCAGGATTTTCGATGAGAAGGAGCTCGCTGTCCTGGATGGGACGGAAATAGTAGTCCTTCTTGAAGGTGGTAATCTGCGGGTTGCAGGCGGCCAGACGGCTCTCGAAGGCGCGGAAACGCTTCAGGGTGAACCAGCGCTGCCATTCGCCGATCATTTCGCGGGCATACTCGTCGAGCATGAAATCGTCGGTGATTTGGGCTTCAGTAACATTCATGCTTCCGTCGTGGCCGGCGCAGGCACGGTTACGGATGACGTTCACATACTTGACGGCATCGGCCTTGTTACCCAGTCTGTAGCTGGCTTCAGCGGCCAGCAGATAGGTTTCGCCCAGACGGTAGATAATGCAGTCGGAAGCGGAATAGGGCTTCGATGCATTTGAACCGCAGTACAGTGAAGGATGCATGTACTTCTTCAAAGACGGATAGAAGCGGAGGGGCTTGGCGTTGTTGGCGTAGTTGTCGTCCTGGTTATAGACACCGTAACGGGTAGCGTCCTTCCTGGCCTGGCTCCAAGCCTGACCGAGACGGGGCAGATAAATGGCGGTGTCGCCCAGCTTGCAGTCAAATGAAGCATCACCTACACGGCTGGTATTCAAACCGAAACGTTTTGCATCGGCTTCTGCCCAGGTATATGCGTCCTTTGCAGAGTTGGTAGCCTTATTGACGTAATAGACATCGCTAAAGAAGGCAGCATAACGGGTGTCCTTCTCGCCATAGAGGTTCAGCATGTACTTGCTGGGCTCCATGTAGCAGTTGTCCTTTGCGAGCTTCGGAACGGATACGCCGCTGACAGTGGTCTCGTAGCTGGGGGTGATACCGCCAAGATAGATACCGTTGTTATTGTCGTTGTAAGCAGAGGTGTGCTTCCAGCAGCGGTTGAAGTAGTTGCCACGGGGGTTCAGGGTAGTGATTGTGGAGTGGGTAACAATGAAGAGAGCCTCTGTGTTGTTCTTGTTGTTCACCTCGTCAAAAACCTGGGCCGATTCGTCATACAACTTCACACCGAGGGTGCTGGCATTATTGATAAGGTACTCAGCAGCTTCTTTGGCCTTGTTGAGATAGCTGGTCTTCTCGGCATCGGTAAGAGCGGTGGCGTTGCCCAGTCCGTCGGTATAGGTGGCGTAGGTAAGGGCAGCCTTGGCAATCAGGTGATAGGCAGCGGCACGTACAACGTGGCCTCTGACGCTCTGGGTGATGGGAAGATTGGTCTTGGCAAATTCCAGGTCTTCGAAGATTACCTTGTAGAATTCGTTGATGGAACTGATGGGCAATTTGGTGATGGCACCGGAAGTGGGCTCGGTAGCGAGGTACTTGCCACCCCAGAGCTCCACGATGTTGAACAGCACGTGAGCACGGATGAAATGGGCCTCGGCTACGAGAGCGTTGATTTCATTCTGTGAGAGTCCCTGCACCTTGTCTGCATACTGGATGGCAGCGTTGCAGGCGTTCAGCGTACCATAGAGTCCGGTGTAACCTTCGTTGAACATATAGACGGAACCACCGAAATCGGTGTAGCGCATAACCTTGCTCCAGTTACCGTTGCTTCCGTCAGGATTGGCGTCCTGCCAGATGTCGGTACCGGCTTCGGTTGACATTACGTATGTGTCTTCGGCCTGACCGTAGATGATACGGACCATGTCGAAATAGCAGTCAACGATTTTCTTCTTGTATCCTTCGGCGGTTGACCACTCGGCGGAGGTGGAGATGTTGGAAGGATTGTACTCTTCCAGGCTGCAGCTTGAAACCACGAACAGGCTGGCAGCGGCAATGGCGAATAATTTGTATGTTTTCATTTCGATGTCCAATTAGAAGGTGAGATTCAGACCGATTACGAACTGTTTGGTCAGAGGAGTAGTATCATCATCACCACCCTTTTCAGGATCGTATGAGCTCAAGTATTTGCTCTTGGTGAAAATGAAGGGGTCGCTGGCGGTAACATAGATACGGGCACGCTCCATCTTGATTTTCTGGGCGATGCTCTGGGGCAGTGAATAACCCAAGGTGATGTTCTTGATCTTCACGTATGAACCGTCGAAATAGTTGCACCACTGCTGGTATGCATCCTGTGAGGAGTTGGCATTGGGCTGCGGATAACGGGCACTCTGGTTGCTCTCGGTCCAGTAGTCGCAAATGGTGGGCGAGGGTGAAAGACCGTCCAGACGATACCAGCCGGTAAGTCCGTAGTAAATGGTCTGTCCCCAACGGGCCAGCATCAGGAAGCTGAAATCGAAGTTGTAGAAGTTGAAACCGTTGTACAGGCTTCCGGTCCATTTCGGATCGGCATTACCCAGTACATAGTAGTCGTCGGAACTGAGTTTGTAGTTGATGTTGCCGTCGGCGTCGGGCTGTTCGGCAATATGAACCTGACCGGGCTTCTGACCGTACTTGGCAGCCTCTTCGGCTTCAGCGGTACCCCAGATGCCGGCATACTTATAACCATAATAGGTATGGATTGGCTGGCCGGGAATCAGATAGTAGTCGCCGAACTGCAGCGGTCCGTCGCTGGTGGTCTTGACCACTTCTTCATTGTTCTTGGCAAATCCGAGGGTGGTGGTCCATGAGAAGTTCTTGCGGACGAAGTTGCGGCTGGTGATGCTCAGTTCAACACCCTGGTTGAGGGTTTCACCGACGTTGGCCCACATCTTGAAGGCAGAGGAGGCATATCCGCCGAGGGCAGCGGGAAGGCTCTTCTGGTAAAGAATGTCCTTCGTATCGGTGCGGTACCAGTCGAAGGTGAAGCTCAGACGGTCCTTGAAGAAAGACATGTCCAAACCTACATCCCATGTGTATGATTTCTCCCAACCGAGCTCCAGGTTGGCGATGTTCTGGCTGAAACCGCTGTACATTTCAGAAACATCCTGGAAACCGATTTGGCCTGTACGGCTGTAGTCGAGCGTGGCATATTCTGAAGCACCGGCGTTACCGGTAACACCGTAGCTGACGCGCAGCTTCATGTCGGAGATGGCGCGGGCGTTGGCCATGAAATCTTCATTGCTGATATGCCATGCGAAGGCACCGGCGGGGAAGACGTCCCACTTCTTACCTTCGGCAAGCATGGAGCTTCCGTCCCAACGGCTGCTGATGGTGAAGAGGTAACGGTCGAGGAGGTTGTAGTTGATACGGGCCACGTATGACATGCGCTGGTTGCCGACATAGCTTGAAGATACAGTCGGGGTTTCGCTGCCGGCACCCAGATTGTGGTACAGGTAGCTGTCTGAACTGAATCCGTAGGCTCTGGCATTGGACGTCTCACGCTGGTTCTTGCTCCATTCGGAAACGGCCGTGAATGTCAGGTGGTGGGCATCGTTGATGTCGAGGTTATAAGTAAGGATGTTGTCCCACTTGTAGTTGTAAGTGAAAGTATTGGGAGTTTCGGCATACTGGCTTGTGGCACCGTATTCCAGACCCTGATAGGAAGTGGCTCCTGCGTAGAAACCGGTCTTGGCATTGCTCAGATAAGCACCGAAGACACTCTTGAAAGAGAGACCCTTGATGGGCTTGATTTCCACGAATGCCTGGGGAGTCAGGCTGAGGGTTTTGGTTTGGTTGACATAACGGCTGGCGTCCTGATCGACGATGGGGTTGATGTAGGTGGTGTTTCCGTTGACGGGGAAATTGTTGAGATTTCCGTTCTCGTCGTAGATGTCACCTACGGGAACCATGTTCAGCACGCGGTTCCAGATACGGTCGGAACGCTTGTTGTTGTCGGAGTACATGGCATAGAGGTTGATACCATAGCTCAGAACCTTGTTCGGAGTGAATTCAACCTTTGCACGGCTGGAGTAGCGTTTCAGTTCGTCACCGATGGCGATACCCTGCAGGTCGTAGTAGTTCAATGAGAAGAATGCGCTGACTTTTTCGTTGGCGTATGAGGTGCTCAGGTTGATATCGGTGGTTTTGCCGGTCTGTGAGGCTTCCTTGAACCAGTTGACCCATTTGTTGGCGTCAACATATTTCTTGATATCTTCGGGGAAGAGGTTGGCATCGTCGGCCGAACTGCTCCAGTTACCTGCGGTCTTCTGGGCTTCGCGGCGGAAGTTGATGTAGTCTTCACCAGAGTTCACTTCGGGGAATTTGTTGATGGTGTTCCATCCGTAGTATGCGTCGAGGGTGGCGTTGAATTTGCCGGCCTTCGGGTTTTTGGTGGTGATAATAACGACACCGTTTGCACCAGATGCACCGTAGATGGCGGTGGAGGAGGCATCCTTCAGAATTTCGATGGATGCGATATCACTTGGGTTGAGGTCGGCGTATGAGCCTTCCATGCCGTCGATGATGAAGAGCGGGGTGTTGCTGCCGTTGATGGAGCGGTTACCACGAAGGGTGATGTTGACACCCGAACCGGCCTGTCCGTCGGTCTTGGTGATATCCAGACCGGGAACCTGTCCCTGAATGGCATCCATTACGTTGTGGGTCGGCATTTTCACAATGTCGTCGGCCCTGACTGAGGAGACGGCACCCGTCAAATCGCGGCGCTTGACCTGACCGTAACCGATAACTACAACGTCATCGAGGCTTTCGACGTCTTCAACCATCTTGACGGTCATCTTGTCGCCCTTGACGGCAATGTCCTGGGGCTTGAAGCCGATGAGTGTGAAACCTACTACAGCGTTCTCTTTCACTCCCTGAAGAGAGAATCCGCCATTCACGTCGGTAACAGCGTAATTGTTAGTACCTTTAATCTGTACGGTGACACCTGCCAGCGGTTCGCCAGCCTCGTCGGTAACGGTACCTGTGAGGGCTTTCTGCTGGGCAAATGCAGTCACACAGAACAGACCCATGACCACGAGGGCCACCATCTTTTTGAGTAACTTTGCTTGTTTCATAAAAGTTTGAAAAATAGGGTTAATTAAAGCAGCCGCAAAGATAATTTTTAAATCGTTTTAGGCAAAACAATTAAAGCATTTTTTTCCCTCTGTTTTCAACTCTTTGGTGGCTTTGATATTGGAGATTTGAGTCTCGCAAATGCGAAACTCAAATTATAAAATCATACTCCGACAAAATGGTCTGAAATTTGGGTTATATTATAGTTTCAACTATCAGAAATATTTCGTAGCTTTGCGACTTCTAAAAAGTATTATCAGTGAACACCCTTCTGCATTAGAGCATTGAAAATCTCATAACAATAGTTGTGGGGGGGGTAATATATTGTATATCAGATAATTATAAATCCGCTTGCCGTCTGTGACGGTGGGCGGATTTTTTTGTGTTAAGCTAACGGACAACAACAATTCAAACATCAGTCAAAATGAAAAAAGACAAACAGAAACCCTACATATCTCCTGAGGTGGAGATATTAGAAACAGAGATGAGTGCTCTGATATGCCAAAGCGGTGGAATCAATAGCATGAACAGAGAAGAAGATTCAGAATGGTAAATTAAGGAGGAACAGACTATGAAAAAAGTATTATTTGTCACTACCGCAGTAGCTGCACTTTTCACATTCGCTTCCTGCCAGAAGGAGGAAACTGCCGTTGTCGGGAATCAGAACGGCGATCTCGTATTTACTGCCACTATTGACCCGGGCACCAAAACCACAGTAAACACCCAAACCGGCGTAGTGGCTTGGGTGGAAGGAGATGAAATCACCATCACCGACGCTGCATCGACGTCAGTCAAGTACACTGTCTCATCCATTAATCCCAATGGCACCGCCAAATTCACCAAGAAGAGCGGAGAGAGCGGTTCTCTCGCAGACGGTCCATACACGGCTGTTTACGGCACAGACCCTGCCGAGACGCAGACATATAGCGACACCGCTCCATCCCTGCCGATGAAAGCGGAATCTGCCAACACAGACCTTACTTTCACCGTAAGCTGCGGTCTGCTTGAACTCACCGTGACTGCCGCAGCTGCTGAACCCGTTAAAAATGTCAATAGGATTATTGTTAAGGGAAAACCTTCTGATACGGTCAAATATCCTGGAGATAAAAAAGGGGATTGTTATTTCATACTTAATTGCAGCCCTGCTCAAAGCATCAGCACGGCAAAGAAATTTTACATCGCCCTCCCTGCGGGGAACTACACCAGGGTGGCAATAACAAACAGCAACTGTCTCGGTGATGTGATAACGCCCACAGGCGGCTCTGTAAACATAACCGCCAACAAGATAAAACCCGCAAGTATTTCCGGGAAGTCATTCGCTTATGCTGTCGATATAAAGTGCAAGAAGTATCCGAAAGTCACCATCAACAACGTGGTTTGGATGGCGGAAAACTTCGCGTGTGACAAGTATGACACCGAGTCTGAGGTATATAATGCAACAGGCGAAGAAGGCACGTGGTTCAAGACGGAAAATTACACAATTCCGAATCCCAGACCTTCAACTCCTACTTTTAAGGATACACTCAAAACCCCTTATTACGTCGATGTCACGGACAAAAACACTTGGAGCAGGAGGCCCGCGGCTCAGAAACAACAAGCCGCACTTACACCATCTTTTATACCAAAGTTGGGCTATTCCTACAACTGGGCCGCCGCTGTGGGCGTTGCTGTGGATTTGCTTAGGGACACACCGTTTACAGGTAACCGCCAGGGTATTTGCCCGAATGGCTGGCACGTTCCAAGTAGGCCGGAACTTGATGCGCTGAAAACTTATATAGAGGTAACCGATGCGAAAGGAACCGATATGGCGGGCCATCACCTTAAGTCAACATCAGGATGGTATGATGCGGCTAATCCTACTAAATATCCTCAAGGTTTGGACACTTACGGCTTTAATCTCTTGCCTGCCGGATTCGCTGCTGGAGACAGTATTAGTAATGTTGCGTCTGCAGGACATATCTTAACGAGTACCCCTGCAACATCAGCTCGAGATTTAACTGTGACTACGAAAGGTGATTGGCCTTGGAAGTTCTATTATGCTTACGGATCCTACACGAATAAGAAGTTCGTAGCTGGCGACGGTGCTCCCAAATGTAACGGACGTTCGCTCCGTTGTATAAAGAACAACTGATGATGTAGCTGCGGGCAAAATCCACATCGGCAGAATACAGGAGCCGGCAAAATTCACCTTTGCCGGCTCCTGTATTATCTGCAAATCCCATATCTTTCCATTCCCATTTTCTATGCCGATGAAATTTGCTCGCGAGTCGAGGGCATGAGCCTTGAAGATGCTATCCTTGAAATTAACCACTGGTGTCATGAAAAGGTGACCTACACCCCGACGGATGCACGTACGCGTGGCCCCATTGCTGTGATGGCTACTGGTAAGGGGCGCTGCGGCGAGGAATCGACCTTTACGGTTTCAGCCCTCCGCGCTGCCGGTATCCCTGCCAGGCAGGTTTATACTCCGAGATGGGCCCATACTGACGACAACCACGCCTGGGTCGAGGCATGGGCCGACGGAAAGTGGCATTTCCTTTGAAATGCTCTATCCTTTCAGGACGGAAATCCGTGAGGGGCTTGATGGGAAGATCTCCACTCCGGAAGAGGCGTTCCGATGGGTTAAGGATAATATCACGGTGGTTCCGCAGGAGAGGAATCCGCAGAAACTCCTTATTCCTCCCGTTTTCGTATGGCGTTCATGCTTGAGCGATGCCCCGTCTTTGAAGCTTTTTTTCGTTGCGGTCTGCCGCTCGCTTGGTTTCCCGTCAAGGCTGGACTTTGCTACGGGTAAGACGCAGTTCTTGAAAGGGGAAGAGTGGGTCGATGTGGATTTTGAGGAGACGACTCCGGTTGCTGTTGGGGAGGGCGAGGTGAAGCTTGTCTTTGATGGGGAGGAACTTGTAGTAAGGAAAAACGGGGAACCGACAATCCATGTCCTCAGGCAACTGGAGGGCAATGAGAATGCCGTAATCATCTCCCAAGGCTACAACACCACCCTCCGCGTGTCGATTGACAGACTATTCCCTCAAATCAAGTAAGGTGCTAGCATGACGGGATTCCGGGTCTGCGCCCGGGATGACTGGATGGGTCTGCGCCCGGGAGGGCGGTCAGTTGCGGGGGCGGGAAGAAGTTTCTCGATTGTGGTCTGGCCGTTCTGGTGGGTGTGGCGGACTATTATTTTGCAAAGAGTTGGAGGATGCGGTGTTTGAGGGCACCGGGCTTGCCGCTGTAGGGGTGCTCGCGGAGGGGGAGATTGAAATGGCGGCTGCCGAAAAGGACCGTCTGGGGGTGGGTGAATTCACGGAATCCCCACTCGCCGTGGTATGCACCCATACCGGAGTGACCAGTGCCGTTGAATGGTACTCCCTTGACCATCAGATGGATACAGACTTCGTTGATGCATCCGCCGCCGTATTGGAGGGTGGCCATTGTCTTTTCTGCCCAACGGGTATCCTTTGTAAAGAGGTACATGGCAAGGGGGTGCTCACGGTCGGAAACCGTCTCCAGTAAGTCGTCGATTTCGGCATCCTTGAACGGAACAACTGGCAGGAGCGGGCAGAAGAGTTCGTGCATGACAATGTGCTCGTCCTTCCCGACCGGATAGATAAGGGTAGGGGCGTAGCGCAGGGTGGTTTCATCCCCTTTTCCGCCGAAGATAATCCGCTCGCGATATTCGTCGGCAAGGGAGCTGCATTTGCTGAAAGCTGCCTGATTGATAAGCCTTGGGTAGTCGGGACTGGTAAGTGCGTCGGGGCCGATTTGTGAGGTGAAAGCCTCTTTCAATGCCTCAAGGAATGGTTCTGCAACCTCCTCTGCCACTGCAATCTGGTTGATGTTGATGCAAATCTGGCCGGCATTGCACAGTTTGAAAAAGGCGATTTTCCGGGCGGCATCGCGAAGGTCTGCATCCTTGCGGACGATGCACCAGTTGCCTGTCTCTCCGCCAAGTTCAAGGGCGACGGGGGTAAGATTCGGGGCTGCCATGGAAAGGACGTGCTTGCCCACGGCTGGCGAACCGGTATAGAAAATCTTGTCGAAACGCTCCGAAAGGCAGAGGTCTGCTATGTCGTGCCCGCCGTCGATTACGGTCACGTAGGCAGGCGGGAAAATCTCGGCGATGAACCGTTTGAGGACGGCTGTGCAGGCAGACGACTTGGAACTGACCTTGATGACGGCGGTATTGCCTCCGGCCAGACTGGCGGTGAGAACCCCTAATGTCAGCAGAATAGGAAAGTTGAACGGACTGATTATGAGCGAAACGCCGTATGGCATTTTATAGACTTTGGTCGTTATGCTCGGAAAGCACATCAATCCGCTGAAATGCCTTTCTGGATGGGCCCAGCGGCGAAGCCCACGGAGAGTCTCGTTGATTTCGACGATGGCCGGGCAGATGTCGCAAAGATAGGCTTCCGTGGCACTTCTCCCCAAATCCTGGCCAAGCGCCTCCTCAAAAGCCTCAGTATATCGGATGATTCCTTTTTTCAAAGCAACGAGCTGCTGCTTTCTCCATTTAACCGGCAGAGTGGCACCGCTTCTGAAGAACCGTCTCTGAGCCTCGACAATGTCGTGGATGGTTTCCTGGTTGTATGTGGGGCCGGTTTCCATATTGAACGCGAATTGTTAATGCTGCAAATATAACCTTTTTTGAGAAAAAAACGAATTGGGTCGGGTTTTGTTTTTTTGCGCGTTTTGCCGTACCTTCGCAACTTGATTTCAATCGGAAACCAAAGACTCGAAAGAGGGATATGAAGAGACAAAAAACGATAATGTCCTGCCACTTGGCGATACTTGCGGTATTGCTGCTTGGAACTGCCTTCCCGGCCGTGGCACAGCATTTCGATTCACCGAAGGGCGGCTCAGGAAAACCCTCTTCTTCCTCCGAAAGTAAAACTGAATACAAAACCAGGATTATCGACTATGTGCTAGATGAGACACTTGGTGAGAAAACCCGTGTCGAGCCTGATACACTGCCGCTTAACTACCAGCTCCTCTCCATGCCGGAGCGCGAGAGTGCAATTGCGGCTTCGTTCCTTGCCAACGGCGGCTCCCCATTCCAGTCGATGATTTATACCGACCGGAAGGCGGAGGAGCGCTTTATTTTCGCCCACCCCTACGACCATTGGAAGGCTTCTGCGAGCGAGTGGCATTTTACCAACACAACCCGTCCGTGGACCAACGGAACATACCGTAACACCATAGCCAACAAGACCTCCGGCGAGGAGTATTTCCGTTTTTTCCTCACTGCCAACTTCAACAGCAGGCTCAATCTGACGGCTGAATTCGAGACGAACAATGCCCGCGGCTACTATACCAACCTGGCCTCCCGCGACAAGGGCATCCACGTGTCGATGAACTATCAGGGCCCGCGCTACGAAGCTTTCCTCAGATTGGCGTACAACAGATTCTACAATAAGGAGAACGGCGGTATTACCGACGACCGCTACATTACCGAGCCGATGGAGATGAGCGGCGGCTATCGTGAGGTTGAGAGCCTTAACATCCCTGTCTATCTGAACGATACCTACAACCAGACGGTCTATAAGGACATCTTCCTGAACCACAAGTACCGTTTTGGCTATACCAGAATAGATTCCATCGGGGTGGATGACAGTGTCGAGACTTTCGTGCCGGTGGCCAGCATCGTCCATACATTCCATATTGACAACGGGTGGCGCCGGTATGAGTCGCAGACGGCAAATCTCAGCTACTACAACAATGTGGCCTACTATAATCCGTCACAGACGCGAGACTCCTCGGGACTGACCACGATTCGCAACACAATCGGATTTGCAATGGAGGAGGGGTTCCGTCCGTGGGTGAAGTTCGGCCTGACGGCATATCTCGAGCACGAGTACCGTAACTATGCGACCATTAGCAGCGATACTACGACGCATGACGATGGGCTCAAGGCATGGCAGCGTTTTGACTATCATAAGGAGAACCTGCTGTGGGCCGGCGGACGTCTGGTCTCTAAGGGTGATTCGATATTCCAGTTCAGAGCCGACGGCAAGTTCTGTTTCATGGGCTATGCCGGCAACTTTGACGTTAATGGAGGTCTGCAGACCCATTTCCGGTTGTGGAAAAAACTAGTCAACGTCCATGCTGAGGCTTTGGTCAAGAACGAGACTCCTGACTATCTCATGAGTCACTACTACTCAAATCACTATTCCTGGGACAATGATTTCAAGAACCAGTTCAGGCTGCGTGTGGCCGGTGGACTGCGTCTGCCCGACTGGGGAACGGATATAAGCCTTGGGTTTGAGAACCTCAGCAACTACGTCTATTTCGGAGAAGATGCCAAGCCGGCACAGTTGGATAGTGCTGGGATTCAAGTGCTTTTTGCCGAGTGGAAGCAGCATTTCGGTTTCGGGATTTTCAATTTCGACTTTGACTTAGCAGGTCAGATGTCGTCCAGACAGGAGGTGCTGCCGCTTCCGGCGTTTGCTGCATACGGTAATATCTACATCAAGACATATCTGTCGAAGGTGCTGCTGACCCAGATTGGTGTCGATTGCCGCTATTTCACCAAGTACTATGCCCCGGCCTACAACCCGGCTGTGGGTATGTACCACACCCAGTCCGAACTCCAGATAGGTAACTATCCATATATGAACGTCTATGCCAACTTCCACCTGAAGAGGGCCCGTTTCTATATTATGTATGCCCATCTGAGCAGGCTGTTTGCTGAACCCAACTACTTCCAGGCCCCCCATTATCCGCGCAATCCGGCTTCAATCATGATGGGTCTTTCCTGGAACTTCTACGATTGATGCGGTTATGAATAAGTCTGATACTAAGGTAGTTGCCAATGATGGAATGTCCCAGGCACGCGAGCGGATAGAGGCTTTGCGGCGCCAGTTGAGGCAGGCCGACTACGACTACTATGTCAAGTCGATGCCTACTCTTTCGGACTTCGAGTATGATGCCTTGATGCGGGAGTTGCAGCAGCTGGAAAAGGAGCATCCCGAGTGCTTCGATGCCGATTCGCCTACGATGCGTGTTGGCAGCGACCTTTCGACAGGTTTCCGTCAGGAGGCGCACCATTATCCGATGCTCTCACTGGGCAATACCTACAGCGAGGCTGAAGTTCAGGATTTCTTCAACCGTACAGCCAAACTGTTGCACGACGATTTCGAGATTGTCTGCGAACTCAAGTTTGACGGTACATCCATTTCCCTGACCTACGAACACGGACGTCTTGTCAAGGCTCTTACCCGTGGGGACGGGCAGAAGGGCGACAATGTGACGGCTAATGTCCGCACTATCAGGAGTATTCCCCTTCAGCTTCCCGATGGCCCGTGGCCCGATTTCTTTGAAATGAGGGGAGAGGTGCTGATGCCCTGGGAGGTGTTCGAACTCTTGAACCGGGAGAGGGAAGAGCAGGAGGAGGCTCTGTTCGCCAATCCCCGCAATGCTGCTTCGGGTACGCTTAAGCAGTTGAACCCCAAGGTGGTAGCTTCAAGAAAACTGGATGCATACCTCTATTATCTGTTGGGTGACAAACTACCCTCAGACGGCCATTACGAGAATATGCAGGCAGCCCGTTCGTGGGGGTTCCACGTATCGGATGCAATGCGCAAGTGTCGCACCCTTGACGAGGTGATGGACTTCATCCACTACTGGGACACTGCCCGCCGCAACCTTCCTTTTGCCACTGATGGCATAGTTTTGAAAGTCAACTCGTTACGCCAGCAGGAAGAACTTGGATATACGGCAAAGTCACCCCGCTGGGCAATCGCGTACAAGTTCCAGGCCGAGAGGGCATGTACCTGTCTGAGGTCTGTCAGTTTTCAGGTAGGTCGTCAGGGTACGGTCACTCCGGTGGCAAATCTCGACCCGGTTCAATTGTCTGGTACCGTCGTAAAGCGTGCAACGCTGCACAATGCCGATTTCATGAAGCAGCTGGATCTGCATCTTGGTGACATGGTTTATGTTGAAAAAGGCGGGGAAATCATCCCGAAGATTGTGGGAGTGGATTTGGATGCCAGGATAAACCGTCCAATTGAGAAAATAGTTTTTGTGGATGTCTGCCCTGAATGCGGTACGCCGCTGGTGCGCGAGGATGGGGAGGCGGCATGGTACTGCCCAAATATGGATGCCTGCCCGCCGCAGATTGAGGGGCGTATTGAGCATTTCGTCTCCCGCAAGGCTATGGCCATCGAGGGTATCGGCGAGGAAATAGTCCACCTGCTGTGCTCCAAGGGAATGCTGCACGATATTTCCGATATCTATCGCCTGAAGGCCGATGAACTTGCATTGCTGGAGGGGTTGGGAATGAAGTCGGCCGAAAAACTGATGCAGAGTATTGCGGCATCACGTGGCGTTCCATACGAAAGGGTTCTTTTCGCATTGGGAATCAGATATGTAGGTGAGACTACGGCCAAGAAACTTGCTGAGGCATTTCCGACAATTGATGCTCTTATGGATGCTTCGCTTGAGCAGTTGTCGGCAGTCGATGAAATAGGGGAGAGGATTGCACGCAGTGTCGTGGAGTGGTTCTCTGATGCTGCCCACCTTGCAATCGTGGAGGCGCTTCGGGCTGAAGGGCTGCAGATGGCTTCAAATGCAGAAAAGGTTCTTCGCGGGGATGTCTTCGCGGGGATGGGCATTGTCATAAGCGGTGTGTTCAACCATCATACCCGCGATGAATACAAGGCGATGATTGAGGCGTATGGCGGAAAGAATGTGGCTTCGGTCTCGGCCAAGACTTCGTTTATCTTGGCGGGTGAGAATATGGGCCCGTCAAAGCTGGAGAAGGCCCAGGCTTTGGGGGTTAGGATTGTGGATGAGGAGACTTTCCTTTCCATGCTGCCCTCTGAACAGGCTAATGAACAGCCCTCTGAACAGGCTAATGAACAGCCTTCTGAGGAGTTGCAGCCAACGCAGCCAACGCAGCCAAAACAGGCCGTTCAAGCCAGTGAGCAGCCGGTAATGGGCAGCCTGTTTGACGGATTTGAATAGTAATTTTTTTATCATAATGGATAATACACGTCTGAGACAACTGACTGCCGAAGCGGACACCAGAAACAGTGCCCGAACCAAGTCGTTACTCACTTTTGAGGCTGTTCACAAAGTGATGGTTCTTTTCGATGATGCCGACTACGAGGGGATTGTCCCGTTTTTGTCGCAGCTGGAGAGCAGTGGCAGGAAGGTGCGAGCCTGGAGTTTCTCTCCCGACTACGACCCAGCTGTCGATGCCCGTTTCGATCGGAGCTATCGCATGTTTGTCATGAGCAAGCGTCACTTTGACTCCAAGGGTCTGCCGCTGCAATGGGTTGAAAGGGATTTCCGCAGCTGGGATGCGGAGCTTCTCATCGACCTTTCGCGGCGTGAAAATCCTGTGACAGAGTATTTTGCGGCTACTTCTTCGGCCTCTTTCAAAATCGGATTGAAGACATCGGTTCCTTCCCGGTATGAACTGGTCTTTGACGTCAGCCACTCACAAGGTGATATCAGTCAGCATGTTTCGCGGCTGATGGTGTATTATCGTTCGCTCAAGCCCGCGGAATGAAATATTTTCGTACCTTTGCAGCTTGAATTCAAAAATCAGATTAAATGTCAACATCGATTCAGACCAAACTCAGAGGCCTTGGTATAGCACTCATCACCCCGTTCAAGGGGGATGAGTCAGTTGATTTTGCGGCTTTGGACAGATTGGTTGACCGCATAGTAGATGGAGCTGCAGACTATATTGTCGTGCTCGGAACCACTGCCGAGACGCCCACTTTGACTGCTGAGGAGCGTGAGGAGGTGATTGCGCGAGTCCGTCAGAGAGTCAACGGACGGATGCCGCTGGTCTTGGGATGCGGCGGAAACTGTACAGCAAATGTCGTACGGGAGCTGCAGAGCCGCGACTTGAACGGTTTCTCCGCAATACTTTCGGTGACACCTTATTATAATAAACCGTCGCAGGAGGGAATCTACCAGCACTACAAGGCCATTGCTGAGGCTTCGCCGGTGCCTGTAATCCTGTATAATGTTCCGGGTCGTACGGGTGTGAACATGACTGCTGAAACTACCCTTCGCCTGGCAAACGACTTTCCCGAGAAGATTGTCGCTGTCAAGGAGGCTTCGGGCAATATGGGGCAGATGAACAATATCATCAAGCATAAACCCGAGAGTTTCAGTGTTATTTCCGGCGATGACGGCATCGCTTTCCCGCTGATTACGATGGGGGCTGTCGGGGTTATTTCGGTCATTGGCAATGCTTTCCCGAGGGAGTTCGGACGCATGGTCAGGCTGGCCCTGAAAGGCGATTATGCCAATGCCCTTGAGATTCACCACCGTTTCACAGACCTCTTCGACCTGCTTTTTGTCGATGGTAATCCGGCCGGGGTGAAGTGCCTGCTTAGTGAGATGGGATATATTGAGAATAAGCTTCGTCTGCCGCTTGTGCCCACGAGGCTTTCAACATACGAAAAGATACATGAAGTGCTTGAACGTCTGAATATCAAATAGATTATCACAATAAAGACATGAATATTTCATATAGCTGGTTAAAGGATTTTGTCGATTTCGATTTGACACCTGTCGAGACTGCTGATACGCTTACATCAATCGGTCTGGAAAACGGTCCGGTCGAGATGGTCGAATCAATCAAGGGTGGACTGGAAGGACTTGTCATAGGAGAGGTGCTGACATGCGTCAGCCATCCCGACTCTGACCACCTCCACATCACAACCGTCAACGTTGGTGGCCCCGAACCCCTCACAATAGTCTGCGGCGCTCCCAATGTAGCTGCCGGGCAAAAAGTCGTGGTTGCAACAATCGGTACAAAACTTTACAGCGGCGACGACTGCTTCACAATCAAGAAATCAAAAATCCGTGGCCAGGAGAGTTTTGGCATGATTTGTGCTGAGGATGAAATCGGGATTGGCAACGACCACAGCGGCATCATTGTACTGCCTGCTGATGCCCCCGTAGGCCTCCTTGCCGCAAAGTACTACCATCTTGAAAGCCAGCCGGTTCTGGAGGTAGATATTACTCCGAACCGTGCCGATGCAACTTCCCACTTCGGTGTAGCCCGCGACCTGTACGCCTGGTTGAAGAGCCAGGGAAGGGACGTGGTCCTAAAGCGTCCGTCAGTCGATGCCTTCAAGGTTGATAATCATAATCTTACCATTACTGTCGATGTGAAGAATCCGGAGGCTTGTCCCCGTTATGCGGGTGTAAGCCTGACCAATGTCCACGTCAAGGAATCGCCCAAGTGGTTGCAGGACCGTCTGCGCCTTATCGGACTCCACCCGATCAACAACGTGGTCGATGTCAGCAACTACCTCCTCCACGAGATGGGTCAGCCGCTCCATACCTTTGATGCTGCAAAAATCAAGGGAAACCGTATCGAGGTTCGCACTGCCTGCGGCAAGTTCACCACTCTCGATGGTGTGGAACGCACTCTGGACGAGAAGGACCTGATGATTTGCAATGCCGAGGAGCCCATGTGCATAGCCGGTGTATTTGGCGGTCTGGATTCAGGAGTCACCTCCGAGACGACCTCTGTCTTTATCGAAAGTGCCTATTTCAACCCGGTGTGGGTGCGCAAGACCGCCCGCCGTCACGGTCTCAATACCGATTCGTCGTTCCGTTTCGAGCGTGGAATCGATCCGGCAAATACGATTTATGTGCTGAAACGTGCCGCTCTGATGATTAAGGAACTGGCCGATGCCGAGATTTCCTCTGAAATCACGGATATCTATCCCACTCCCGTCGAGGACTTCAAGGTGACGTTGAGCTATGAACGCTGCGACAATCTGATTGGCAAGGTTATCGACCGCGACATCATCAAGCGGATTCTCTGTGCCCTGGAAATGAAGATACTTTCCGAGAAGGACGGCGTTCTGGAGCTTCTGGTGCCGGCATACCGCGTCGATGTGCAGCGCGACTGCGACGTGATTGAGGACATCCTCCGTATCTATGGCTACAACAATGTCGAATATACTTCGAGCATCAAGAGCACACTGAGCCATGCTGCACACCCCGACAGCAACCGCCTGATGAACCTTGTCAGCGAACAACTTACGGCATGCGGTTTCAACGAGGTACTGAACAACTCGCTGACATCCGTCTCCTACTATGAACCTCTCACGACATGGCCTCTGGACCACTGTGTGAAGGTCATGAATGCTCTTAGCAACGACCTGGGCGTTATGCGCCAGACCCTTCTGTTCGGCGGACTGGAGAACATTGCCCGCAACCGCAACCGCCGCATTCTTGATTTGAAACTTTACGAGTACGGTTCATGCTATCATTTCAATGCTGAAAACCGCCGCGAAGGGGAGGTCCTTTCACCCTATAGCGAAGAGGCCCATTTCGGTCTCTGGCTTTGCGGCAACCGTCACTCCCAGAGCTGGAACGCTACGGAGGAGGCCATGACCGTATATGACCTGAAGGCTTACGTCCAGAACATCTTCGTCCGTCTGGGATTCAACGACTGGCAGATTGCGGAGGCTGACGGCAATGATGTCTATTCACATTCGCTGGCCTACAAGAACCGCGCTGGAAAGGTTGTTGCCACGATTGCAGAGGTGAGCCGTACGGTTCTCTCCCGCTTCGATATCGATGCGCCGGTCTATTTCGCAGACATTGAATGGCCCGCCCTTTTGAAGGCGGTCCGTAACAATAAGGTATCGTACAGCGAACTTCCCAAGTTCCCGGAGGTGCGCCGCGACCTGGCCCTGCTGGTCGATAAGCAGTGCCATTTCGACGACATCGAGAAGATTGCCTTCGCAACGGAGAAGAAACTGCTCAAGGCCGTTTCGCTCTTCGATGTGTTCGAGGGCAAGGCGCTGATGGCAGGCAAGAAGTCATACGCGGTCAGCTTCATCCTGCAGGATTTCGAGCAGACCCTGACAGACCAGCGGATTGATGCCATTATGAACAAAATTATCAATAACTTACAAAATAAACTCGGTGCTGTGCTGCGGTAGTCCCTTCCGTTGTAACAGGCCAAAAACACTTCAATTATGGGAAGAGCATTTGAATACAGAAAAGCCAGAAAGCTGAAACGCTGGGGCAACATGTCCCGCACTTTTACGAGAATCGGTAAGGAAATCTCGTCTTGCGTACGCGAGGCCGGTCCCGACCCGAACGCAAATGCGCGCCTTCGTGTCCTCATGCAGAATGCCAAGGCTGCCAACATGCCTAAGGAAAATGTCGAAAGGGCTATCAAGAAGGCTGTGTCTAAGGACTTTACCGGTTACAAGGACGTCGTCTATGAAGGATACGGCCCTCACGGAATTGCCATCCTCGTCGAGACTCAGACCGACAACCCAACCCGCACCGTTGCAACCGTGCGCAGTGCCCTGACCCGCTACAACGGCACTCTGGGTACACAGGGAAGTCTTTCCTTTATTTTCGAGCGTAAGGCCGTATTCAAAATCAAACCCAAGGAGGGAATGGATTTCGACGAGATGCAGCTTGAACTGATTGACCTCGGAGCCGACGATTTCGACCAGGACGAGGAGGAAATCATCATCTTCGGTGCCCCCGATTCTTTTGCCAAGATTCAGAAGTATCTCGAAGATGGTGGCTATGAGCTGATTTCTGCTGAGTTCGAGCGTTTTGCCAACGACTACAAGGACGTCACTCCCGAACAGCGCGAGAGCATCAACAAGCTCGTCGAGCGTCTGGAGGAGGACGATGACGTTTCGACCGTCTATACTAACATGCGCGAACTTGAAGAAGAAGAGTAATCAATATTTGTCAGATCGATATTCAGTCCCCGAGGCCCTCTGCCCCGGGGATTTTTTGTGAAAAAATATTACGGTTAGGGCACTTGAGGGGGTAAAAACGCATCGGAATAATAAAAAAAGCAAATATGGCGGGCAGTGTTAAACCATTCCACCTTTGGAGTATCTAAGAACCGATTTTTAACAAAAACGATGAAACACATTTTAATTCTGCTTTCTTTAGTAGTGACGGCGCTTAACGTTAATGCCGCCGGTTATTCCGTACAATCCAAATTGCTTGACAAGCGTAACAGCGGCCCTATTGAAATGGCCACGGTAAGGTTGCTCAATGCTGCCGATTCAACCCTTGTGACAGGTGTTGTCACCGACCAGTACGGTTCGTTTTCACTTAAAGATATCCCTTCCGGAAACTATATTATGGAGTGCAAATATCTGGGGTATAAGGATTTTTACCAGAACGTGACGGTTAAAGACAAGCCTCTTGTACTGAAGAATATATATATGGAGGAGAGCGCCCAGGAGCTTGGTGATGTCCAGGTGACGGGTATGGCTGCCCAGATGATTGTTAAGGTCGATACCGTTGAGTACAACGCTGCCGCCTACCAGACCCACGAGGGCGCTGTGGTGGAAGACCTTCTCAAGAAACTCCCCGGTGTGCAGGTCAACAACGGAACAATTACCGTGAACGGTGAGACCATCAGCCGTATCAAGGTCGATGGAAAGAAGTTCTTCGACGGTGATAATGAAATGGTTACAAAGAACCTGACAGCCGACATGGTTGAGAAGATTCAGGTTATTGACGAGCGTTCCGATATGGCCAAGCTGACCGGATTCGAGGACGACGAGACCGAGCGTATCATCAACATCACCCTGAAGGCGAACCGCAGAAAAGGTATTTTCGGTAATATCGGTGCAGGTGTTGGTGCAGACCTTGACCAGAACTATTTCAGCAAGGATTACGACTGGAGCCAGTTCCTTGATGAGGATTTCCGTTACAGCGGCAACGCATTCGTCAACTTTATGCTGGGTAACTCGCAGACTGCTCTGATTGCCGGTGCCAACAATGCCAACAACTCTCTGAGTGGCCGTGGCCGTGGCATGATGATGGGAGGCTGGGGAAACGGCGGCGGTATCACCTCAACCCAGAACTTCGGTTTGAACAACAACTCCCAAATCGGTGACAATATTCTTCTTGGCGGCGACGTCTCCTTCAACCACTCGCGCAACTACTCGGAGACCGAGACTTCACGTGACAGCTGGCTGGCCGGCGACACCCTGAGGAACAAGAACTACAACAACAGCGTTTCCAACAGCAATTTCACCAATGTCCGTCTGGAAATGGAATGGAAGATAGACTCGCTCAACACCTTGATTATCCAACCGAGTATCAATTTCAACCATACGACAGGCGACCAGAGGCAGGATTACGACTACTACACCAACGGCGACTCTACCTCTTGGGGAAGCACCCTTACCGGTAGCACTTCAGATCAGAACAGCTCGCGCTTGAACTTGATTTACAGCCACAAGTCGGCAAAGCGTGCCGGACGTACCATTACTTTGAATGTCGGTGGTAACTATAGCAAAAATACGAGTGAGAGCACTAACGAGTCGTTCAAGAATTCCCGCATCGAAACGGGCGATTCCCTGACCCATATCCGCCAGCTGACCAAGAACACGGGCGACAACTATTCAGCTAACTTGCGTTTCTCGTATGTCGAACCCCTCTGGAACCTTAAGAACTTCATCGAACTCTCCGCTTCGTTCAATTTCTCGAACCGCTATTCTGAGAAGATGCAGTACGACCTGCTTCTCGACCGTCTTGACGACGAATACAGCAACAATTACCAGAACCGCAGCATTTCGGAAATTGCCGAGGTGAACTACCGCTACAACGACGGAACCCTCAATCTTATGGCTGGTATCAAGGTTCAGCCCACGCAGAACTACAGCTACACCGAATACCTGGACGGTTCCGACCCCTACAAGGTAAACCAGAATGTTGTGAACTTCTCACCGACCTTGAGCGTCCGTTACAACATGGGTGACCGTCGTAACTTCCTCCGTGCTGAATACCGTGGTAACAGCCAGCAGCCTACCATCACCCAGATGCAGCCAGTCAAGAACAATTCCGACCTGATGAACGAAACTGTGGGTAATGCCTCTTTGGTTCCCGCATACCAGCAGAATCTCCGACTGATTTTCACCAAGAACAATGCCGAGACTCTCTCTTCGATGAACCTGACCCTCTTCGGTAACCTGACTCAGAACGCCTTGGTTTCGAACAGTATATATGACAAGACCGGCAAGCAGTACAACCAGACCGTCAACGCCGACCGGAACCCGTTCAACCTGAACTTCAGCTTTATGTACAACACTCCGGTGGTTGCCAACCGTCTCCATCTGAATACCCGTACCTCTGCAAACTACGGTGAGCGTGTAGGTTACACGATGCGTTCCGACGAGTTTATCGACCCGCAGAACATGCCTCTGGGTGATTTGAGCCGTACCGAAAGCGTTGGTGTCAACGAAGACCTCTCACTGACATTCACCCACGATGTGATTGAAATCGGTGCCCGCGGTAACTTCAGCTACAACCACACCTACAACGCGTTGAGCGGAAGCATCCAGAACACTTTGAACTGGTCGGGTAGCGGTAACATCAACATCCACCTGCCCTACAGTTGGAACATTGCAACCGACATCACATACGGCGACCGTTCAGGTTATGCTGACTTCGACCAGAAGGAAATCCTTTGGAACGCCTCCATCGACAAGACCTTCAACCAAAAACTGACTGTTTCGCTGAGCATCACCGATATCCTTCGCCAGCGTCTGAACATCAACCAGACCATCGGCGACAACTACATCAGCTACAACAAGTACAATACCCTTCCTTCCTACTTCCTCCTGACTGTGACCTACAAGATTGCCAGCTTCGGCGGCGGAGCCTCACAGGATGATATGTTCGGCGGCGGTCGTAGAGGCAGAGGCGGTGACGGCCCGATGGGCGGCGGAATGCCTCCGATGGGCGGCGGTTTTGTGCCCCCGATGGGCGGCGGAATGCCTTTGGGCGGAAGAATGTAACTCCCTACACTGGTCACCCTGCCCTAGGCGGCAGGGTGACTTGATTGTTTCTGTCATACCAATTACCCCCAAATATGAAGAAACTCCTGATAGGTCTTTTATTCTCTTGCTGTGTCTGTGCTGGATCTTTTGCGCAGTACAACCTGCAGGGAAAAGTCCTTGACGCAGAAAACGAAAAAGCAATTGAACTGGCGACTGTCCGGATGCTCCGGGCAGCTGATTCAGTGTTTATTAACGGCGTGGTGACAGACTATGCCGGCCGCTATTCATTCACAAGGGTCAGCAATGGCGAATACCTTCTGGAATTCAAGTTCCTCGGTTACAAGACCCAGTTCCTCCCGGTAAAAATCAATGGAAAATCACAGATACTCAAGAGTGTCCTTCTTGAAGAGGATGCCCAGCTGCTCGAAACGGCCGAAGTGTCTGGAACGGCAGCCCAGATGATTGTCCGGGGTGACACGGTCGAATACAATGCCTCTGCCTTCAAACTGCAGGAGGACGCTGTTGTGGAGGACCTGCTCAAGCGCCTGCCCGGATTCATGATTGACAACAGCGGAAACATCACAGTAAATGGTGAGACGATTGCCCGTATCCGAGTCGATGGAAAGAAGTTCTTTGACGGCGACAACGAAATGGTTACCAAGAACTTCACGGTCGATATGATAGACAAGATACAGGTCATCGACGAACTCTCCGAAATGGCCCAGCTGACCGGTATTGAGGACGGTGAAACGACCCGAATCCTGAACATTACATTGAAGCCCGACAGGAAAAAGGGACGTTTTGGCAATATCGGAGGCGGCATCGGTGCCGATTTCGATAAGGGACTGGGCGACTATTTCCGCAAGGATTACGACTGGAGCAGATTCTTGGCCGACGATGCACGCTACGATGCCAACGTGATGGTCAACTTCTTCAAGAACAACTCCCGGACCACGCTGACGGCGGGAGCCAACAATACCAACACTTCGCGTAGCAGCCGGGGTGGGGGAAACCGTGGCTGGAGCGGCGGAAGCGGTATAACTTCGACCATCAATGTGGGTGTGAACAACAATACCGAACTCCACAACGATTCGCTTCAGGTGGGTGGTAACGTCACCTACAACCATTCCTCAAACGACGGGTGGACCTCGCAGCGGAGAGAGAGTTACCTGAAGGATGTAACCAATGTCGATACCTCATACCAGAAGTCCCATTCGGTGAGCAACAATGCGAATCTTGGAGGCGAAATCCGCTGGCAGATTGACGATATCAATACACTGGTTATCCAGCCCAGCGTTTCATACGGTTATAATTCCACAAATTCGAACAGGACGTTTGAATACTTTACCGACGGCGAGGCGACCTCTTGGGGCGCATCTTCCAATGATAACGGTTCGCAGAACGTAAATGCCCGCCTGAATGTCATGTACAGCCGCAAGTCGTTCGAGAAAAAGGGACGCAATACGACCGTCAGCCTGAACGGAGGGTTTACCTACAGCGACGGTGACGGGTACAACCAGTCGGTGAAGTTCATGCCCGGCGATTCGTCGGATATTCGTAACCAGCACAATATCAACAATTCAAACTCATGGAATGTCTCTGTCAGAGGGTCGTATGTCGAACCACTGGGGGAGAGTCTGAAACATTTCCTGCAGGCCCAGGCATCGGTTTCCTACAATTACCGCACCTCAGTCCGTGACCAGTACGAGTACAATCTGCTGACGGAGGAGTACGACCTCTACAACGCCGAGTACAGCAACGAGTTCTGGAACACCAACCTCAACGAATCGTTCTCCCTCAGTTACAACTATCGGGCGACAGCCATCAACCTGACGGCCGGTTTCAACGGCGAGCCTACCCAGCAGTGGAACTATACCCGCTATGCGAACGGCGAACGTCGCGACATTGTGAATTCCACCTTCAACTATTCGCCTACCTTCAACATGCGCTACAACATCAAAGGTCAGCAGCGTAACTATATCCGGGTGGAATACCGCGGAAGGAGCACGGAACCGACTGTAAACCAGATGCAGCCGGTAAAGAACAATACCAACTCGATGCACGAGACGGTCGGAAACCCCGGTCTGCTCCCCTCTTTTGCCCACACCCTTCGGATTCAGTATTCGAAATCGAACCAGACGACGCTGTCGAGTCTGAATACCAGTGTGAATGCGTCCATTACTACCGATGCTATGGTTACCAACAGTATTTACGACGCTTCGGGCAAGCAGTACAGCCAGACGGTCAACGCCGAGCGCAATCCGTTCAACGTGAGCGCCAGTGTCATGTACAACCGTCCCCTGGTCAAGAACCGCCTCCATTTCAACACCAACACGCAGGCCTCCTACCAGCAGCGTATCGGCTATTCTTCGCGGAATGTGAGTCTGGAGGATATCAATCCGAACGACATTGTCGATGGCAAACTGATGCTTGGCGACTGCAGCCTTACCGACAACTACAGCATAAGCGAAGACCTGCAACTGACCTTCACACACAATGTAATTGAGGTGGGGGCGAGGGGCAATGTGCGCTATTCCAACACGTTGAACAACCTCAATGATTCGCGCGACCGCCACACTTTCAACTGGTCGGTCCGGGGCAATGTGACCCTCCATCTCCACTACGACTGGACAATTGACAACACGCTGAGTTACAGTGCCCGGGAAGGTTACGCCGGATACGACAAAAACGAACTGATGTGGAATGCCACCATCAGCAAGCCGGTCTTCAAGAAGAAGTTTGTCCTGAAACTGACCGCCAACGACATTCTCCGACAGCGTCAGAACATCAACCAGAACATCGGCGACAACTCGGTCTCCTACACCCAGAGCGATATGCTATCTTCCTACTTCCTTCTTTCGCTTACGTGGCGCATGCGCCGCTTCGGCGGTCGCGGCGGCGGTGGCGGTTCCCGCGGAGGTGCTCCCGGAGGGTTTGGAGGCGGCATGCCTGGTGTCGGAGGCATGCCTGGAGGCGGTATGTGATTTCTATTTTCATTTTCAAGGAGGTTGGTTAGACAGAAACCAGCCTCCTTTTTTTATCCGGCCGAGGTAGGGCAAGCACCTGC
>DCHH01000089.1 GCA_002315625.1 Bacteroidales bacterium UBA1757
GACGTTCGTCATCGCGGACAACCTCGTCAAAACTGTCGGAGACGGAATCGTAGGACACAAGCCCCCTCTGAGGGGAAAGGAAAATCCCGGACTTGCCGTCCAGAGCCAGCCAGACGACCTTTCCGAGCCGTTCGCGGACAATCTGCCTGGAATGGAGCTTGCCTCCGTCCTTGACGTACTGCGACTCCTTGATTGCCGCACTGCCGCTGAGAATATTTCCGTTACTGTCCCGCACCAATTTTTGAACCCTTATGAATGCCATGCAAAATGTTTATACTGTAGTATTAAGTAGCACTACAAAAGTACAGAACAATATCGACAATAGCAAATATTACAACTATAATTTTATTAAAAATCAATCATTTAGCAATTGGAGTCACTCAGCATGACTGCTGTAGTGCTACTTTTGCGCTGAACTAAAGTTGAAATAATCCATGAACTGGATAATGTCGAACCAGTATAGCGGTTCGACTTCTGACGAAAAAGGGGCTGCCCGAATTGACGGACAGCCCATTTTTCGTCAGAACAACAATTCTATTAGAGTTTAATCTTAACAATCTGGTCGGCGACGCGGACAAGATAGATACCGGATGAAAGACCGGTGATGACATTCTCGCCCTGAGAAGCCTCAAGACTCTTGACAGTCTGACCGAGCAGGTTATAGACCGTGACGGGAGCCTCAGAGGGAAGGACAACGAACAGGTCGCCGCTGTTGGCAAACACCTGAGTCTTCACGCTCTTTTCGACGTTCTTGCCCGTAGCCGGGGTGAAGATGAAACCGCCGAAACCGAGCTTGCTGCCAGTGCAGAAGACATAGTAGGTCGAACCGGCCTTGACATCAAACGTGTAGGTGCCGTAGTATTTTTCACTGACAGTAATACCGTTGTAATCGGCCAGAGCAACGCTATCTTCGGTAATGAAGAAGTTCTTGTCCTTGTTCAAACATACTGCAACCTCGAGCGAACCAGCCTTGGCAGGAGCAAAGACGTAGAAGGTACCGGTGGTAGGAACATTCTTCTTGTCAGATGAATAACCTTTTCCATTGGCATCCTTGGGATTGTTGCCTTCACCGGCAGTCATAGCGTCGAAAATTCCGCTTGTGGCATTGCTCAAGTTTCCATCAGCTTTACCGGCTCCCCAGTTATTGGCAGCACCGCCGTAGGTCATGGTGATATCCTTGACAGAAGTAATCTGCATTCCGTCGGTAATCGTTTCTCCGTCACTTACATAGTAGCCGTTAGCAGGCTTTACAACAGCCTTGGTTCCCTTCACGGCAATACCGGCCACGCAAGCGAACTCTGAAGTATTGGTTGAACCGGCAGCGATAATCGGCTCAGAAGTGACATCTCCAATCCAGCGGACACAAATCATATCTTCATTAATGGCGGCAGCGGGCAGTGAACCGTTAAGATCGTACCAGACACCAGTAGTATCCAATTCGGTCGTTCCAAAGGTTTCCCATGCCTGTCCGTCAATAGAATACTGGAGAAGCTGTTTCTTGTGGGCCTTGTTATCAACACCGACCTTTGAGGCTACCTTGATATCCTTGTATCCTGCCACATTGAGAACAATGTAGTTATAGTCGGGAGTGGCCGCGAAACGGTCGGCCGGTGTCTCACGGACAGCGCAGAGACGGATATCACCGGAGAACTTGTTGTTACGGGTCATGATGGTAGCCGAATCCTTGTAGGCCTCGTGCACAAAGTAAGCGGTATGAAGCGAACCGATGTAAGCCGAGTCACCATTGACAAAATGGTTGGCTCCCACGCCATCCTCCAGTGTCTGTTTGCCCTTTGTCACCTGGTCGAAATCCCAAACGGCAATACGGTCAGACTTCTTGAACTTGGCCGTCAGGGTGACATCGCCCGTCAGACGGAATCCGCGGTTCATTTCATTAACACCGTCGCTCCACTTGTCGAAATCAGCCCAGTAGTGGGAATTGAACGTCACTGTAATGCTGTCACCAACGAAGTAGTCTTCCTGGACAGGACTGATGCTCATTTCCACATTCTCGGGAGCGTCAAGTGTAATGCTGACAACAGCAACAGGTTTCTCCTCATAGACAGCAACCAACTGCACATCACCCTGGATAGTAAACACATACGGATTGGCCGTAGATACCTGCTCGCCACCGATAGTCCAGTACTGGAAATAGGCGCCCGGGCGGTTGTTGGCAAGAACTGACACTTCCATACCCTTGTCATACACACCGTTGGTGGGTTCAAACGTCACACCGGTCGTAGTTGAGGTAACGGTCAGATAACAGGGATTTTCATACGTCAGCACCAGCTGCTTGGGTCCGATGGGACCGCCGTCGCTGCCGGCTGTAGCCATTTTCTGTGTGCTGAGATAACGGAAATCGCGGTTGGCAAAATCAAGGAAGATTGACTTGTCATAACCAGCATCTTCGGGGGTGATATAGACCGTGTCGGCACTCAGCCAGGCACCTTCACCTTCCAGGTCAACGTTGGCTCTCGGTTTCTTGTAGCCGACAAGGACATTGTTCTTGCACTCAACCTGACCGTACTGAATGCTGGCGATGTAGTGTTGCGGACGGTTGGTCAGAGTATCGGGATGGGTAATGAGGCTGTCTGCAGGAATATCGACGTTATTATAATCGTCCTTCCAGTCGGGAACGATGAAAAGATTGTTGTTGATATGGAATTCAGACAGTTGGCCGACATACTGGTCGAACATCATCAGCGAATTCTGGCTGTTCCAACCGATAAAGAGGTTGTTCTCGCAGATGAAATTAATATCGACACGACCCACCTCTTCAGTCATGGTTGCAAACTGAACCAGTGAGTGGAGATAACCCAGGTCATAGAACAGGTTATTGCGGAAAACCATCTCAGCCACGCGCATGTCCATACGGAACAGCGACATAGGATTGTTCGAGTACAAATAACCGGCATGAATAGTACATCCTTCCACTCCCAGATAATTAACGTCACCGGCATCCATTGTTCCGTCGCCTTTTGCACCAGGCTGCACGCGGAAAAGTGCACGGTTATAGTTTGTGATTTCGCAGTTCAGGAACGAAAGAGTGTCGATGTAGTGGTACATCGTATCCTTCGTCTGAAAGAGATACTTTGAATTTGCCATACGACCTCCGTTTACCTCCACGTGAAGGTTCTCAAAGAAAACGGATAGCTGGTCGGCCTCGGTATTGAGCGGAAGGTTCCACTGCCATCCAAGCCCAGACTTGGCACCCGTTTCAGCATCATCCACACCAATGATGTGAATCTTGCCGGCGTTGGGCATGTCCTTGTTATTGCTCAAAGCCAATACACCGGTGGTGTACTTCACATAAATGGTGTCACTCTGGTCGTTTGTGCGCTCCTTGAAGAAAAAGTTCTCGAAGTCCGTCTTTGAGGAGACGGTCACAACTTCAGCGCGAACCGGCACAGCCGCCAACAGAGCAGCCACGCCCAACAACATCGTAAAGATTTTTTTCATAAGCATTTGGGTTTAAAAAGTTGGTATAATGGTTCAATAGTTCATATCTCTAAAACAAGGGATGCTGAATCAAGTTCAGCATGACCCTCTCCCGTCACTTCAACGACCACCGCACAAACCGGTCAGCCTCAAGCGAAGCCTTAACCTTGGCCTGCACCCCTAAATCATACTTCGACTTAATGCGGTCAAAGATAATAGAAAAATCGTCATAACGCTCCGCCATCTTAACCAAATAACTGTAGGATTTTCCCTCACCGGTAAATTCCCGCAAAAATTCGTCAGCCAGAGCCATATCATAAAGCCGAATCCGGTCCTTGTCGTAAGCAAATGCCCGTTTGACCTCCTCGCTCTCATCGTTGCCGATAGAGGGCAGTTCGTGCACCTGTCCGCGCACACATCCCACAATACCGATATCGCCATAACCTCCTGGAGGGGCAAACCAATTGACATAAAGCTCATTCCAGACACGGTCCCCGTCAAGCGAATCGGCCGGCAGAGTACTTGACCCGCCAGGGAAACGGTTCAGAATTCCCATATTGAGCAGTGTAGCCGCAGCATCCCAGTGACCGAGATGGTTCTCCGCCTCAGCCAGCAGAAAATGAAGTTCATGCCCACGGTAGAGTGGAATCGAAGGTTCAATCTCAAAAATCTTGGTACGGAGATATCCCCGATTGTTCAGGCGGGTGTAGAAATACTTCGAAAACGCACTCTGTCCGGAAAGAGTATAGTTCATCAGACACTGCAAGCCGCCCCGAATGTCAGACTCGCCGTAGTCAGCCATCGCCGTCGCATTGGGACGCAGGTAATAGCAGTCGTTGGATGGATATTCCGGGCAGAAATACTGGACAAGACGGTTTCTCTGACCATTCTTATAGTCGTAGAAAATGGCGCTGAGAATCTGCTGCTCGCGCGACACCTGCTCAGTGTAGAAAATATAGGTATAGTTCAGGATATTCTGCATAGAACAGGAATACCAGTCAGAGCCATTGTTAAGGGCATTGGTAAGGAACTCCGTGACATTGGTCCGAATCCACTGCCAGTCAGCGCGGGCAGACGCCTCGTCCTCATAGTTTGTCCGCCACGAAGCCAGTTCGGCACGCATCGGAAGCCAGGCCGGGGTCATATACTTCCAGTAGTCGTAACTGGCGGCACCGTTGACCGGATCGACCCAGTGGGGCCAGTCCATTACAAGGTCTGCTGGGATATGCTGTCCGCAGCACTCTATTCCGTTGTCCAACAGCTCAATACACTTGTCGCATATACCCTTCATATTGAGGTGCTCAAAAGTCTTGGCATCATCAAGCGACTTGAGTTCCGTCACATTGGTGTCGAACCAGTAAGCCTCGCCATAGATGCGTCCAAGCATCGAGTAGGCCCATACCTTGTGGCGAAGGGCACAGCTCACCAGACGGGGCACATGCACTTTTGCACTATCGCTCATTGCCCCGTTGACTTTGCGGCAGAACTCATCCATCTTGACAATAAAATCGTTGCATGCTACAATCACGGCATAGTAGCCTGTCGGATCGGCATACGAATTGCCGTCAGTCGATTCATAATTGTTCAGATTCTGCAATTCAACAGGGGCATTTCCCGTGGTTTCCAGATAGTTGCAACGGGTATCGGTAAGAAAGATAGCCTGGTCGCCAACCTCCTGCATACGTGTGCAGATACCAAGATAGCCACGGTACATCTCACTTTCCTTCGTCAGGTACGACCCCTCGTCGAGAGTATTATCGACAGCCGGTTCAAAGAAATTGCTGCAACCGCACAGCAAAACAGGCACCACCAAAAGCGTATAAAGATATCTTTTCATAGTCTAGAAATTCAGATTGAAGCCGACCTTGAAGGTGATTGGCTGACTTACCTTTGCATAATCAAAACCGCGCAGAGCCTCGGCATAGCTGTAGCTGAATTCAGGGTCGCCGCCAAGATAACGGGTCAGCGTCCACAGATTCTCGGCTGACACCCAAATAGTTCCGCCGACAAACCTAACCTTTTCAAACGACCATCCGAGCTTCAGCCGGCGGAGCTTCAAAAACGAAGCATCCTCAATCCACCGGTCGCTGAAGAAGTTGTTGCCCGACGGGTCTCCGTACGCGGCACGCGGCATGTCGGTAACATCCCCCTCAATCTGCCAGCGGTTCAGAACCGCCTCCGACTGATTGTGGAAATTTGACATCGACTCGGTCTGGCGTCGCACAGCATTGTAAGCCTTATTGCCGATACTGTAACCGAAATCAGCCGCAAGCGACCACGCCTTTAACCGCAACACCGTTCCGAACGAACCATAAAAGTCAGGAGTGGCCGACCCAAGGCAGACACGATCCTTGTCGTTGATAATACCATCCCCATTCTGATCGACAAAAATCACATCACCGCCCTGATACGGATTGCCGTAGGTATTCAGCAGGCCGGAAGCAACAGCTGCTTCAGTAGTAGCATAAACGCCCGCCGTCTGATAGCCATAAAATTCGTAAGGTGTATTTCCGACCTTGAGCAGTGTCTGCGCATCGTCATTGTTGTAGGCTGTATATTTCTGGACATATTCAGAAGTCGCACCAAGACTGGCAATACGGCTACGAAGCCAGCTTCCCCCTGCCGTCAGAATCCAGTCAAAATTGCGGGTATGCACCGGATTGGCACGAAGAGACAGTTCCACGCCCAGATTATTGATGGCAGCAGTATTGTCGAAATAAGGCTCATTCGAACCATAGACTGCCGAGATGCTGCCGTTCAAAAGCAGGTCATAGTGGTGGGCATAGTAGGCTCCCAGCCTCACACCCAGCTTATTGCGGAAGAAACCCATATCAACGGCCAGGTCGCCCTGCACCTTCTTCTCCAGTTCCAGCATGGTGTTGGGCACACCGTTACGCACCAGCGTCCCAAGGTTGAAAAGGTTGTTCGAAACATAATAGTTCCGGCCGTAATTCGACGAGAAACGGCTGTTGCCGGTCATCGAAACCTCGGCAGTAATATTCAGCAGATCAACCTTATCGGAAAGTTTTCCCGAATTGGCAGCCATATAGGTTACCGATGCCGAGGGGAAGAAACTGAACCGCGGGGCATCCGAGCCCGAAGCGCTCGTACCATCAACCGAAAGCGAAACCCGCGTCTTCCAAAGATTGTCATAAGTGTAGTCGCCGTTCAGGTAGAAGCCCAGCCAGCGCCATGCGTCATTATTGCCGAAAATACTCCATTCGTCAGTGGCCTTGGTCAGGGTACGGTTGTAGTCGTTACCGGTGTTGTAGCCACTTGATGCGTCATATTCGTACTTCTTTGTCATCAGTCGGGCACCTCCCTGCAAATCAAGAGCGTGAATGCCGCCAAACACCTTATTATATCGGGCGTTCAAGTTGAAATAATATGCTTCCTGACGGATAACCCCCATCGACACATAGTTCTCGCCCGTTCCGTACAGCTGCGGAATAATGGCCATATCGGTAACACCCGGAGTGAAAATCGATTCTTCCGTATAGTCGTAGTAAAGATTCACCAGTCCCGTCAGGGTCCAATGCTGCGAAGGACGGTAGTTGAAGCCCAACTGGACATTTGCGTCGTATGCCTTATCCTTCCCCTCCACAGTATTGACAAGGGCAAGAGGATTGGAGACATTGTCATACGGGAAAGATGGGTTTGCGCTGACATTCCACCCGTTATATTTCAGGTAACGTCCCTGTATGATTCCGCCGTCAGCCAGTTTCTGGTAAGGCGAAAGATTGGGCATCATAGCGTAAGCCGACAGAATAGGACTTAC
>DCHH01000101.1 GCA_002315625.1 Bacteroidales bacterium UBA1757
AACCTTGGAAGTGCAGAGCAGGCGCGCTACGTAAATGCCCACATCGTGAGCGTCGATGGAATCGCTTCGCAGTTTCCGTCGTCCGGGATTCGCGTCTATCGCACACTGTCGTCGGACGCAAAGCTTTACTGGTATGTGAAGAACGGCCGGCTGACAAACAGCTTCCGCTACAACGACCTTCTCCAGTATGCCGGCCATACCGACGTGACTGAGGATTCGGTCTATACCGAGGTTGAGCAGCTTACCTTCCGCGGGGAAAGGTGGAGTAATGGCATCTGCTATAAGTATGGCTTTAAGAATGGGGACAGGGATGAGAAATTCCTTTTGGAGGGTTCAAATGCTAATTATTTGATTCAGAAGTTTGTACCGACTATGTACCTCCACCGCAATGAGGAAAACACACTCTTCAACGGTTTCATTCAGGTTCTGATGAAGGCTAACCTTATTGATCAGGAGGCCCAGACGATGCCATACATGACTGAAAACTGCCTGATGCTGGTACCTACCACGCAGGCGGTCAAGACGGCCATCGTCGAGGGAAAGTTCCCGTACTTGTCGGTCCCGGCCGGTACTCAGACCGACGATGCTGAATTTTGGAAAAAAGTTGTGGCTCCCGAGGACGGTTCGGCCGCCCAGGATAGCTTCCAGCACTATATGTTCTCTTATTTCCTGCCCGAGAGCCTCTCGCCCGAAGGCGACTATCCCTATTATGGTTGGGGTGTCGATACCGAGGCGGACGGCGGATTGCCATCCATTACCGACCAGTCGGGAAGCCAGCCGGCATACGTCAGTGTCTTTGTCTATGACAAGGGCAGCAAGCTGACTGCCAAAGTTAAGGGAATGGACCGCGAGGTGGATTTCTACGAAGGATATGACTACCTGCCGTTTGTGTTCGACGACGGCGGCGTGCACTTTATTAACGGGGTCTTCGATGACTGCTGGCCACACAATTTACGCTAACCCAGACAAAAAAGCAAAGACAATGAAGAAATACGGCTTATTGACGCTTTTGTTGCTGTTGGCATTTGGTCTTTCGGCACAGAATATACTCACTGGTACCGTCTATGAGATTTTTGACGGGCAGAAGGAGCCTGCCATGGGGGTGAACGTGGCTGTGCTCAATGCCCAGAACCGACTGGTCACGGGTGTCACTACGGATATGAGCGGTAACTACTCCCTTCGTATGCCGGGCGGTGACGGCTACACCCTATTATATACGTTCATCGGCATGGTGCCCCAGCGCATACCATACACCGGGCAGAAGACGCAGGATGTTGTCATGAAGGAGGATTCCAAGCAACTGGCTGATGTGGTGATTTCACAGGAGCGGGCTCACACGACGGAAATGGGTGTGAGCGAGAGGGCCTTTACCGGTGCCTCCCAGCGAATCAAGATGGACGATGTGATGGAGACTCTTCCCGTGACCTCGGTTGAAGAAGCCTTGCAGGGTCAGCTTGCGGGTGTAGATATCCTTACCAGCGGCGACCCGGGTGCCAAGGGCTCAATCAGAATCCGTGGCACTTCGACCATCAACTCGAATGTCGATCCCCTTATTGTAATCAACGGAGTCCCTTACAATACCGATATCAGTGAGGATTTCAATTTTGCCACTGCCAGCACCGAGGATTTTGCCGACATGCTTTCACTTAACCCCAATGATATCGAATCGATTGAGGTACTGAAGGATGCAGCTTCGACTGCTATCTATGGCACAAAGGGTTCGAACGGCGTGCTTCTCATAACCACCAAGAAGGGACAGCGAGGCAAGCCACGTTTCGTCCTTAGCCACAAATCGACTGTCAAGTTCGAGCCTTCCTCCATTCCGATGCTCACCGGCGACGAATATACCGCCTATATGCAGGATGCCATCTGGAATACGGCCAATGCCCAGGGACTGGAAAAGTCTTCAGAGTACCTGAATATGCTGTTCTCGGAAAAGTCGTATGCCATCGGCTACCAACCCGACTGGAGCTATTTTGACGAGTACTACACAAATACCGACTGGCTGGAGGCAATCCGCAAGAATGCCTACACAACCGACAACAACTTCTCGATGAGCGGAGGCGGTGAGAAGGCCACCTACCGTTTCTCGCTGGGATGGACAAAGGAGGACGGTACGACCCGCAACAACGACATGAGCCGTCTGACATCGGCCCTGCGAATCGGCTACAACTTCTCCGACCGGTTGAACGTTAATGCCGAGTTTACCTATTCCGACACAAACAACGACCAGGCGTACATGAGTTCGTCGCAGCTCCGCAGCGAGGCCATGCGCAAGATGCCGAACAAGTCTCCTTATTATATAGACGACGAGACGAAAGAGGCGACTGATATCTACTTCACCTATCAGGATGAGAACGAGTTTCAGGGGGCCTTCAACGGGTCGAGCAACTTCCATCCCATTGCCATGGTCAATGAAAGTTACAACAAGACCAATACGCGGGAGGAGAAAATCAATATAACTCCTTCTTACGTCTTTATTTACGATGACAACCAGAGACCGATACTCCGCTATCAGGGATATGTGTCGATGAAGTTCAAGACCATAAAGAACCGCAAGTTCCTGCCGCAGGAGGCCACCGGCGTGGATATTGACAGTGATTACTGCAATTTCAGCTACGACGGCTACACCAACAACTTTTCTCTCCAGACAGAGACTAAGCTGCTTTACAACCAGACGCTTGGCGACCTTCATGACCTGGTGGCCACTCTTGTGTGGCGTTCGGCCAAATCGCAGGGGTCGTCCTATTACGAGCAGGTTTATAATGTGGCGACCGGCGGAATTGCCGACCCGGTCTCCGGAGGTACCCGCTACAACGGCTCGCTCTATTCGGGCAGCAGTGATGCTCGGACTCTTGAGGGTCTGGCAAACCTCAACTACAGTTTCAACCGCTGGCTGTCGCTCAATGCAACTTTCAACTATACGGGTAATTCCGCTCTGAGCCGTGAGAACCGTTGGGCTCTGTTCCAGTCGTACGGCATGGCACTTAACCTTCAGGATGTGCCGTTCATAGCCGATGCAACGTCATCGTGGCTGTCACAGGCCAAACTGCGTGCCAGCTGGGGACAGTCGGGAAATGCTCCTTCGGGAACTTCGCCATACGTCGGAACATATTCTTCCCTGACCGAGAAATACGGCACGGGTAATCCTGTCGTTCCTAACTCCATGCAGCTCAATAAACTGAAATGGGAGACCTCCGAAGAGTGGGATGTCGGTATTGACCTCGGCCTTTTCGACAACAAATTCAAATTCACATTCGACTACTACCGGAAAACGAC
>DCHH01000085.1 GCA_002315625.1 Bacteroidales bacterium UBA1757
TTAGTGTACTACTTTACTAAGACACCGCAAAAGTAACAAGCAAATCCGAAACAACAATAGACTTAGCAAAGTTTAACATTTAACCGTCACGTCAACCACTTCCAATTCGCTATTCCTGACACGAAAATGAATGTTGTATGTGTCAAAGGAGAGGCCATACACCTTATCCGCGTCATTGTGATAGGCAGGGCGTGGGTCTTGAGAAAGCAAATGAAGGACTGCCGACTGTTTGTCGGAAGGTATCACGGCCAAAAGATTTTCCGGGAAATGTACCTTCAAGACAGGCTTTTCGACCGTATCGACAAAACCGCTGATTGCCTCAGGATGACTGTCGGTAAAACGGATATAGGGTTTAATGTCATAAATAGGCGTTCCGTTCATAAGGTCAGCCCCAGAAACATGTATGACAGGACCCTGAGGAGTATCCAGTTCAATTCCCTCCACTTTCACACACGAAAGTCCGATATGGTTCGGACGGAAAGGTGACCTTGTGGCAAATACGCCCATTCGGACATTGCCGCCCAAGCGCGGAGGACGTACAGTCGGCTGCCAGCCTGCAACATTGTCTTTACCGTCCGAAGTTTCATGGCAGAGGGAAAAATCCCAGAGCAGCCAGATATGACTGAACTCCTCCAGTCCACGTAAAGCCTCGACATTACGATATGCCGGACAAAACACGACAGTACCCTTCAGTTCAGGCACCAGACCACTTTGTCGAGGCACCCCAAACTTCTCAGGCAAATCGTTATAAATATGAGCAATCGGTTCAATAATCATAAAATCATAAAAGCAATCTGCGCGTTAACGGTGAACGCGCAGACTGTAATCAGTGCCGCCTGAAGTATCAAGGCCGACAGGTATTTCTTCATGAAAGTCTTATTTGTTGAAAGGAAGACCAAATCGGGCAAGGACATTTGTAAAATAGAGTGCCGCAAAGGCAATTGCCAACACGATAATAATCCAAATGATAACCTTCCAAGGGCTTGTACGCTTCTTTGACATCGACGGATCGACCAGTTTCATCATCGGGAAATCGGCCATTTCAGTAAGTTTCACACCAAAGGGCACATTGACCAGAGCGTCAGCGTTGACAGCCCATCCGTTGGCATTCAACAGCGGAGCCAGATTACGTTTGCGCAGTTTGAACCATGCCATCAGCATCGAAGGACCTGAAATGACAAGCATAATGGCGACAATGACCAGTATCATTTTCCACCAGGAAAGAGCTGCAAAGCCCTTAAGCAGATCCAAAAGGAAGCCGCAGATAGTACCCAAAGCCATACCGATGACAGCAAACAGCCCTAGGAACTTGCTCATATCGAATGCCTGCTTTCCTGCGCCAGCCTTTGCTGCCTCCATTGACTCAGGAGTGGCAGTAGAGGCATCAGTAGCAGCCTTTGATACGCTGCTTTGCAGATTTGCTGTCATCTTGCTGTCCTTGTCGGCAGCCAGTTTGTTTATCTGCTCAGAACAGAACTTTCCAAACTTGCGGTAAGGCGAAAGGAACGCTTCTTTCACACTTATCGGATTTTCAATGATTTTGGTAACACAGGCATCCCAGTCCAGACCATCACGGTCATAAAATACAGCGTTCATACCAACTCGGAGGTTCTTCACCTCGCCGTTGGTCAGCACAGCAGCAATGGTCATAGGAGCAGCCTTTGTCTTATTGGTGCAATTGCAATAGATAATGTACATGCCGCTCAGTCCGGCAGAAGCATTGTGTGCCCCCATATCGCTTACCTTGATACAAAGGTCACAACTGCGCTGGTCGATATACAGGGTACCAGCTTGGAAAATTGCCTTAATATCCTGATTGTAGAAATCGCTCAATGTCACGTAATTCTTCAGGAGGTGGTACAGGTCACGATAATAGTGCGTCAGCTTATTGACAGCGGCAATGCCATTGGCCTGAGCTTCCAAAGCCTTGTCATCGGCTATCAGCTTAAGGATATCAGCCTTGCGGTTTTCGTCAAGGAGCGACTTAACCGTATCAAAGCCAAGCGGTTCGACCTCAGCGCCAGCCTTTGCTCCCTTCCATGCCTCATATGCGGCAAACTTTCCAGCCAAAGAGTTCCATTCCGATTCGGTGATGGATTCCTTTCCTGCGAACTCGACATCAAACACCAAAGACTTGATAGCATCAAAGGCAGCCTGCCAGGAAGGGTTGACACTCTCATTCAAAGGAAGGCTCTTATTACCGCAAATACGTGCCAGGGGATATGTAGCAATCTCATCCTTGCAAGCAATCAGGTTATTTGCGCTGATTGCCTCAATACGGGCCACTTGCACATCAAGTGCCTTAGTCGATTCCTGGTCAAAGGCAACAAGACGGCAGCGCATAAAGTAATCATCCACCTTGTCTTTAATGGCTTTCCATGCCGCTAATGCAGCCTCGGTATTATCGCCGAAAGGCAGCACATCCTTTGTACAAGCCTCTTTCCAGGCCACGTATGCCGTACATGCATCATAAAACAGATTCACTTTTGCCTCATCAACACCTGCCAGCCCGCTACGGTCAGCGACGGAACCGACTGTCGCCATACAAGCAGTAATAACCTTCTTGAGAGCCTCGTCCTCGGTCGACAATTCAGTAATCACACCGTCACCATTCGACCCGGTCTTGGCAAAAATAGCCGTTTCATTGGAAGTGTCAGCCACCGAAATTGTATCTTTCTCAAGGCCAAGGTTACTGAGAATCTGCCGGGCAGAATCATAAAGCTGCTTCCCCTCGGCATTTTCCGTATTGAGTGCAGAGAGCGGCATTTCGCTTTCCTGTTTCAAAAGTACTGAGGGATCTTTCAGGACTGTCGTCATCCAACCAACAGCCTCCAGCACCTCATCGACACGGATTTTCCCGTCATTGTCCGTATCCATCATTCTAAGAGTAGTCTCATCAAACTCAAGCCCCTGCACAGGGCAGCTGAGTACCGTCCACATCTTGCGGTCAAGCTCGGAAAGATGGGTTATATCCTCTCCGTTTTCAATGAGTACGCGGGTAGAGCCACCCACGTTACCGAAACGCCACTTGTAAGCGTCCTGATTCAATTGGTTGAATAGTTTCATTGTTCTATTATTTATTGGTTATCATATCTGTTGTGAATGGCATGGGTCAGCTGGCGGTATAGCTCGGCTGTGTCGGCAAGCCCATATTCTTCCAGCAGCCGGATATGCCGGTCTATTATGTTGGCATCCATTCTCTTGGCAGGGCCGGTCTGAGCATCCAGGGGAGAAAGGTCATGCACCTTGCGGGCCGTTTCATCAATGATGGGGAGCAGCAGGCCGAAAGGAATATTCTCCTTTGCAAGCAACTCTGAAGCGGTTGCATAAAGGCTATTCGTGAAATTGTTCGCAAACACCGCAGCAAGATGCAGCACTCCACGCTGAGCAGTATTCATATCGCACACCTTGTGGCTGAGAAGTTCTGCAAACTGACGCAACAGCGGAAGGTCCTGGGCAAAAGAGGTCTCGATACAAATCGGTATTTCGTCAAACGGTACTGGTCTTTCCTTTGTGAAAGTCTGAAGGGGATATAACACTCCGTAGCGGTCAGTGAAAGCCTCAAAAATAGTCATCGGAAGGCTGCCTGAAGTATGGACCCAAAGCCCATGGCCAAAGTCCGGTATCTGCTGCAAGACATCAAACAAGGCATCATCCTTAAGCGAACAGATATAGATGTCGGCATCCGAAATAATAGTATTCAAATTGTCCGTGATAAAAATATCCCGTCCAACCTTCTCCTTCAAAACCTGCGCAGAGGAAATTGTACGACTATAAATTTGCAATATGGGCAGACTGCCGGCTTGCATGGCCAGTGCCAGATTGGTAGCCAGATTCCCGGCACCGAGCAATACGACCTTTGGTAACCTGTCCATAAGAAACTCAGAATTGATTGATGTGCAACTTGTCCCACTGTAACTTTTCATCGTCGAACGGGCGCTTCTCCTCAACCTTTTCGCCAATCGCAATCATGCAGACGATGCCGAATTTTTCAGGGATTCCAAGCATACGCCGCACATAGCTTTCAGTAGCCTCACCGTCTGCAGTGAAACGGTTCCGCAAATGAATCCAGCAGCTTCCGAGTCCCATCTCCTCAGCCTGCAACTGCAAGTACGAGGCAGCAATGGATGCGTCTTCAATCCACGTATCAGTTTTTTCTGTATCGGCCGTCACCACCACCACAAGGGCAGCCTGCGCAGCGAAAGCACTGTTGGCGGCACGGCTCAATCCCAGCGCGTTCTTCTTTTCCTCATCTGAGACGAGCACAAACTCCCACGGGGTGCAACGCTTCGACGACGGAGCCATAAGAGGTGCCTGCATGAGTTGTCTCACCTGCTCTTCGGTCAGAGGTTCAGATGAATATTTACGGTGGCTTCTACGCCGGTGCATCAATTCGCTTAAACTTTCCATATCTCACAATTTTTCGCGAATATATGGATAATTTGCGCCAATCCAAACAGCGGCGGGCATAAAAAAAGAGTTCCTCTCCCACAAGCCGGGAAGAGGAACTGCAAAAGTTCTGTCAAGTCCAGAAAAAATCACATCGCCTGACGGATTTTCTCCGCTATAGCCTGCATCTGCTCCGGAGTGAACTTCTTCTTAGGATTAGAGAAAAGCATGTCTTTTTCCGAGTTGATAGGAATCAGGTGGATATGAGCATGGGGTACTTCAAGGCCCAGCACTGCCACACCGACACGGGCACAAGGAATCACTTTCTTCTGCGCCACCGCTATCTTGCGGGCAAAGCGCATGATATCCGCCAGGGTCGCTTCATCGTAATCAAAGAGATAATCCTTCTCCTCTTTTGGGATCACCAGCGTATGGCCTTCCATCAAGGGATTGATATCTAAAAAGGCGAAGAAACGGTCGTCTTCGGCTATCTTGTAGCAAGGAATCTCCCCTGCGATTATCCGGCTGAAAATGCTTGCCATAATCCTGAATACTATATTGTTATTTCTTCGATTTTAAGACTCATAACGCCAGCCGGAACCACGACGTCGGCCACTTCACCGACTTTCTTTCCAAGCAGCCCCTTGGCAATGGGCGAGCTGACGGAAATCTTCTTTTCACGGAGGTTGGCCTCATTGTCGGGGACGATGGTATAGGTCATCGACTGTTTTGTCTTAACATTGAGCAGCTTGACGGTAGTAAGAATCTGCACAGAAGAGGTGTCTATCTTGTTTGTATCGAGAATACGGGCGTTCAGCAACATCTCCTTGAGATTGGCAAGACGCATTTCCATCATGCCCTGTGCCTCCTTGGCAGCATCGTATTCTGCATTTTCCGAAAGATCACCTTTCTCGCGGGCCTCAGAAATCTGTTGGGCGATTTCGGGTCGCTTGACAGTTTCAAGATATTCGATTTCTTCCTGAAGTTTCTTGAAACCGGCTTCGGTCATGTAATTGAATGCCATAACTTTTAAATTAATGAGTAAACAAAAAAGAATCCCGACCACGTGCGAGTGGTCGGAACTCCTTGAGACGGGGCAAATGTAGGCCTTATTTTTTACTAAACCAAATCTGCCTTTGAAAATTTATTTCAACTTGATATTTTTTCCTTGCAGCAAATCACTGACAGCCACCTCGATATCATCAATTTGCATATCCCTGGCAACAATATATCCTCCACGATCGATAAGGAAGTAGGTCGGCAGTGAACTAACATTGTACATATTCAGGTAGGCCGATGACAGGATATTGGCATCACGCACACAAGTCCACGGCAGATTCAGGGCAGCAGTCTTCCAGAAATGTTCGTCGGTATCGTAGGAAACCTGATAGATTTCGAAGCCGTAAGCGGCGTATGCATTGTAAAGTTCGCGCAGCAGGAGCACCCTTTCGGCAGAGTTCTCGCTCTGAAAAGCGGTGAAGTCAAGCATCACAACCTTGCCCTCAAGCGATGACAAGGAGACATTCTCACCGAATACATTCGGCAGGCTAATGTCAAAGCTGTGCATTTTATCAACCTCACGGACAGTGACATCGTCGGGTAATGCGACATCGTTACCTTTCCTCAAAGACTGGATACCACCCAGTGTATAAGTAACCAGACTCTTCCCACGAAGTGATTCGGGATAGAATGTCTGCCATGCAGTTGCAACGGCTGAGAAAAGACGATTGTCCTCTTTATTATAAGGTGTAAAGACCGACATCTGCCCTACCTTCATGAAAAGGGCATAGTAGGCGGCCGGTGATTTCGGGTCCTCGAAAACTATAGGTCTGACACTCTCCTTGAAAGCATCCACAACTTTCATCAAGGAATCAACTGCCTGATTGATAGCTTCCTGGTCAGTTACGCCTTTATATTGCTCGCTTATCGAACGGTACATTTCATTGACAGGACGCAGCTGCTGCGAGAGAAATTGCATCCGCTCCGAGGCATACGAACCCTCTACGGTGTATGCAGTATTGAATGCGGCAGAATCGGTATGGATAGTCACTTTGGCAGGGGCATCTATTCCAAGAGCAATACTGCGCTTGCCCATTCTCAGGCGGTAGAACTCCGGGGTCTCCGGTACGGAAGCCTTGAAACGGAAACGGCCATTAGAGCCCAAAACCACTGAATCAAGCAGCTGGACACCATTCAAGGCATTCATTTCGAAATAGAGGGTGTTGCCTTTGGCATTATCCACATTACCTTCGACAGTAAACTTGGATTGGCTGTTGCAAGCACTCAAAACAAGCAGCGGCAGCAGCAGATAGAAAAGTTTCTTCATAGCGTTCACAAAAATTCGTGCAAAAGTAGAAAAAAACGCGCATATATTTCAATGCCCGATTGTGTTATGAAAGAACCTGGCATATACACTCAACGGAAGCACATTGCCACGGCGGTCTGTAAATGACAAATCCCCACGTTCGATATCGTCAGCTGCATACGGGAAATAATTGCGCAGGAGGTTCTCAGCCACAAGAGGCGAGAAGCCCATGGAATAGAGATTCAGTACGATAAAGCCGCAAGATGGGTCAAGCAGTTGGGCACAGGCATCCATCAGTGGCGCAATACCCTCTTCGAGAACCCATTTCTCACCCTTGGGTCCGCGTCCGTATGCCGGGGGGTCAAGGATGATGCCCTGATATTTTTTGCCGCGACGGGTCTCCCTGCGCAGATAGACCATTGCATCCTCAACAAGCCAGCGGATATTATCCATTCCCGAGAGCTGCATATTTTCGTTTGCCCAGTTCACTACCTGACGGACGGCATCAAGGTGAGTCACATCGGCCCCTGCGCTTTTTGCCGCCAAAGAAGCTCCTCCCGTGTATGCAAAAAGATTCAGCACCGAAGGATTCTCACGCATGTCGGAAACCGCATCGTAGATAAACCTCCAGTTGTTTTCCTGTTCTGGAAATATTCCGACATGCTTGAAAGAGGTCATCCCCAACCGCATAGTCAGCCTCATTTTCGAATAATTGAAATCGACGGTCCACTGGTCGGGCATCCCTTTGCTCACAAGCCACTCTCCCCGCTCACTGTTGTCGCCATCACGCTTGAACCAGGCATCGGAACGGTTCCAGAGAGGCTCCTCGTCGTTCTTTGGCCATACTGCCTGAGGCTCAGGACGACGCAGCACGTACTTGCCGAAACGTTCGAGCTTCTCAAAACCACCCGTATCAATCAGTTCATAGTCTTTTCCGAAATCACCGGTCATAACTGTTCTTATTGTTCCGCAAAAGTAGTCATGATTTTTCAACCCGCAAAGTCAGTAAAAAAATGTACTTTTGCGGTCAAATGTCCTCAACTGACCATGGAGAAGATTACAAGCTTACAGAACCCGCGAATCAAGAACCTCATACGTCTTCAGGCCAAGGCCCGTGAGCGTAGGGAGGAGCAACTAGTTGTGGTTGAGGGTGCAAGGGAGATATTCATTGCCCTTAACAACGGCTACCAGCCCGAATCGCTGTTCATCTGCCCGGAACTGTTCGCCAAGACCGACTACCCTGAAATAGCCCGTCGCATCCCCGAGCGTGTTCAGACCGAGCTGTCTCGCGACCTGTTTTCAAAGATAGCCTATCGCGAAGCTTCCGACGGAGTAATCGCCTTGCTTCGCCCAAAGGGGCATACCCTTCAGGAACTCCACCTTTCAGACAATCCATTTCTGATTGTGCTGGAGGCCGTCGAGAAGCCCGGCAACTTAGGGGCCATCCTTCGTACCGCCGATGCCGCCAAAGCCGATGCCGTGATTGTCTGCGACCCTGCCACCGACATCTACAATCCCAACGTGGTACGTTCCAGCATAGGATGCCTGTTTTCGGTTCCACTGGCAGTCTGCACCTCCGAGGAGGCTTGGAACTGGATGAAACAGCAAGGCATCCGGATGTATGCCGCCGAACTACAGGCCTCCAACTGGTATCACGAAAACGACTACACCCACCCTTCGGCAGTGATTATGGGAACAGAGGCCGACGGACTGAGCCCCTTCTGGCTGACACATGCCGATGCCCGCATAAAGATTCCCATGCGCGGACTTATTGATTCACTGAATGTTTCCGTATCGACCGCTGTCCTGACTTTCGAGGCTATGCGTCAACGCAATTTCAAGTGACTTGAAAACCGGCCGGTACATATTGTCATTATTGCTTCTATCCTCAATTTCAGGATTTTACTGCCCTGACACGGTAGCACAGACAGCAAGCAGGCAAATAGGGGATGCCGCACTTCCCGAGTTCAGCCAGCGGCCCGCCCACATTGAGCATGGCGACACGCTTCCCATTGTTGCCCTCAAACCTTATTATATATACGGGCCGACCAAATTCAAAAGCAAGCAGGACTTGCGCCGCTACCAGAGAATGGTCAACGACGTCAAGTACTGCCTTCCTTTGGCCAAACTTGCAGCCACCACCATGGTAGAGACTACCGAATATATGCTGAAGTATATACCGGATGAAAAAGAGCGGGAGAAACACCTCCGCCGCATGGAACGTGAACTCGTAAAGGAATACGAACCCGTCCTGCGCAAAATGACCTATAGCCGTGGCAAAGTTCTTATCAAACTGATAGTCCGCGAATGTGATTCCTCCCCATACGAGATTATCCGCGCCTATTTGGGAAATTTCGCGGCAGGCTTCTGGCAGGGTGTAGCCAAACTTTTCACCGCCGACCTGAAGGTTTCCTACGACCCGGAAGGGGAAGACCGACTGATGGAAATGATAGCCATCAAGGTCGAGCAAGGGGAATTATAGCGGCAGCTGAGAAATGAATGAAGTGAGAAGGGCTGCCACAAAAACAACGAACAGAATCCGTGTAAAGAGTGTGTCCCGTTCAAAATAAAGCTGTCCGGCCGACACGCTGAAAGGCACCAATGACAGCCAGAGAAGTTGCATGGAATAGACAGGATAACAAACCATCAACAGCATCAGGCACCACCAGATGAAATGTAACAGTATTGTGTAGTTTTTCACACTGCGCCTTCTCCCCTCTTTTCTAAAGAACAAAAAGAAAGCAGTCAAAGCCACCAGCACATACATGCCCAGTCCAATCTGCCACCAGATGACATCAGAGAACAGCCCTGTCAGCCGAGAAAAACCGTCCGTTGTAAACCCGTTCAGCAGCTGGTCAGAAAACTCCACAATAAGCGAGGTCTTGTCCATCAGGAACAGAATGCTCCAGACCATCCATGCCACCAAGGCTATTCCAGCAACTGAAGAAAGGAATCGCGAGAGGTTTAGTTTGTTGACGATATTGTAGATAATCCACAAAACGGGAATCATCCAAAGCAGCGGCGGAACCAGGAGCGAAGCCACCGAAATCAGCAGGAATACATTGAATGTCTGAGTATTACAATCATTGGCCTGATAGCAGTCAAACAACTGACGGCAAGCCGACATACATAGAAGTGAAGCCAGTGCGGCCGACAGCTGAAAATAGAGTGGAACAAAGCACGCTAATGGAAGAAGGAAGAATACAAGGGGAAAATTACAGAGACTGGTCGTCAATGCATAGTGCTCAACGGTCTGGTTCAACAGAATCAGAATGACGGCGACCAGCACTACCTGTATTACACTCATCCACACAGGATATTTCAGCAATGGCACCAGATAGCGTGTGAACGGGTTAAGAGCCATAGCTTGACCATTATTCGGGTTCATAAGCCAGTTCCCGTCAGGAGCATCTGCACAACAGACGAAAACCATTCCGGCAACCCACAAGCAACCTGCAACACCCCACAACAGGGTACTGGTCCACAGGTTTCTTGTCGCAAACATTGTTGAAAATAACTGAATTACAGGTCGAAGCCGATATCGGACCTATAGTAGCACTTATCGAAATGAATCTTGGCAGCATTCCCGAAAGACCGCTTCAAAGCCGACTCCTTATTGTCACCATACGAACTGACTGCCAATACACGGCCCCCGTTGGTTACAATCGAGCCGTCTTCTGAGAACTTTGTTCCTGCATGGAAAACTATGCTGTCGGAGACATTCTCAAGTCCTGTGATTTTCTTACCTTTCTCGTAATGTTCAGGATATCCGCCGGATACCATCATCACTGTAACGGCTGAACGGGTATCAAATTCAACTTGCCGTGTATCAAGCCGCCCTTCAGCCACACCCTCAAACAGGTCAACGATATCACTCTTGAGCCGTAGCATCACAACTTCCGTCTCAGGGTCGCCCATCCGGCAGTTGTACTCAATGACGTAAGGCTCCATATTGACTTCGATAAGGCCAAAGAAAATAAATCCCTTATAATCAATATTCTCCGCAGCCAATCCATCAATGGTAGGACGAATAATCCTTTCCTCCACCTTTTTCAGAAAAGCACCTTGTGCAAACGGAACGGGAGAGACGGCACCCATTCCTCCAGTATTCAGTCCTGTATTGCCTTCACCCACACGCTTGTAGTCCTTTGCCTCCGGAAGAATCTTGTAGTGTTTTCCATCAGTCATCACAAAGACACTGCACTCAATACCAGAGAGGAATTCCTCAAGGAGTACAGTCTTACTGGCCGCACCGAACTTGCCGTCAAGCATGTTCTTAAGTTCAGCCTCAGCCTCAGCGAGATTATCAATAATGAGTACCCCCTTGCCGGCAGCCAGACCGTCAGCCTTCAATACGTATGGTGCCTTCAGTTGTCCGAGAAATGCCAGTCCTTCATCAAGATTATCGGCAGTTACGCTGAAATAGCGGGCAGTCGGGATATTGTGGCGCAGCATGAAAGCCTTCGAAAAATCCTTGCTTCCCTCCAACCGTGCGCCGCTTGCCGACGGGCCTATCACCTTCAGGGATATATCATCTGCAAAATAGTCGGCGACTCCGTTCACCAGCGGGTCTTCCGGCCCGACCACAAGCATATCAATGGAATAATCCTTCACAGCCTGACGTATGGCGGTAAAATCGTTCACCCCAATCGGAAGCAATGTGCCGACATTGGCCATTCCGGCATTTCCAGGAGCAATATAAAGATGTTCAACCTTCTGACTCTGAGCTATTTTCCAAGCCATTGCGTGCTCTCTGCCGCCGCTTCCAAGCAAAAGAATATTCATTGTTTTCTCTGTTGTTGTTTAATAGCGCAAAGATACATAATTTTGCAGCAATCTAAAGACCTTCCACTATGAATATTACCGACCGCTTTCTGGGCTATACCCAGCACGACACCCAGTCGAACGAAGAGACCAACCTCACCCCCAGCACACCGGGACAAATGGCTTTTGCCAATGTACTGGCTGAGGAACTGAAAAAAATAGGGCTTGAGGATGTAGTCCTCGACGACTACGGCTACCTTATGGCAACTCTTCCTGCCAACACCGACGAAAAGAGGCCCACAATAGGTTTCATTGCCCACATGGACACAAGCCCCGATATGTGCGGACGCAAAGTGCAGGCCCGGATTGTAAGTAAGTACGACGGAAAAGACATTCCTTTGAACGAAGAATACACCCTGTCCCCGGAACAGTTCCCGGAACTTCTCGACCACATTGGTGAAGATATCATCGTAACCAACGGCAAGACCCTGCTCGGTGCCGATGACAAGGCCGGTATTGCCGAAATCGTCACTGCGATGGAATACCTTCTCGCCCACCCCGAAATCAAGCACGGGAAGATTCGCGTCGGCTTCACCCCCGACGAGGAAATCGGCCAGGGTGCCGACCATTTCAATGTTGAGGCATTCGGAGCCGATTTTGCCTATACAATGGACGGCGGCGAAAAGGGAGAACTGGAATACGAGAACTTCAATGCTGCAAGTGCCAAGGTGACCATAAAAGGGCGCAACGTCCACCCGGGCTATGCCAAGCACAAAATGCTGAATGCCTGCCGGGTAGCCTACGAATATGCAAACATGCTGCCGCGCAGTGAGACCCCGGAGCACACCGAAGGCTACGAAGGATTCTATCACCTCACCTCTGTCAACGGTACAGTCGAAGAGGCCACTCTGAGCTATGTCGTGCGCGACCATGACCGCGACCGCTTCGAGCGCCGCAAACGCGAGATGGAGCACCTTGCCAACAAAATCAACGCCAACTACGGCGAAGGCACCTGCTCCCTGGTCCTCAAAGACCAATACTACAACATGCGCGAGAAAATCGAGCCCGACAACCTGTTCGTCGTCGAACTTGCCAAGGAGGCCATGCGCCAGGTTGGTGTCACTCCCAATGTACGTCCCATCCGTGGCGGCACGGACGGTGCCCGGCTTTCGTTCATGGGACTTCCCTGCCCCAACATTTTCGCAGGCGGGATGAACATGCACGGCCGCTTCGAATACCTTCCTATCCCATCTTTGGAAAAGGCGTTTGAGACAGTCCTCAAGATCTGCGAGCTCGCAAAATAACCCGTAACCGAGGTACTACAATCTTTTTTTTGAAAAAAAATTCGCATAGCGCTTGCACTTTCAAAAAAGTGCTGTATCTTTGCACCCGCAATCGAGAAGGAAACGCTTCAAGGTTGCGGGACATTTTGGTGCGTTAGTTCAGTTGGTTAGAATATCTGCCTGTCACGCAGGGGGTCACGAGTTCGAGTCTCGTACGCACCGCAAAAACACTCATCCAACGTGAGTGTTTTTTTGTGGAAGGATTTGAACGCTTGCAACCACGTAAAAAAATTGCTAAAGAACTCTTGCAATCTTTCTTCCCTTCCCCATACATAATTCATTTTCAACAAATTAAATTTGTTATGGGATACTTATTTTCTTCAGAATCAGTTTCAGAAGGCCACCCCGACAAGGTAGCCGACCAGATTTCCGACACTCTTGCCGACAACTTTCTTGCCTACGACCCGACATCCAAAATCGCCTGCGAGACCATGGTGACAACCGGACAGGTCTTTTTGGTGGGTGAGGTCAAATCAAAGACCTACGTCGATGTACAGGATGTGGCCCGCCAGGTAATAAACCGTATCGGCTACACAAAGAGCGAATATCAGTTCGACGGCAATTCCTGCGGTGTGCTCTCGGCAATCCACGAGCAGTCCGACGACATCAACCGCGGTGTCGATGGCAAAGCAAAGGCCGACCCGATGAACCAGGGTGCCGGCGACCAGGGAATGATGTTCGGCTATGCCTGCAACGAGACCTCCAACTACATGCCTCTTCCTATCGAGATGGCCCATGTCCTCGTAAAAAAACTGGCCGACATCCGCAAGGAAGGCAAAGTAATGACCTACCTCCGTCCCGACTCCAAGTCACAGGTGACAATCCGTTACAACGACAAAGGCGAAGCTGAGGCCATTGACACCATTGTCATTTCCACCCAGCACGACGAGTTTATCACACCGTCGGCAAGTCTCAGCCAGGGACAGGCCGACGAGGCTATGGTCAACACCATCCGCAACGATGTGCAGCAGTATCTTCTCCCAGCAGTATTGGCCGACAATGATGTTGACTCCAATATCAAGAGGCTTCTTTCCGCCTCTCACGATTTCAGGCTCCTGATCAACCCGACCGGCAAGTTCGTTATCGGCGGCCCCCACGGCGACAGCGGTCTGACCGGCCGTAAAATCATCGTTGACACCTACGGCGGGCGTTGCGCCCACGGAGGTGGAGCCTTCTCGGGAAAGGATCCGTCGAAGGTTGACCGTTCGGCAGCTTACGCAACCCGCCATATTGCCAAGAATCTTGTGGCAGCCGGGGTTTCAGACGAAATCCAGATTCAGGTGGCATACGCTATCGGCGTAGCCAGGCCTGTCAGTATATGCGTGAACACTTTCGGAAAGTCACACGTCAAAATGAGCGACAGTGAGATAGCCGAAAAAATCGGTGACATTTTCGACATGCGTCCAAAGGCCATCGAGGAGCGCCTGCAGTTGCGCAAGCCGATTTATGCCGAAACCGCTTCGTACGGTCATTTCGGACGCAAGCCTCAAAAGATGACCAAGCATTTCACTTCCCGCTATGAGGGGAATAAAGACATCGAAGTCGAGCTCTTCACATGGGAAAAACTCGACTACATCGACAAAGTGAAGTCCGCCTTCAATCTGAAATAATACAGACTATTCTACCACCGCGGCCTAACCAGAATAACGACACTGTTCGCAGCTGCGGCCGCCCCCCTTTTGGGGGGCCGACCTTCCACGGTCGGGGGGGGGCTAGACAAGGCCTCACCATAGATTATCCCAACAATTTTTTGTTGGGATAATCTATGGTATAATGTAGTCCACGGCTTTCCTTGCGCTCCATAGCCTGTCGGCAGATAAGATACCCCACATTAATCATATTACGCAGCTCACAAAGCTCACGCGTAGCCTTGACACGTTTGAACAGCGCCTCTGTCTCCTCATAAAGGATATCCAAACGGTTCCATGCGCGGGTAAGTCGCACATTGCTGCGGACAATACCGACATACGACTCCATAATCTGGTTCACCTCCTTCATGCTCTGAGTAATCAGCACCCGCTCTTCATTGCTGATTGTCCCCTCGTCGTTCCATTCAGGAATGTCATCATTGAACTCATAGCGGTCAAGCTCGGCCATCGAGTGCTTTGCAGCAGCATCGGCATAGACAACCGCTTCAATCAGCGAGTTGCTGGCCAGACGGTTACCACCATGTAATCCGGTGCATGAGCACTCGCCGATGGCATACAGCCTGCGGATACTGCTCTGCCCGTCAAGATCAACCTTTATGCCACCGCAGAGATAGTGCGCAGCGGGTGCCACGGGGATATACTCCTTAGTAATATCGATGCCGATACTGAGGCACTTTTTGTATATGTTTGGAAAATGCTTCTTCGTCTCCTCCGGGTCCTTGTGAGTAACATCAAGATAGACATGGTCTTCACCGCGAAGCTTCATCTCATTGTCTATGGCACGGGCCACAATGTCACGCGGAGCAAGCGACAGGCGTGAATCGTACTTCTGCATGAACTCCTTTCCGTCAAGTGTCCGAAGCACACCGCCATAGCCGCGCATAGCCTCAGTAATAAGGAATGCGGGGCGGTCGCCCGGATGATACAGCGCCGTCGGATGGAACTGGATAAACTCCATATCCTTGACCACCCCCTTGGCACGATAGACCATGGCAATGCCGTCACCTGTAGCCACCAGCGGGTTGGTCGTTGTACGATAAACCGCTTCACAGCCACCTGTAGCCATAACAGTTATCTTTGAAAGGAAAGTATCCACCTCGCCGGTCTCCTCATTCAGGATATAGGCACCATAACATTTCACACCTGGAGTATGACGGGTAATGATTATGCCCAAATGGTGCTGCGTGATAATTTCAACTGCATAGAAATTCTTGAAAATCGCAATGTTGGGATGGGCCTGGACAGCCTTAATGAGACTTGTCTGAATCTCAGCGCCGGTATTGTCGGCATGGTGCAGAATCCGGAACTCACTGTGTCCACCCTCACGGTGCAGGTCGAACTCTCCGTTTTCCTTCTTGTCAAAATTCACCCCCCACTCGATAAGAGCCTTTATCTGCTCCGGGGCATTACGCACAACCTTCTCGACAGCCGCACGGTCAGAAATCCAGTCACCGGCTATCATAGTGTCCTCGATGTGCTTGTCGAAGTTATCGACTGCAAGATTGGTCACCGATGCTATGCCACCCTGTGCAAAATAGGTATTGGCCTCTTCCAGACCTGCCTTGCAGATAAGAGCCACTGAACCCTTCTGGGCAACCTTGAGCGCAAAGCTCATACCGGCAATGCCCGAGCCGATAACCAAATAATCGAATTTGCGTACCATGACAATAAAGTTTATTCGTACAAATTGATATCAGGGAAATACTCAGTAAATATCCGTTGCAGGTCCGGACTGTCCTTTGGGCGGCCGTTCACCACCGCGACACAGCTCACCATGGATCTGAGACAAAGCAGCTCGGAAGCATCATTCACCATAAAAATATCCTCATGGAAAAGCCACCTAATCCCCTTTTTATGGACATTCAGCTTGACCACAAACTCGTCACGGCTATGAAGAGGACGCTTGTAGTCCATTTCAGCATGAGTTACGACAAAATCGACTCCCCTGTCATGCAACTCACTGACACTCACACCCATACCCAGCATAAACTCATGACGGGCATGCTCCAGATAATGCTGGTAGTTCGCATTATTCACTATACCCTGAAGGTCGCACTCGTAGTCGCGCACCTTCATAGGCAATGCGAACATATATGTTTCAGCTGTCTGTAACATGGTTCAGATTACAACGTTAACGATTTTCTTCGGAACGATAACCACTTTACGGATAGGCTTACCCTCAATCCACTTCTTGGCTCCCTCACTTCCAAGCACCTGAGCCTGAATCTGTTCATTAGTGGCATCGACGGGGAAATCCATCGTGAAGCGGGTCTTGCCGTTGAAAGAGATACTGTAGGTGACAGCACTCTCGACCAGGAATGACTCATTGCACTGTGGCCAGCTGGCATCGCAGACGCTCCCCTCTTCACCCATAGCTTGCCAGATTTCCTCGCAAAGATGAGGGGCAAACGGGGTAAGAAGAATCGTAAGGTCGTGATAGATAGCACGCTTGTTGCACTTGCCCAGCTCGTTAAGACAAATCATGAATGCACTTACAGCCGTATTGAACGAGAAATGGTCAATGTCGAACGTGAGTTTCTTGATAAGCTTGTGCAGGCACTTGAGCTCTTCGGCAGTCGGAGCTTCGTCACTGAATGAGAACCCCTCACCGGAGGCGCAGTTGCTCCAGAATTTCTTTAGGAAGCGGTGCACGCCGTCGATACCGTTGGTGTCCCAGGGCTTGGAGGCCTCCAACGGTCCAAGGAACATTTCGTACAGACGGAGCGTATCGGCACCGTAACGGTCAACGACATTGTCGGGATTGACCACGTTGAACATAGACTTCGACATCTTTTCAACTGCCCATCCGCAGACGTACTTGCCGTCTTCAAGGATAAACTCGGCAGTCTTGTATTCCGGATTCCAGTTGCGGAAAGCCTCAGTATCAAGCACATCGTTCGATACAATATTCACATCGACATGAATCGGAGTCACATCATAATCCTTCTTCAGTCCAAGGGAGACGAAGGTATTGGTATCCTTGATACGATATACGAAGTTCGAACGACCCTGTATCATGCCCTGGTTGACAAGCTTCTTGAACGGCTCATCCTGACAGACAAAGCCGAGATCGAACAGGAATTTGTTCCAGAAGCGGCTGTAAATCAAGTGACCGGTAGCGTGCTCGGTTCCACCCACATAAAGGTCAACATCCTGCCAGTAGCCATTTGCCTGCTTACTCACAAGAGACTTTTCATTATGAGGATCCATATAGCGCAGGTAGTAGGCCGACGAGCCGGCAAAACCGGGCATAGTGTTAAGTTCCAGCGGGAAAACGGTCTTATTGTCAATCTTCGTATTCTCAGTCACACAATTGTTCACGGTGTCCCAAGCCCAGGAAAGAGCATGTCCAAGCGGGGGCTCTCCAGTCTCGGTCGGCTTGAAGTTCTTGATTTCAGGCAGTTCAAGCGGCAGACACTCCTCGGGCAACATATATGGCACACCCTCCTTATAATATACAGGGAACGGCTCGCCCCAATAGCGCTGGCGACTGAAGATGGCATCACGCAGGCGGTAGTTGACCTTCACCTGACCCAGTTTCTGCTCGCTGACGAACTTCTTCGTGGCGGCGATTGCCTCCTTGACAGTCAGGCCGTTTAGAGAGAACCCCTTGAAGCCCTGCTTTCCGGCCACCGGGCTGTTCGTAACTGTACCTTCCTTGGCATCAAAGCTCTCCTCGCTCACATCGCAACCCTCAATAAGGGGAATGATGGGCAGACTAAAATGCTTGGCAAAGGCATAGTCGCGGCTGTCGTGTGCCGGGACAGCCATGATGGCACCGGTTCCGTATCCGGCCAATACATAATCACTTATCCACACGGGGATGGCCTCACCCGTCAAGGGGTTGATTGCGTAGCTTCCGGAGAAGACACCAGTCACGCGACGGTCTGAGATGCGCTCACGCTCGGTACGTTTCTTGACTGCCGTCAGATAATCCTCCACAGCCTGTTTCTGAGCAGAGGTTGTCAGAAGGGGAACAAGTTCGCTTTCAGGGGCTAACACCATGAAAGTGACACCGAAAATCGTATCTGCACGGGTGGTGAAAATAGTAAACTTCACATCGGAATCCTTCACGGAGAATACCATTTCCGTACCTTCGCTGCGACCAATCCAGTTGCGCTGGGTCTCCTTCAGCGAGTCGGTCCAGTCTATACGGTCAAGGCCGTCCAGCAGGCGCTGCGCGTAAGCCGACACACGGAGACACCACTGTCTCATGACTTTCTGTTCAACGGGGAATCCTCCACGGATTGAGAGTCCTTCGCTTACCTCGTCGTTGGCCAGAACGGTACCCAGTTTGGGGCACCAGTTCACCATCATGTCACCAAGATATGCAATACGATAGTTCATCAGCACTTTCTGCTGGGCAGCAGTATCCATTGCCTTCCACTCGGCAGCAGTGAATGTCAGCTTGTCGCTCTGTGCAGCATTGAGCCCCTCGGAGCCATTCTTTTCAAAATAATCGATAAGGTCATCGATGGGACGGGCCTTTTCCGAAGCGTGGTCATAATAGCTGTTGAACATCTTGCAGAATGCCCACTGAGTCCAATGGTAGTATCCGGGCTCGCAGGTGCGCACCTCACGGTCCCAGTCGTAGCAGAATCCGATTTTGTCAAGCTGCTCACGGTAGCGGGCGATATTCTTGGCAGTGGTCACGGCCGGGTGCTGACCAGTCTGGATAGCATACTGCTCAGCCGGCAGTCCGTATGAGTCATATCCCATGGGATGGAGCACGTTGAACCCCTGCAGCCGTTTGTAACGCGATACAATATCAGATGCAATGTAGCCAAGCGGATGGCCTACATGCAGACCGGCCCCTGACGGATAGGGGAACATGTCGAGTACATAATACTTGGGGCGGGCGGCATCCTCGCGGACGGTATATGTGCCCCGTTTCTTCCATTCTTCCTGCCATTTCTGTTCAATGGCCCTGAAATTGTATTCCATGTGCGTCAAAAAAAATTGTAAATTTGGCGCGAAGGTACGAATTTTTTTCCGTTTCTTTGTCTCAACAGACTTGAGCCTGCCAAAACTGCTTCAAAAACGACACAAGACACATCATGAAAATACTTTATTTCCACGGTTTCGCCTCTTCGGGAGCAACAGGTACCGCAGAGAACCTCCGTCACATGCTCCCCGAATGTGAAGTCATTTCGCCCGATATTCCCCTTGAGCCCACGGAGGCCCTTCCGTTTCTCCGCCAGCTGTGCGCCGAAGTCCAGCCGGACCTAATAATCGGCACTTCCATGGGAGGCATGTACGCACAGCAGATGTTCGGCTACAGGAAAATATGCGTCAACCCAGCCTTCAATATGTCAACCATGTCGAAAGTCTTCAAGGTGGGTGAGCACGCCTTCCTGAACCGCCGCAAGGACAACCAGAAGACATTCAAGGTGACACGCGACCTTATTCAGAGTTTCAACCGGATGGAACGGCAGCAGTTTAAGGGCATTACCGACTTCGATAGGGAAAACACCTACGGGCTGTTCGGAATCCATGACACGACAGTCAACACCTACGACCTGTTCAAGAAGTACTACGCCAACGCCTCCCGCTTCGACGGCGAGCACCAACTTAACGAAAAGGCCCTCCGCACAGCCGTCGTCCCCCTTGTCCGACAAATCCTCGGATTGTAGTTTTCCCTATTCGGTTTCACAAATATTGTTTACCTTAGCGGTCGATTAAAAGCATATTCCGAATATGAAAAAACACCTTATCTGTATTCTGGCCCTATTAGCCTGCCTGTGCAGCTGCAAAAAAGAAGAACTGACCACTTTCGACGTGGTCGGGGGCAATCTCAATAAACGCGTCATCAACAACCTCAGAGGATTTGACGACGACCTGCCAACCCTGTTGAACGAGTGTAAGATTTCTTATTCGGAGTTCCTGCTCATGACGGTCGATTCCTGCTGGAATTTCCCCGAGAGCACGCGCACCAAGGTCCGTCAGCTCAGGGAAGCGGTTAGCAAGCCCGACAAATACACCATGATGACCAAGATTCTCACAATGGATGAAGTTGCCGACTACCTTAACAACGTTGACGGCGGAAGGATAAGCGGCCCGGTCTTCTATGCAGGAGACCTGAAGAATGTCTATACAATGCACGACATTTACTGGGGGCTGCGGCTTGACTACGAAGACTCACCTTTCAATGAGAAGGCTGCCGGCTATGCCGTAATACGCTTCTATGTTTCATCACCTGACTGCATCTCCATACCTTATTGTAAAGAGATGGGCGGCACCCTGCCCCACTGCTGGCCGTACGGCGGCGGCGGATTCACATGCTCGACCCTCGGCAACGGAGGATATCCCATTTGGAATATCGAATATGCCACAGAACCGGTTGAGGGTGCTGAAATCTACGAGGTCAACCGTAACGGATATGAAATTCTGCGAGCCGTCTATTCCCGTGAGAAGAAATGGCTCGCAGCAGACAAGGGCTATTCACCTACCAGCAAATAGCCACTTTTTTGTTTTCAGGCCGAAAAGACTATTCCGGCTGCATCGGAACAATCACCAGCATGATGATGTAGAGAAGCAGACCGGGGAATCCGGCTGTAAGCAGTGAAAGTGCACAATAGATGACACGCACCACTGTGGGATCCATTCCAAAATAGTCAGCCAATCCTGCCAGAACGCCGGCAATGATTTTGTTGCTGCGCGAACGGTAAAGTTTCTTGTCGCTCATAATTGTTGTTTTTTTGATGAAGCAAAAATAGATAAAATCATTCAAAGAACAACTATTTTTTTCAAAACTCCGGTCAAAGGGCAATAAAAAATCGGACAAGGTATATTAATAGAGATATTTTATATACTTTTGCGTTTCTGTAATGTAAACTATATGAAAACACCAGACACGCTAAACCGTCTTGCCCTCAGCATGGCAGAAGGGCTAGGCCCCATTCAGGCACGGGCTTTGCTATCAGTATGCGACAACGACCTGTCAATCGTTTTTTCAAACGAGACGCCGGAAGCCCTGGCCGGGCTGTCGCCGACAATCAGAGAGCGCCTCCACGACAAAACAATCTTCGAGAGGGCGAAGAGAGAACTTGAATTCATGGAAAACCACGGCATAGAAATGTTGTGGTTTGAGGATGACGACTACCCGGCCCGCCTGAAAGAGTGCCCCGACGCTCCTTTGGTCCTGTACAAAAAAGGGGATGCCGATATGGACGTTCCAAAAGTTCTGTCAATTGTCGGCACCCGCAAAATGACTGCATACGGCCGGAGCCAGACCGAAGAACTGGTCAGGGCGCTTGCCGAAAAGGTTCCCGATGTACTGGTTGTAAGCGGGCTGGCACTCGGAGCTGACGTATGCGCCCACCGCGCCGCTCTGTCCAATAACATAACCACCGTCGGCGTTCTCGGAAACGGTCTGTCTCAGATTTATCCTCCGGCCAACCGCGATACCGCCCGCCAGATGGCAGAGTCAGGGGCTCTTCTGACCGAACTGCCTCATGACACCCCTATTGAAAGATTCCGTTTCCTTCAGCGCAACCGCATCATAGCCGGCCTCAGCGATGCCTGTATCGTCGTGGAATCGGCCGTCCGTGGCGGTTCAATGTCAACCGCACGGCTGGCCCGCGACTACAACCGCGAGGTTCTCGCCATTCCCGGCCGCAATATCGACCCATATTCACAAGGTTGCAACTACCTGATTGAAAAGAATATTGCATCAATTCTCACCTGCCCGGACGATGTTTTGAAACTGTTGAACTGGGACTTTCAGGAAAAAGCGGAACAGGGAACATTGTTTCCATCATTCAATCCCGACGAACTGACCGAGCCTCTGAGGAGCGTGGTTAACCTGTTTGAACCCGGTGGCGAATATACAGTCGAGCAGCTATTCTCCCTGCAGAAAGGTGATACGGCCACTCTCTCAATATGCGACATTGTATCGGCCCTGCTTCAGTTGGAACTACAATCCATAGTCACTCACCTGTCCGGCAACCGCTACCGTCTCACGTAGCCGCTAATCGGGCTGCTTCCGAAAGAATCGGAGGATGACGAAAGATGTAAAAAATAAAGTACAACACCCTATTGTGAAATCGCAACTTTCTTTATAAATTGCGCCCGCTTTTTGCGAACCTTGACCAAACAAAAGACTTGACAGACAATTAATTTCAATTTAATATAACAACCCAAGTAATTATGAAAAATTACCAGACAAACGAAATCAAGAACATTGCCATCATAGGCGGTGCAGGGACAGGTAAAACCACGCTCACCGAGTCTATGCTGTTTGAGGCAGGTGCGACCAAGCGCCGTGGAAGTGTCGGGGCCAAGAACACGGTCAGTGACTTTTATCCAGTTGAGCAGGAATACGGATATTCCGTCTATGCAACTCCGTTCAGCCTGGAATGGAACGGCAAAAAGCTCAACATGATTGACTGCCCGGGTTCGGACGATTTCGTAGGTGGAGCCGTCACTTCACTGAATGTAACGGATGCCGCCCTTATCCTTGTCCACGGCCAGTCAGGTTTCGACGGTGGCGTAATGAACGCCTTCCGTAACACTGAAAACTACAACAAGCCCACCATGCTGGCCATCAACCAGCTTGACCGCGAAAACGTCGATTTCGACGCCATCCTCGAGCGCATGCGCGAATCACAGGGTAACAAGGTGGTTGCCGTACAGTTCCCTGCCAACCCCGGCGAAGGTTTCAACCAGATTATCGACGTTCTGTTGATGAAGAGCCTCACCTACAAGGGCGACAGCGACGAACCCACAATCGGTGACATCCCCGCTGCCCTCCAGGACAAGGCCGAAGAACTTCACGCCGCACTGGTCGAAGCCGCCGCAGAAAGCGATGAGGCCCTGATGGAAAAATACTTCGAAGAGGGCGACCTCACACCCGAAGAAGTTCACAACGGTCTGCGCAAGACCCTCCTCACCCGTGGCATTTTCCCGGTATTCTGCCTCAGCGCAGACAAGATGATGGGCGTACGCCGTCTTCTTGATATTCTCACCGACATTGCCCCCTGCATTTCCGAAGTTCCCGTCATCAAGAACGACGAAGGTCAGGAAGTTCCATTCAACGAGACTGCTCCCTGCAGCATCTTCTTCTTCAAAACCACATTCGAACAGCATATCGGTGAGGTCAACTACTTCAAGGTTATGTCTGGTATCATGCACGAAGGCGAAGACATGGTCAACGCAAACCGCGGTTCGAAAGAGCGCGTTGCCTTGATTTTCAGTCCGGTCGGTTCCAACCGTGTCCAGGTCAGCGAGCTGCACGCCGGTGATATCGGTGCCACTGTCAAGCTGAAGGACGTCAAGACCGGCAACACCCTCAACAGCAAGGGTGCCGACAACAAGTTCAATTTCATCGTCTATCCCGATCCCAAATACCGTCGCGCTATCAAGCCCGTCAATGAGGCTGATATGGAAAAGATGATGGGTATCCTGCAACGCATCCGCGAAGAGGATCCGACCTATATCATCGAGCAGAGCCGCGAACTCAAGCAGACCATCCTTCACGGACAGGGCGAATTCCACCTTCGTACCCTCAAGTGGACTGTCGAGAATATCGACAAGCTGGCCGTCGAGTTCAACGAGCCGAAGATTCCGTACCGCGAGACCATCACCAAGGTTGCCCGTGCCGACTACCGTCACAAGAAACAGTCTGGTGGTTCAGGCCAGTTCGGTGAAGTACACCTTATTATAGAGCCTTACGAAGAAGGCAAGCCGCTGCCCGAAGTTTTCAAGTTCGGCAACCAGGAATTCAAGATGGCCGTCAAGGGTACCGACGAATTCCCGCTGGAGTGGGGTGGCAAGCTCGTTTTCGTCAACAGCATCGTCGGTGGTGCCATCGACGCCCGCTTCATTCCCGCCATCCAGAAGGGTATCATGAGCCGTATGGAGCAGGGTCCTCTGACCGGTTCATACGCCCGCGACATTCGCGTCATTGTCTATGACGGAAAGATGCACCCGGTTGATTCAAATGAAATCTCCTTCATGCTTGCTGGCCGTAATGCCTTCAGCCTTGCATTCAAGGATGCAGGTCCAAAGGTTCTGGAGCCGATTTACGATGTTGAGATTCTGGTTCCCGGCGAGAACATGGGTGATGTCATGAGCGACCTGAATGGACGCCGCGCCATCATCATGGGTATGCACAGCGACAAGGGCATGCAGAAACTGCAGGCCAAGGTTCCGTTGAAAGAGATGTCCGACTACTCGACAACCCTGAGTTCAATCTCCGGCGGCCGCGCTTCATTCACCATGAAGTTCGCCTCCTACGAACTGGTTCCGACCGACATCCAGGCCCAGTTGCTGAAAGACTACGAGGCTCAGCAGCAGGACAAAGACTGATAAAGTCACTAATATTGAAAAGAGAGGAGACCCCACGGTTTCCTCTCTTTTTGTTTTGTTAATGAACGTTATTGGGGCGGTTAAATATTCAAAAGTCAGTCCAACTGTTAAAATTAAGATTTACATTTGCCCGTCATGAAAAAATCGACATTATCCATATTAATTGCGTCGTTCGTCGTCGTATTCGCCACACTGATAGTCCTTCAGATAGTCTATATGAAGAATCTGATAGCTGCTCAGACCGTCGAATTCGACCGCTCGATCCACCGTGCCCTTACGCAGACATGCTATCTTCTGGAGCAGGACGAGACCCGGAGATATCTGGAGAACGAACTGGAGGAGGACGAAAGAAACATCTTCGCCAACCAGACAATCATCCGCTTCTCTACCTTGATGCCAACGACCCACTTCTTGCCTGAAGACACTCTCTATGCTGAAGGTGACTCCGCAAATCTCTCGTTAAAGGCCGACACTTCCATTAGTCAGCCCCTGACGAATGTCTTTTCAATCACCCAGTACCACCAGTACTATCCCACCTTCAGTTCACCAAACGACCTTCCGACAGTTCTCCGCGAACGCTACCTTCACCAGAAGGATTTACTGGAGGATGTCATTTTCAGGATTCTCTATGAGGCCAACAACCTGCCGATTGCCCAGAGGGTGGATTTCCGCAAGTTGGAAATGAACCTGGCCCGAGAGCTCGACCGCAACGGTCTTGGCGACATTCCATTCCACTTCAAGATTCTCGACAAGGACGGCAAGGAGGTATATTGCTGCAACGATTTCTACATTGTGGGTGACGCAAAGGCAGACTACATCCAGTCCCTTTTCCTGAACGACCCAGGGTCACGCCATGCCTCTCTATGCCTCTACATCCCCGACCGTAAAGACTACATCCGCCATCCCGTGATTATGTTCATACCGATTATCACTTTCAGCATAATGCTGCTTCTTGCATTTGCCGTAGGTATGTTCCTTACCCTCAAGCAGCGGCACCTTGCAGAGATGAAGACGGACTTCATCAACAACATGACGCATGAGCTGAAGACCCCGGTATCGACCATTTCATTGGCTTCCCAGATGTTGAGCGACAGCGATGTCAGCAAAGACCCGGCAAACATACAACGCATATCCACGGTGATACGCGACGAAAGCAAGCGACTGAGTTTCCTGGTCGAGAAGGTTCTGCAGATGTCCATATTTGAGCGCGAAAAGAAATCAACCCTCTCATTCAGCGAAATCGAGCTGCACACAATCATTGAGTCTGTGGTCTCCTCCTTCCGCCTGAAAGTTGCCAGCTACAACGGCACTATCGAGACCGACCTTCAGGCCCCCGACTCTCTGGTGCTTGCCGACCAGATGCATATCACCAATGTGATTTTCAACCTTTTGGACAACGCCGTCAAATACCGCGACGAGTCACGCCCCCTGCACCTTCGCATTTCGACGCGCAAGGAAGAAGGGCTGTTGGTGTTGGAGATTTCCGATAACGGCATAGGCATCCAAAGAGAGAACCTCAAAAAGATATTTGACAGGTTCTATCGTGTATCAACCGGCAATGTACACAACGTGAAGGGGTTCGGCCTCGGCCTGGCCTACGTTCACAATATAATTCTCCGTCACAACGGCTCGATAACTGCCGAGAGTGAATACGGACAAGGATCGACATTCATTATTCATTTACCCTTAATAAACAACGAACTATGACAGAAGAAAAAATGCGCCTCCTGCTGTGCGAAGACGACAGCAACCTGGGCTTCCTCTTGTGTGAGTATCTTCAGGCAAAAGGTTTCATTGTTGACCTGCTGCCCGATGGTGAACAAGGCTATCAGGCCTTTCAGAAAGAAAAATACGATCTGTGCATCCTTGACGTGATGATGCCCAAGAAGGACGGATTCACGCTTGCAGCCGACATCCGCACCATGAACTCCGATGTGCCTATCATTTTCCTGACCGCAAAGAATATGAAGGAAGACATCCTGACCGGTTTCAAGATTGGTGCTGATGACTATCTGACCAAGCCCTTCAGCATGGAAGAGCTTCTTTTCCGTATCGAAGCAATCATTCGCCGCGTTAAAGGCAAGAAGACCAAAGAAGTTACGTCCTACACCATCGGCAGTTTTGTTTTTGATACCCAGAAGCAGATTCTCACCCTCGGCGAGACCCAGGACAAGCTCACGACCAAGGAATGCGAGCTGCTCACCCTGCTCTGCAGCCATCAGAACCAGATTCTGGAACGCAACTATGCCCTGATGAAAATCTGGGGTGAAAACACCTACTTCAATGCCCGCAGCATGGATGTCTATATCACCAAACTGCGCAAGCACCTCACAGGTGACCCCAGTGTCCAAATCATGAACATCCACGGAAAAGGCTACAAGCTGGTAGTTCCGGAGGAATAAAAGAGGAATCCGGAGGAATAAAAAAGGCGCTCGATAACGGGCGCCTTTTTATTTGATGAACAGGTAATTAATCAATTTTCCTGTTGACGATAATCTCCACAACGATACTGATGATAAACAGCAGGATAGCAATCAGAAGATGCGTGTTGTTCAAAACGCCGGAGAACTGGGCAATTGCCAGAATGGCGACACCTATCAAAACGATGATGGGGCCGAGATACTTAAGGAATGATTTCATAATATGTTGTTTTATATTGTTGCCGAAAGTGTAGCGCGCAAAGTTAAGCATTTTACAAAAGAAAGCAACAAAAAACAGAGCAAATAATTTATGAGGCATATATTTTGTCAATCAAAAAATGCATATATTTGCGATTTAAATAGAAGAAACGCGAACAGATGGGAATCACACCGCTAAACTCGACTGTTATATTGTTGCTTATCAGCTCAGTTCTGCTGATAACCCTATACATAGGGATTGCCTTATTCAGCAAATACCATCACTATCGTTCCATTCCGTATATTCTTGCCTCCCTGATATTTCTCGCCCAGGCAAACGGAATCATCGGTATAATTCTGACTGCCCTTTCAAGCCAGACAATAACAACTCCATTCGATAATATTCTTGACACAGGGCATGTCATCATGGGATTTGTGCCGTTTTTCCCATTTTTGGCATACTTTCTCGAAATCAAAAGACCAGGATGGCTCAATTTGAAAAGATTTGTTCTATTAGTATTGCCCGTCATCATCATCTCCACCATTCTTCTCCTGTTACCGGGACATCCTTCCTCATTCCATTCTCATGAAGAATTGTTGGCAAGCATCCATCAGACAGATGTCTGGCTTCGTCTGGTCCTTTTATCCATATATATTATCTATCCGATAGCTTTTTTTTGCCATCCACGCAACAAGTATTCATGTCTGGTTTCAAAGTCGGTACTGAATGTAATGCAGATTATGTATGTCTGCCTTACACTGGCGTTTGTGGCCGGGCTGGAGCTCTGTTATTTCCCTGCGGTTTATGCCAATTTCATACTCATTGTTTCATTGGATGCATTTATTGCCTACATAGAATTCAAGGTTAGAATTCCCATAATTTCCACCACGGAACCGGAAGAAGATGTCCAACCCCACGGGGAAGCACAAGAAGAAACTGACTTTGATGACCCTATAATATGGAAAGACCCAGACATGTCGGCGGTTAAACTTTCAAGGATGATGGGAACTAACCGAACCTACATGTCGGAGAAAATAAAGGGGCTCGGGTATTCCGGATATTCCGACATGATTAACCGGAAACGCGTCAGATTCATTTGCGAAAAGCTTGAAAAAGAGGAGGATGTGAACATCATCAATCTGTTTTATGAAGCCGGGTTCCGTTCACGTTCAACTGCGAGCAGTGAGTTCAAGCGCATCGTCGGATGCACCCCTTCGGAGTATCTGGCAAAGCACTCTTCCGCCTCCTGACAGCTTAACTTTAACCTTAAAAATCGCAACGCCATAGGTCTTACCGTGGCGTTTTTTGTTTTTTCGGACATCTTTTTGCAAAATCCGATCAATATTACCATTAAAACAATATACCTTTGCATGTTTATGACTTTTTCTTGTAAAGAACAATTAAAAACTATTATACCCATGAGTCAGAAGACAGCTATGAATCTAGTATCGGCATTTACACGCCGACTTTTGCGTGCGCTGCTGTTGGCAGCTATGGCATTGCCTGCCTGGCAGGTTTTGATTGCGA
>DCHH01000051.1 GCA_002315625.1 Bacteroidales bacterium UBA1757
GTGTTCGTATGCGGCGCAGTTTATGGATACGGCTATATGAAGCACTACAGCGGCAGAACGCTGAAGAATACTTTCCACTGGATAAACTATGCGCTGGCATATGTGTCGATGATGCTGCTGTGTGTGGTGGAAACCTCGATTGCCTTCCTGGTATGCTGGGAAATCATGGCGCTCAGTTCGTTTTTCCTTATTATTTATGAGAGCGAAAAGCCCGAGACCATCAAAGCCGGCATCAATTTCTTTATCCAGTCACACATCTCGGTGGTGCTCCTCACGGCCGGATTTATGCTGATAGCCTCAAAGACGGGGTCATACTCGTTCAGCGCCATCCCCCGCTATTGCGCCGAAAACAACGGGATGGCCCCATTCCTGCTCCTCTTTGCAGGTTTTGCCGTCAAGGCAGGTTTCGTTCCCTTCCACACGTGGCTCCCCTACGCCCACCCGGCAGCACCCGCACACATTTCCGGAGTGATGTCAGGGGTCATCATCAAGATTGGAATCTTCGGCATTCTCAGGATAATTTCCCTGTTCACCATTGACTTTGTTACAGCCGGAGCCATAATCCTGACGGTTTCAGCCATTTCCGGCCTCTACGGGGTGATGATGGCCATCCTCCAGCACAACCTCAAGAAGCTGCTCGCCTACCATAGCATCGAAAACATCGGCATCATCGGCATGGGAATCGGACTGGGGTGCATCGGAGCCGGCAACGGCAACACCCTGCTGGCCAGCCTCGGCTTTTCAGGCGCACTGCTCCACACACTGAACCATGCCCTTTTCAAGTCTGTCCTCTTCTTCTGCTCGGGAAATGTCTATCACAGCACCCACACCCTCAACATAGAGAAACTTGGCGGTCTGGCCAAAAAGATGCCCTGGACGGCTACCCTTTTCCTGATTGCCTCCATCGCCATCTGCGGACTGCCCCCATTGAACGGATTCATTTCCGAATTCCTTATATATAGTGGCCTGTTCGGATGGATGCAGGGTGCCGAAGCGGGTGTAACCACCGGGGCAGTATTCTCGATACTTGCACTGGTCATGATTGGCGGCCTGGCCATCCTGTGCTTTACCAAAGCCTTCGGAATCATCTTTTTGGGAACTCAAAGAACGACCGTTGAGGCACATGAAATGGAACCTTGCCGGATTGTGCCGCTGGTGGTGGAAGCTCTGATAATGCTTTCCATCGGCATCTGTCCTTCGTTGTACGCCCACCTTGCAGGCTCAGCACTTGAGTGTTTGCCATGTGCTGACAATGCCGCGCTGACTGCTACAGCCGGCCTCAGCCACGTCGGTTTTGCCAGCCTTATATTCCTTCTTCTCATCGGAATTGTCTATATCGCAAAGAGCAGATGCATCAACAGACATCAGGTTAGTGAAGGCCCCACCTGGGGATGCGGCTACACAGAAGGGACTCCGCGAATCCAATATACCGCAACCTCATTTGTAAAGACCTACGTCCAGCTCTTCTCGTTCATCCTCGGAAACAAAAAGGAGCGGGAACTCCCCAAGGAGATTTTCCCCAACGCCGGCCATTTCGAGTCACAGTCGTACGACAAACTGGAGGACAATCTTATCGACAAGCCACTCCGCACATACCGCCGCTTTACCGACCGTTTTTCTTTCCTGCAAAACGGAAAGATGCAGTTCTATGTGCTCTACGGCGTTATCTTCATCATTTTCACACTAATCGTCAGTTATATTTTCCGCTAGCGCCATGACAAGTCTGATTCTCATTCTCATCTCTGCACTCTTTTTCAACGGCATTATCGGCCGTGTCAAGAGCATCAGCGCCGGCAGGAAAGGTCCCGGTATCATGCAGCCCGTCAAGGACGTTGTCCGGCTCCTTCGCAAGGGGACAGTCTATAGCGATGTTACCGGCCCTGTGTTCAAGGCTGCCCCCGCCGTTTATTTTGCATCGGTTCTTGTCGCATGCCTCTGCGTCCCTTTCGGCCCAAACGCCGGCCTCATTAGTTTTCAGTACGACTTCGTCTTCTTTGCCTACGCTCTTGCTCTGGGAAAATTTTTCTGTATCATAGGGGCACTTGACACCGGCTCGAGTTTCGAAGGGATGGGTGCTTCGCGCGAAGCCACCTACTCCATGCTTGCTGAACCGGCATTTTTCCTGATTATGGGTTCGCTTGCCCTGATGACCGGCCACAGCTCCTTCCAGGACATCTTTGCCAATCTGCACCCGGTCGGCCCGATGAGTTGGGCACTGGCTCTCATTGCCGCTTTCATCTTCCTTTTCCTTGCCATGATTGAAAACAGCCGCATGCCGGTTGACGACCCCAAGACCCATCTGGAGCTTACCATGATTCACGAGGTGATGGTTCTGGACAACAGCGGCATAGACCTCGGACTTATCTTCGTGACTGGATACCTGAAGTTTGCCATGTATGCCGCCCTCATTGCCAACCTCCTGATTGGCAGCATTCCGGTAGGTTTCGGGATTCCCGTTTTCTTTGCCGTTCAGGCCGTTTGTGCCGTGATTATCGGCCTCAACGAATCGTTCACAGCACGGTTTAGGATGAACCATAATCCGCAATTCATTTTCACATTGGCATGCATTGCTCTGCTGGCCGTTTTCGGCGTTATGCTCATGTTCGGACAACTTATTTAACCTTATGTTAGAAACACTCATTATCATATTTCTCTCCACCCTCTTCTATCTGGCCATCGCCAACAGAATGAGGAATTACGTCAAGATTCTGGTCTTTCAGGGCATCCTGCTCTTTCTGGTGGCCGCGTTTCATCTGGTCGAGTTCAGCGTCTTCAACCTTATCCTCATCCTTTTGGAAACCATTGTGTTCAAGGCTATTGCGGTGCCATACTGCCTCGAGAGTATTATCCGTCACAACGGGATTACCCGCGAGACCGAACCCTTTCTGCCCCATTTCGTATCGCTGCTGATTACCGTGGCCATCGTTGTGGGGGCAATTCTTCTCTCTGGCAGCATAGATGACCTTATCCTCGACAAGTTCTTCTTCGTCGGTGCCGTTTCAGCCATTTTCACCGGCCTTTACCTGATCGTTTCACGCCGCAAGATTCTCACCCACGTGGTCGGGTACTGCGTCATTGAGAACGGGGTGTTCATCCTTTCCCTCGCCGTGGGAAACGAGATGCCCGCCATGGTTAACCTCGGCATAATGCTCGACATTTTCGCCTCGGTGTTTATCCTCGGAATATTCGCCAACAAAATCGGAGACGTTTTCCACGATGTGGATATCGATTCCCTCAGCAAACTTAAAGACTAGACGCCATGATTACAGCAGTCTATCTCGCAGCCGTTGTCTGCATAGTCATCGCCCTGGCCTTCAGCCGTTCAAGAAGACTCTCCGATTTGCTTGGAATCCTCTTCCTTGGAGTTCAAACCCTGCTTACCGTACACGGAATGACGCATCCAGGGCTTACCGAGCTCGGTTACTTCTGCTTTGATGCTCCCGGACTCATTCTGCTGCTCACACTCTCCATCATCACTTATCCGACACTGATTCACAGCCGCATATATCTCACCAAACCACTGGCCAAGCCATCCAGTGCGGCAGCCTACAGCTCATCCTGCGTGCTTCTCATCGCTGCCATGACCATGGGGTATCTTGCCAACCACGCGGCAATGGCCTGGATTTTCACCGAAATCACGACCCTCAGCGCGGCTGTACTCATTTACCACCACCGCAGCAAACTTGCGCTTGAAGCCACCTGGAAATACGTTTTCATCTGTGCCATAAGCATCTGTTTCGTGTTTGTGGGCATCCTTTTCATAAGCCTTGCCCTGCTTCACGACGGCTGCTCGAACCTCTTCTACGCCGACCTTATGGCCCACAAAGCCACACTGGGCACCTTCTGGATGAAGCTCGGATTCCTCTTCATTTTTGCAGGATACACCGCCAAACTGGGTCTATTCCCCATGTTTACGGCAGGCGTGGATGCCAAGGACAAGGCTCCCGCTCCGGCAGGTGCCCTGCTGGCCAGTGCGCTGATGAACCTCGGTTTCTGCGGAATCTTCAGGGTGTATGCCTCCATCAGCGGTACCCCGGTCGGCAACTGGGCCCGAACAGTGATGCTCGTTTCCGCCCTGGTCACCCTCTTTATTGCCACCATCTACATGGCCAGAATCAGCAATGTCAAGCGTATGCTCGCCTACTCCGGAATCGAACACATGTCGGTGGTAACCCTGGGACTCTGTTTCGGAAAAGCCGGATTTGTTGCGGCCATGCTTCACCTGGTGATGCACACCTTCGTGAAATCGGGACTTTTCTTCCATTTCACCCAACTCTGGCGCGTCTATACCAGCAAGATGATTGACGAAATGGGAGACTACCTCAAACTCAATCCGTTCGGGGCACTCGTCCTTCTTTTCGGTTTCGTCAGCATTGCGGCCATTCCCCCTTCAGGACTGTTTTTCAGCGAGTTGCTGACATTCAAAGCCATGATTGCCGAAGGAAGCTGGGTGGTTTTCGCCCTTACCGCATTCCTCCTGACCGTGCTGCTGTGGGCATTTTCAAGAAGCATCTTCCGCATTGTCTTCCTGCCAGCAACCAGGCATGTAGAGAAAATCAGAATATCCTCCTGGGAATCGGTTTCCCAACTAATCCTTTTTGCTCTTGCCACATACATCGGCTTTAATCCGCCCGCCTTCCTGCTCGAACTTATCGGTCAGGCTGCGGCTATGATTTCGTAAATTCATGGACAACAAACTGTTACATATCAGCAACGGGGGTTGCGTCAGCGTGGCAGAGATTCCGGTTCTCTCCTACAGCAGTTTCCGTGCCACTACCATTGAACTCTTAAGCGACAAGGCAAGGCACTGTGTAAATTACTTCGCTTATCCTTTTGCCGGGGGGCTCAGGCTTATGATGTGCATTGCCGACGACAGTGCGCACGACATTCTGGTTTACGCCTGCCAGGTGGAGAAAGGTTCTTTTTTGGCTTCTGCCGCCGCTGAGTGTCTCGCTCTGGAGCGCTTTGAGCGGGAAATTCACGAGAACTGGG
>DCHH01000061.1 GCA_002315625.1 Bacteroidales bacterium UBA1757
ATACGCCAGGTTGTGGTGAGCGTGCCGTCCTCGTAAGGGATGGGGCGGGTGAGATCCTGCTCGCGGAGCACAAGGTCTCCCACGATGCGGCGGCTCTCGCGCTTGCCGGAAACGTGACTAACCCAGGTGAGGTGGGTGCACTCCCAGTCCTCTTTCTTGGCAAGGCGGTTCTTGCAGTATGAGAAGGTGCTGTATGCCACATACATACCGTAGTCACGGATTTTCTCGGCGTCGGCAACCTGGTCGTCGTTCATTCCGACCTCCCAGTACCAGTTGGCGCGGTGTACGGGTTCTACCGTGGTTTCGTCAAGTTTCAATCCCCAGTCAAGAGAGTCGGGGAAGGTGCAGGGGTAGTTCCAGTCTTCGCAGTACCATTCGATGCTGACACCCATTGTGTAACCGTCGGCTTTTTCGGGAGCCATGCTTTCGTCGAATTCGCTGCGTGCCTCACGGCCCATCATTGTCTTGGCTCCGGCCATAACTGCGAGGTGGGCGTCTCCGGTGCAGTCGCTGAAGCAGTAGCCGCTGATTTTTACGCGGTTCTGCTTGGTGGCTTCAACGGCGGTCACTGACTTGATTTTCTTTCCGTTCATTTCCACGCCGTCAACGGTGTAGCCGCAGAAGAGGGTTATGTTCTTCTCGGCGAGGATTACGTCCATCTTTTTCCAGTCCTGGTAGTGGTGAGCGCCGCGGGCGTTGCCGATGCGGTCGGGACCGATTTCATTAAGAATGTAGCCAAGGGAAGGGTAGGGAGCCATGTTGATCTGGCCGCCCAGGCCTACGCGCACCTCGGAAGAGTTGTTGCCTCCGAGGATGTAGCGGTCCTGTATGAGGGCCACTTTCGCACCGTTGCGGGCAGCTGCGATGGCTGCGCACAAACCGGACATTCCGGCTCCTACGACAACGAAGTCGAAAGTGCCTTTATCGACAGTCTTCTCGGGAAGAAGTTCTGTACGGAGTTCCTTATAGGCCTTCAGGGTATTTGCGGGGGCTTTGGCTTCTTTTGAGAAAACTATCGCGTCGCAGCGGCCGTCAAGACCCACAAGGTCGTGGATGGCGACAGTGTGTTTGCCTTTCTTGAAGCTGTATTTGCCGCCTTTCTGCCAGTGCCAGTCCTTTGTGCCGGTACCAAAAGTCTCCTTGTCGGCCTTGCCGTCCACAATGACGTTGAAGATGCCGGGAGTGGGGCCATCTGACCAGAACTTTGTCCAGTTTTTTGTGCGGACGTACATATAGTACTCACCTTCTTCGGGAATTTCGAATTTTGTGCTTGCGTCTTTTGCAAGAGGCGTTCCGAGACCGTGGGCCATAAGGTAGGAGGATCCCATCTGGAGCACGAACTGCTGCTCCACTGTCCAGTCGCCGAGGTCGTCAAACCTCGTGGCGAGGAGCATCACTGAGTTTTTACTGTTCATTTTGAGTTAATGTGTTAATTGTTTTATTTATATTCTTTATTGCTTCTTTGAGGGAGCTGATGATTTCTTTGTTGGTACACTGGGCTTGTTGTTTGCCCTGCGTTGTTCCGGTTGTCGCCTCTTGCACTTTGGTTGTGGAGTGGCCAACCTTGAGTGACGGCTCAAGCAATGTTGGCTGTTCAGGTACCGGCTTGCCGGACATTATCGTTTTAAGCAGATTGAACGCGGCGTCTGCCATTTCCTTTTGTGAAAAAATGATTTGGCTCAATGTGGGGGAGGTAAGTGAATAGTCACGTCCCCCGTCATAACCGATGACGGCGATTTCTTCAGGTATGCTTACGGATTTACTTTGTGCCTCCGAAAGGAAAAGCAGTGGCAGTGAGGCACTTGGGAAATAGGCGGCATCAACTTTCCGTCGTATCAGGTCCTCAAGAATGAAGGACATGCTTTCCTCCTTGCGCTTGTCATCCAGATGGTTTACACGGGCGAATCTGCCCAGGTTGTGAGAGTTCATATATTCGAGGTACAACTCTTCTCTTTCTTTCACGTTGGAAAGACGCAGAGAAGGTGAAACCATTTCGATGGATTTGTAGCCGGATTCGACGAGATGATCAAGCGCAAGGTTTGAAGCCTTTCTGTTATTGTTCAGTACCTTGCCGATATTGTGCAGCTCCGGGATGTCCCTTACCATAATGACGACTGGGATGCCCTGGTCGGCAGCTCTCTTGACGTGGTTTTCGCAATCGCAACAGGGTACGGCTATTATTCCATCCACACCGTCTGATGCAAAACTGTCTATGATTTTGCCGAATTTGTCTGAATTTTCATCGGAGCTGCCGAAAATAACGGTGTATCCGCTCTCTGAGGCAAAGTTTTCGATTTCCCTGGAAACGTCCGCAAAAAAGCGGTTGGAAATGTCAGGAATGACTATGCCAATGCGGTTTTCCTTGCCCTTGCGCAAACTCGCTGCGGCACGATTGGGCCTGTAGCCCAAGGTTCTGATAGCGTCCATCACTCTTCTTGAAGTTTCGGGACGAACTTTGCAGTCCGGACTTCCGTCTGCTCTGCGTGGAGCGTTGACAATCTTGGAAACGAGAGAAATGGATACCCCGGCCGCTTGCGCCACGTCTTTAATGGTTGCTTTTTTCATAGTTCAAACTCCATCCTACAAAAGTATAAAAAGGTTTTACTAAATGCAAACTTTTTATAGTAAAAATTAGGCGTACTATATAGTAAAACGATTTCATTTGAAAGGATATGGTTCAAGAACGCAAAATATTGTATATTTGCAAGAAATAACTTGACTGTAAACAATAAGATAATGAAACCTACACTCCTTGTTCTTGCTGCCGGAATGGGCAGCCGTTATGGCGGACTCAAACAGATGGATGGTCTTGGCCCTTGCGGTGAAACCATAATTGATTATTCGATTTATGACGCCGTACAGGCCGGCTTTGGGAAAATCGTCTACATAGTGCGCGAATATTTCAAGGAACAAATGGAAGCTCACTGCCGTGAAAAGTATGCCGGAGTGAAATGCATCGACGGAACTCCGCTGGTGTTTGAATTCGTGACTCAGGAACTTGACAAACTTCCGGCTCCTTATAAACCTCTCCCCGAGCGTGAGAAACCATGGGGGACGGCCCATGCAGTCCTGATGGCGAAAGATGTCATCAAGGAACCTTTTGCCGTCATCAACGGTGACGATTATTACGGAAAAGATGCTTTTGCAGTTCTTGGCAAATGGCTGTCAAACCATAGTTCAACAACGGGTCAGTATTGTCTTGTGGGATTCCAGCTTGACCACACTCTTTCCGAAAGCGGTGGTGTTTCACGAGGAGTCTGCACTGCGGGTCCTGATGGTATGTTGACGAAGGTTGAGGAATGTCACAATGTGGCAAAAGAGGCTGACGGCCGTTGTTATGGTGACAATTCCGTTACCGGTGCCGTTCATGAGGAGTATCCCTGTTGCGCCCCCGTGTCCATGAACATGTGGGGATTCACGCCGGATTATTTCAATTTGAGCGAGGAGGTATTCAAACAGTTTTTGAAAGATAATATCGGCGAGTTGAAGAAAGAGTTTTATATACCTTATGTTGTCGATTCTTTCATAAAGTCGGGCATCGCAAGCTGTGAGGTACTTCATACGTCTTCACATTGGTTCGGTGTAACTTTCAAGGAAGACCGTCCCGGTGTCGTTGCAAAATTCCGGGAATTTGCCGACGCAGGCGTTTATCCCACCCCATTGTATGGATAAATAGTTTCGCAAGTTGCGAAAATATTCTTAAATTTGCACGCTCAGACCGTGCGTGAACGCGGGATATAAGCACAGGTTCATAAGTAAAACCCACAACTGAATGCGTTATGATCCAGATTTTTTATAAATCAGACGGTCAGATGACGGTTTCCTGTTCAAGAGAAAGTTTCGCTTCCCTTACGAAGGAAAGTGTGCTTTGGATAGACCTCGTAGCCCCGACAGGGGAAGAAAAACGAGCTGCGGAAGAATTTCTGGACTGTTCCCTGCAGGCCCGCTCAAAAGCCGAAGAAATCGAGAGTTCATCCCGTTTCATCGAAACAGAAAAGGGAATTTTTGCCAACACCAACTTTATCATTCCCGGCCCCGACGACTATTCGATGGAGGCGGTGTCCTTTATCCTGATAGGCGCTACTCTCACCACCATCAGGGAGATACAGCTCAAATCCTTCACCGACCTTCAACGTCGTGTCCAGGCCTTCCCGAAACAGTTCGCATCGGGCTATCAGGTATTTCTTAACCTGCTGGAACAGAGGGTCGACCTTGATGCCGATATGATTGAGGTCATGAGCAAGGAGATAGCCCAACTCAGCCACAAAATCAGTCAGGGCGAAGTGAAAATCGATGAAGATACTCTATTTGACATCAACCAGATGCAGGAGAACTCGATGGTTGTCCGTGAGAACATCGTTGACAAGCAGAGGATGATAAGCAGTATGCTCAAGACTACAAAAGTTCCCAAACCGTTGCTGTCCCGCTTCAATACGCTTCTTAAGGATATTGCTTCCCTGATAAATCATACGAATTTCAATTTCGAACGTCTGGAGTATCTTCAGGACACGGTCCTCGGTCTGGTAAATCTGGACCAGAACAAAATCATGAAAGTTTTCACTGTAATCAGTCTGATGCTGATGCCTCCGACACTGATAGCCAGTTTCTACGGAATGAACATGGCGTTGCCGGTATTTGACGGGGGCGAGTGTCCATGGAACTGGGTGATGGCAATCGGTCTGATGTTGCTGTCCGTTGTGACGGTATATATCATCTTTAAAATCAAAAAGTTCTTCTGACTCTTTGATTTTCCGAAAATTAACTGTAATTTTGCGACCTGTTTGCGGTCGCGCGTACGTGTACGCGTCAACGCAAACATCAAAATATAAAGTTTAACGCACTAATTATTAAAATTTAATTAATTATGGCAGAAGAAATCAAAAATGCCCGTCTCAATGCGTCAGTGGCTCCCGAGGAGTTCGACTGGGATGCATTTGAGAAGGACACCGTCTATGATGCAGATCGCAGCAGCATCGAGGCACAGTATGAACAGACACTCTCAAAAATCAACGAGAATGAGATTGTCGAAGGAACAGTGACTTCAGTAAACAAGAAGGAAGTCGTAGTGAACATCGGTTACAAGTCTGAGGGTGTCATCCCTACAACCGAATTCCGTTACAATCCCGATCTCAAGGTCGGTGACACTGTAGAGGTGTTCGTTCAGACTGCCGAGAACAAACACGGCCAGCTCATCCTTTCCCACAAGAAAGCGCGTGCCCTTCATTCCTGGGATCTGGTCAATGACGCATTCAATAAAGATGAAATCGTCAAAGGTTATGTCAAGACACGCACCAAAGGTGGCATGATTGTTGACGTGTTGGGTATCGAGGCTTTCCTTCCAGGCAGCCAGATCGACGTCAAGCCCATCCGCGATTATGACCAGTTCGTCGACACCACGATGGATTTCAAGATTGTAAAGATAAATCCCGATGGCCACAATGTCGTAGTATCTCACAAAGCCCTCATCGAGGCTGAAATCGAAGCTCAGAAGAGCGAGATCAT
>DCHH01000006.1:0-7537 GCA_002315625.1 Bacteroidales bacterium UBA1757
GTAACAGGCTTTGGTATGTTTCAATGTTTCTATCCTCGCATACTCGTAGGAAGAGAATCCTGTTGATGTAACTCTGGACTATGTCCCCAAGTTCCTCCATTTCGAATTCCGGATTATTACTCAGAATTTCTTTTCCAAGCAGCAAACGCCAAGCATTAATCTGTTCCAAAAAGAGTTCATCAACAGATTTGTGATTCACGTTTGCCTCAATCTCACTCCATACTTTATCAAAGGTCCCCGAATACACCGAGTCTTTGCCAAGATACTCCAAAAGTTCTTCAGCTGCATCTTCGTAATCAGTGTACTCGTATTCTCGGACAATTGCCTTGACACGGGTCTCGTTCTGCTTCACGGGACAGGAAGTATCATAAATGTAAAGATGCTCAAAGTTACTCAACACACTTATCTTCAAACCCGCAGTAAACCCATAACGACGGACCTGCCTTGCAGGATCATCTTCACGCTCAATGTGAGCGCAAGGCTTTTTTGCTTCAAGGAAAAACTTACGTTCGCCAAAAAGACGAAAGGTGTAGTCAGGTTTCTTGGAGTGAGAAACCGCATTCGCTTTAAGCCCCTCTTCAAGCAAAACTTCCCGCTCACTCGTACTTTTTCCCGAATTGTTCCGGATATCCCATCCCAAAATCTCAAACAAAGGGTCTAGGAATTCATTACGCACCTGAGTCTCGTTGAATTTAGAGGATTGGTAATAATTCCGACCTTGTTCGTACTTCTGTACGAGGTTATGTATATCTTGTTTGATTTGTTCAATCATCGTTTCCGGGTTTTCGCTGTGTAATTATAAGTAGTTGTGATGCGACTTTATAGTTCGCGATTGTCACGATTTGGACACAAAGATAATAAGATTAACAACAATCATAAGAGCAAAACACAATCGATAGACGAGCAATGAGATAAAAAAAAGCCGTACCCGCGAGGATACGGCCTTTTGATATGGTCAATATGGCAATCAGCCGTTGACTTTCTTCATATGGGCGATGAGCTCGAGAACCTTGTTCGAGTAACCGATTTCGTTATCGTACCAGCTGATAACCTTTACGAAGGTATCGGTAAGATAAACACCGGCATTGGCGTCGAAGATAGAGGTGAGCTTGCAGCCGAGGAAGTCGCTGGAAACGACTGCATCTTCAGTATAACCCAGAACACCCTTCAGTTCACCTTCAGCAGCTTCCTTCATGGCAGCGCAGATGTCTTCCTTGGTAGCGGGCTTGGCCAGATTGGCGGTCAGATCGACAACAGAGACATCGAGAGTCGGAACGCGCATGGCGATACCGGTCAGCTTGCCGTTCAGTTCCGGAATAACCTTGCCGACAGCCTTGGCGGCACCGGTGCTTGACGGAATGATGTTGCCGCTGGCAGCACGTCCGCCGCGCCAATCCTTAACTGAAGGACCGTCAACGGTCTTCTGGGTAGCGGTGGTTGAATGAACAGTGGTCATAAGGCCATTGACGATACCGAACTTGTCGTTCAGAACCTTGGCGATAGGAGCCAGACAGTTGGTGGTGCAGGAAGCGTTCGAAACGAACTGGGTACCCTTAACATACTTGTCAAAGTTGACACCGCAGACGAACATGGGGGTATCATCCTTTGAAGGAGCAGACATAATGACGTACTTGGCACCGGCGTTGATGTGAGCCTGAGCTTTTTCCTTGGTCAGGAAAAGACCGGTTGACTCAACAACATATTCAGCACCTACCTTGTCCCATGCGAGTTCGTTCGGATCCTTGCAAGCGGTAACGCGGATAGCCTTTCCATTGACAATCAGCTGGCTCTTTTCAATGTCAGCATCGATAGTGCCCTGGAATTCACCGTGCATGGTGTCATACTTCAGCATATAAGCCAGATAATCAACCGGGCAAAGGTCGTTGATACCTACGATCTCAATGTCATTTCTTTCCTGGGCGGCGCGGAACACGAAGCGTCCGATACGGCCGAAACCATTAATACCTACTTTAATCATTGTGTTTTTAAATGTTTATAGTTCAGCAAGATGCAGAGACCTCGCCTCGCTGGTTAATAAATCCTTTAATTCAAGCGCAAAAGTAATACATTTCTTTGATATTCAAAGCAACAAAAATCACAAACTTTTTCTTGCAGGCAAGAATTACAAACCAGTCTTGAAAGCTTTGATTACGGCAGAATTGAAACCGGCATGATCCATTTCGTTCAGACCCCTGATGGTATAGCCGCCGGGGGTTGTGACCCGGTCAATGAACTCTTCTGGGTGTCCGCCAGTCTGGTCGAGCAGCTCTGCAGCCCCCTCCATGGTCTGGATGGCAATTTTAAGCGCGTCCTTTGGATAAAAACCCATTTCGACGCCGGCCTCGGTCTGCGCGCGCAGAAAACGCATCACGTATGCAATCCCGCACGAAGCCATCAGCATGCCCGGGGTCATCAGTTTCTCATGGCAAACCGACACGCTGCCGATATCCTCAAACAGCTTTTCAACCACTTCAGTGCACTCTTTTTCCACTCCCTCTTCAGCACATACAAAGGTCATGCTCTCGCAGAACTCAGCCGCAATATTGGGAATCACATAGAAAAGGTTTTTCAAAGTGCTATCGGAGAGCATTTCCCTCAAGCTGGCCAGAGTCACCCCTGCCGCAAAAGAAACCAGATATTTGTCGTCCGTCAGCAAATCCTTCACCTCATTAATTACACCCTTTATCTGCCACGGCTTTACAGCCAATATCACCAGCTCAGCCTCAGCGGCAGCCGTGCGGTTGTCGGTCATAACCCTTATTTCCGGACACTCCTCCTTGAGTTTGCCCAATTTCTCCCAGTGGGCACTGGAAACTGTAATGTCATGCGAACCGTTTCTGTTCAACCCACGGGCCACAGCACCTCCCATATTGCCGGCTCCAATAATTGCAATGTTCATGGCTTACTTTATCTCTATGTTTATATTCTTAAACTTCTCGTATGTCTCCAGATTGCCGATGTCATAACGGTGCCCGGGCATCGGATAGGCGTGAATCTCCGTCCTGCCGCACAGGTAGTGGACCAGATTGCCGGGGGCATCGAAGCCGCAGCCGTTATCGACCGAGGTCAGGACCAATGGCAGGTCATTCTTGCAATAGATATAGAAAGGTGGCACAACCCATTCAGACTTGGGCTCCTGAGGCTTTTCCTCCATCTGCAAAACTTTGAAATCGTCGTCAAGGCTAACCACGCCACAACGCTGCAGCACTTTCAGAGAGGGTTCCCTGTAGGTAACAATCATCGATGTTCCATACTTGCGGAAAGCTTCAACATACCCCTTGAACGAAAAGTCAAGGACGTTGTCGGCCGCCATGACCATGATGTCATTGAGGGGTACGCCCCAGGCTTCAAGGGCATCGAGTGCCAGCAGCAGGTCGTTGACAGCCCCAATACGGGTTTCATTGTCTTCCGATCCGTCGTCTATCAGATCGACCGGCTTTGTATAGCTGGTCTTTTCCTTCCATTCCTCAAAATGGCTGATAAACTTATGGTTTGTCACAATAACGTGACGTTCAACATCTTCAATACTGTCCAAATCGCCAAGCATCCGGTCAAGGATGCTCTTGCCGCCAACCTCCAGCAAAGGTTTCGGGAAATTCTCCGTCAAAGGATACATGCGGGTAGCATACCCCGCCGCCAATACAATGTTTATCATAATCTCATTAAAAATAATTCATTGCGACCATCCGCACCGCCACCATCTCAGCAGAAGCACCTGCCCGCACCGCCACCATCTCCGCAGTTGCGACAAGCCCCCGCTGGGGGCAGGCCTTCCACGGCCGGGGGATAGATAAGGAGGACCGAGCGAAGCAAGGTCCGTTACCCATCGGAACGTCAAGAGCGAAAACGGAACAAGCGAAGCGAGTTCCGAAAAAACCCTCATTGCACATCCAAACTCTCAATCTGCATCCCCTCCATATCTTCAGCAGAAATAGTCAAATAATACGTTCCAGCATTAATATAAGTACCAGTAGTAGTGCTAAGCACCTTCCACCCCCTGTCGTTCGGAGAGAAAGTAAGCTCAGCACTCCTGATTTCGCGTTGGTCGGTAGCCCTCAAGGTCATGCGCACGCGGATGTCCTTTCCTGAGAGGTTCCGGTAGTTGAACCGCAAGGCATAAATCTGGGCCAGACCGGTCTGGAAAGTCCACGTCACCGACTGGCTGCCAGCCCCAGCGTTTCCAGCCTCAGCCGCCCCGAACACAAGGCACTCTTTTTTTCTTTCGGTCCGTACCTCGCAATTGCCTGTATATCCAGCCTTTACTGCCAGGTAATTGACCGACGGATGTGGGTTCACATCTTCCGGCATCATCTCAGCGGGCAGTTTCTCAGCCACCGCAGTATCCGCCGCCGCCCAGCTCCAGTTCCAGACATACTTTTCAGCATAGTCAATGGCACCCGGAACCTTTGTCACTTTGTAGGCCGATGGCTCAACGCTACGGCAATAGGACTCACACCCCTTGGCAAGGCGCCGGTCATAAGCAGCTATGGCAATGGCCGAAACAATAGCCTGTCCAGCATCAACTTCAGGAAAATCAAGAGCCATTTGTCCCGATGTAACTCTCACATTTTCAATTACTTTTTTCAAGACCCGGTCGTGTCCGGCCTCAGCATGGATATCAAGCCGATGAAGATACACGCTGTCGTTTATCCTCACATCAAACAGCCTCATCCCGTCAGCCGTATGCCATGGTTCGACAAAGAACAGTTCGACGCGATACTCACCATCGGGAAGCGGGAATCGGTAGTCCAGCCGCTGGCGCCCATAGCGGAAAGTGCTCACCAACTGTTCGTTAAGAGTATTGCATATCGGGTCAGAAACAACTCTCTGGCTAGCCTGATAGGGATTCATGCCAGGGAAATCCTGAGCCCAGGAGTGTGAAACCATCAAATTATCCTGCTTCCACAACTTTCCGTATGTATCGGTGCAATCGTCACCGCCGCAGTTAATCCGATAGACATAATGCACCCCTTTTGCAGGACGCAGTGGGTCTGTCTTTCTGGTCACGGTTTTAAGCTTTCCCATTCCAGGCGATTCAGGAAGTCCCTGATAACGAATCAAATCCGTTGCCACCGGCACTCCCCCGTAATAAGCAACTGCATACAATAAGTTGTAGCTGATTCTCTTATCTTTAAAGTAAAGATGAGTACCTTTCACACGGCTGTTCACCTCAGTGCCAAGCAACAAGTTGTCGATATCGTTGTACAGCTTGACCGAATCACAGTTTGTATAAACCTCAATATCAGCATTGTCCAGCATCGTCGCGAACCGCTGCGGCCAGTTGTGAGACACGATATGCACCATCGGCATCTCTTCGGGCAAGGTATAATTCGCCTGATACATATACCATGCGTCCGTCGGCTCTTCCCACGGTGTCAACAACCCCTTGTAATTTACCGGCCCTACACGGTCGATTATCCGGTATGCCTCCTCCGGTTGCTGGCGGCCCGGATTGTCGTGGCTGACGTATGCCCACTGGAACTGTCCGCATACACTGTCACGGGCAGCCTCGGCCAGACGCACCTTGGTTTCAAGCAGCTGTGCGAAGCGTTCTTCAGTGTAAGCACCCTTTTCCACAAACTCGCCGGGAGCCTCGTGTAAGCCGAATGTCCGCCACGCACCGTATTCTCCGTTAAGCAGTTGTGAGGGCTGAGACAGTTCGTGACCGTAAGCCTGCAGATTGCCGCCATAAGTGCCGCTCCAGTTCTGAACCACATTCCAGTCTGTACCCACGCCCCCGTTGCAGGTGGTTATTGGGCGCATTGTTGCAGCGGTCGGATCCATTTCGCGGATAATCTCGCAACACTCCCGTGCAAAATCCTCCGGCAGCACACTTTCGTTCTGGAGCCCCCACAGCACCACAGACGGACAGTTACGGCGTTCCTTGACCCATTGGCGCAATTGGGTCTTGAAATTCTCACGGAATTCCGGGGTATCGTACCAGATATGAGCCGAGAACTGCGTCCAAAAAAGTATGCCCTGTTCATCCCAAAGCTGCTGAAAAAGAAGGTTATGCGGCTGGTGGGCATCACGGAAGGCATTGAAACCGGCATCCGTTATGCTCCTGACACGGGCACGGACCTGGTCGTCGGAAAAGGCATGACTTCCGCCGAGAATATGCTCATAATCACAGGTTCCATTTATAAAGAATGGCTCTCCGTTCAAGAAGAAACGTCCGTCGCCATCTTTTCTCAGCACTGGCCACGAAAGTGTACGAATACCGAAAGTGGTGGCGAGGAAATCCTTCTGACCCGATACAGTCACAGAACTCTGAAGTTCATACAGAAACGGATCGTCATGGCTCCATAATAAAGGAGCATTCAACGGGTGCTTTTCTTTTATAACCACAGTTTGAAAAGGCTGAATATCAGCCGTCAGCGATTTCCAGTCATCAGAGAGTCCGTCACATGTCTGATAAAGTGTAACTTGCTGCAGCCGAGAAGAATAATTCCTGATTTCAGTTTCAATGAACAGTGTATCAGCCGCTTCATTATGCCACACATGCACCCCAAACGGCTCAATTCGTACATCAGGGGTTATCTCCAAAGTGACCGGACGGAATATACCCAAAGGCTGCGAACCCTCGCTGAAGCCCCATTCGCTGGAACACCCGCCGCATACGTCAGGCATATCACATATCATGTCGGGATGTTCGCACTTCACCTCAAGAATATTCTCCGTTTGAACAGCCTCAGTAATATCCACAGTGAAACTGACCCGACCTCCAAGGTGCCGGCCCAAATCCTTGCCGTTCAAGCGGATGGAAGCGTAAGTCCCCACTCCTTCAAATCTAAGGAAAGCCCGTTGCCCGGCAGCAATCGGAGCCATGGAAAAATCCTTGACATACATAGCCGTACCATGCAGATTGCCATGAGTCAGCTGCCTGTATCCGTAATAATCGTCCCAATTATGAGGCACACAAACCGTCAAAGTATCCTCAGGCACCCCTGCCATCGAAACAGCCGAAACCATCCAAGTGTGCCACCCTTCATCCAGCCTGACCGTCTCCCGTGCCACTGCCGGCATCAAAGCAATCAGCGCAACCGCCACCAAAAACACCTTAATAAATCTCATAAAACCAAGCAATAGCCTCCATTCCCGCAAAGAACTGACTCAACAAATAACTTTCATTAGGAGAATGAATGGTATCCCTTTCCAGTCCAAACCCCATAAGGAGCGGATCAATTCCAAGAATCTGCTGCATGTCAGCCAGAACGGCAATGCTCCCGCCCCCACGGCTAGGGACTGGTTCAATGCCATATACCCGCGTCATGGCCTCGGAAGCCGCCTTGTAAGCCCGAGAACTGATAGGAATAAGGAATCCCTCCCCACCCTCGCAGGCCGTCACTTCCAGATGCACCTCCTTAGGAGCCAGCTGTTTGAAATATTCAGTAAAACGTCTGGTTATATCCTTACTCTTCTGGTTGGGAACCAGTCGCATGGAAATCTTTGCGTGGGCCTCCGAAGGCAAAACCGTCTTTGCACCGACTCCCGTATATCCGCCCCAGATACCGCACACATCCAGACACGGCCTGAT
>DCHH01000006.1:7560-9824 GCA_002315625.1 Bacteroidales bacterium UBA1757
ACCCGTTCCAGTGTAGTATATCCATCCTCGCCACGCACTTCGTCAATATCGAGAAACGTCTTGTACTCCTCCATATCAAAAGGTGCCCGTGCCAGCATAGCCCTATCCTCTGCACTCAGCTCCACCACATCGTCATAGAACCCGGGGATTGTAACTCTCTGATGTTCATCGTGAAGCTTAGCAATCATCTCGCAAAGCACAGTAAGCGGATTGGCCACAGCCCCGCCGTAATGCCCCGAATGGAGATCCTTGTTCGGACCGGTCACCTTAACTTCAAGGTAACTCAGGCCACGCATTCCGCAATTGATGCTCGGCACCTTGTCGGAAATCATCGTAGTGTCTGATACCAGGCAAATATCGGCCTTGAGCATCTCCTTGTTCTCACGCATCCACTGCGGAAGCGACACGCTGCCGATTTCCTCCTCCCCTTCGAAAATAAACTTCACGTTATGGCGGAGCCTCCCGCTGCGTACCTGCTGCTCAAAAGCCTTAATATGCATGAATAACTGCCCCTTGTCATCGTTAGCACCACGCCCATAGATGGCCCCATCACGGATGACAGGCTCAAACGGGTCGGTACGCCACTTCTCCAGCGGTTCTGCCGGCTGCACGTCGTAGTGGCCATAAACCAGTATCGTCTTGGCCTCAGCATCGACGATTTTCTGGCCAAATACCACCGGATTGCCAGTCGTAGGACATACACGTGCCTCGTCGGCCCCCGCCTCAATAAGAAGTTCCACCAGACGCTCAGCACAACGCATCATGTCCGCCTTGTACTCCGGCTTCGCACTCACCGACGGAATGCGAATAAGACTGAACAGTTCCTCAAAAAACCGCTCCTTATTATCCTGTATGTACTGTTTCATGATTTCCAGTTAATCATATTTTACAAATTGCGTCCAGCAGCTGGTCGAGGGCCTGGGCAAGCAAGCTTCTGGGGCAGCCGATGTTCAGCCGCATGAAGCCGTCGCCTTCTCCGTTCGGGCCGAACATAGCACCGCTGTTAAGAGCCAGGTGGGCACGGTCAGCAAAAAAGTTTTCCAGCCTCTTCTGGTCCGTCTCTCCCGGAATCGACAGAAGCTTTGGCATCAGACGCTTACAGTTAAGAAACACCAGATACGAAGCCTTCGGACGTATCATCGTAATGTCCGGGAAGTCACTCTCCAAACGTTGCTGCAGATAGTCAAGATTTCCGTTAATATACTGCAGAAGTGCCACCAGCCAGTCCTCACCTTGAGTGTAGGCAGCGGCCGCAGTAGTATAAGAAAAAATATGCCCAGCGTCAAACTCGCCAGCCTCCATATACTTCTTGAACCGTGCTCGGACAGTATCATCCGTTATCACCACATACGAACTGGACAGTCCAGGCATATTGAAAGCCTTAGATGGAGCCATCAGCACTATTGAGTTGCTCCGGGCCTCCTCACTGACAGATGCAAAGGGCCGATGGGTGTAAGGTGGCAAAGTAAGGTCGGCGTGGATTTCATCCGATATGACAAACACCCCGTGCTTCAAGCACAAACTGGCAATCCGCTGCAACTCCTCCTTTTTCCACACCCGTCCGCCTGGATTGTGAGGATTGCAGAGAATCATGGCCCTGCACCCCTGCAAGTCACTTTCAAGCCGGTCAAAGTCGATGTTAACCTCGTCATTGTCGAGCCTGAGCGGGCTATATACCACCTTCCTCCCCAACCGTTCCGACACGAGAAAGAACGGATAATAGACCGGAGCCATGACAAGCACCTTGTCGCCACACTCCGTAAAACAATCGACCGCATGGGCAATTCCCCGCACAATACCTGCCACATATATAAGGTGTTCCGGCTGCACCTTCCACGAATGTCGCCTCAACAGCCACCCGCAGATGGAAGTCGCCCACTCCGCACAGGGAAATGTATAGCCCATAACCCCCTGGTCAAGCTGCCGGCGGATTGCATCCATCACGCACTCGGGAGTGCGGAAGTCCATGTCAGCCACCCACATAGGCAGCAAATCGTCCCGCCCGAAAAATTCATTCAGGGCATCCCACTTGATGGAGCAGGTGCCTTTCCGCTCCACCACACTGTCAAAATCAAAAGCCTTATACATGCCGCAAACTTACAAGTTTTTCCACAAATATTCAACAGCCCGAATCACACTACTCTCAGCAAGACTTTCGATAACACAGAAGTCGTCCAGTCTTGACCTTCTTTTCGATACTCTTGAAGACAAATTTTGAGATTTGATGTGAAGTTTACTAAATTTCCTCTATAAATCAATTTTGA
>DCHH01000064.1:0-11073 GCA_002315625.1 Bacteroidales bacterium UBA1757
ATGTCGGGGAATATGCCGAAGATGGCAGGAACCTGGGTGAAGCCCAGACCAATACTCAGGGCAAGGGCGACAATAGTTGAATTCCGTTGGGAGAATCCGCACTTTGCCATCATTCCAAAGCCGGCATACATAATAGAACCGAACATCATAATGGTACAACCACCAAGAACAGCCTGAGGAATACTGGTGAGAATCACACCAACAGCGGGGAACAGGCCGGCAAGAATCATAACGGCGGCACCGGTGGCAATCGTAAAGCGGTTGACCACATGGTTCATAGCCAACAGACCTACATTCTGGCTGAAAGAGGTAATAGGGGTACAACCGAGTACACCGGCAACCGAACTGATAAAACCGTCACAAGCCAGCGAACCGGAAAGTTCCTTTGGCTTGATATCTCTATTCAATGCACCGTTGGTCAAAGCCGTAGTGTCTCCAATGGTCTCAGTAGCAGATACCAGGAACACGCATACAATAGAAAGAATGGCTCCGATATGGAAGACGGGCTTGAAAGGAAGAACTTTGGGGAGTGCTACCAGATCGACTCCTTCAAAAGAGATGTTCACCATCCCCATACAAGCAGCCAAAATGTAACCGATAATCAAACCTATCAGGACAGAGAGTGATTTGAGACTTCCCTTTGCAAACACTTGTACCAGGAGACCGGAAATCAGTGTTACTGAACCCACAATCCAGTTGTGAGCAGCACCGAAATCGGCAGCGTCCTGACCACCGGCAAACGAATTTGCACCGATGGGAAGCAATGAGAAACCGATACCTGTTACCACCGTTGCAGCAACGATAGGAGTGATGATTTTTATCCAATATTTGGCAAAAAGGCCCAGGAGACCTTCAATAATACCACCCACAATGACAGCACCCATCAGTACGCCCATGCCTTGCGTCGTGGCAATGGCAATGGAAAGCGACAGGAAAGTAAAACTGATTCCCATGACAACGGGCAGACGCGCACCTATCTTCCAAACGGGATAGAGCTGGATTAATGTGCCGATACCTGCAACAATCATTGCATTCTGGACAAGCCGGGCTGACAAGGCGGCATCAGTGCCGACGATACCTGCAAGAATAATAATCGGTGTTACATTGGAAACGAACATCGCCAGGACATGTTGCAGTCCGAACGGAATAGCTTTTGCAAGAGGAACCCTGCCTTCAAATTGATAAAGATTGTCTAAATTACTCATGACTGATTATTGATTTTGTTGACGAAACTCGATTTTCTGGGTATTGTAGTCCATCTTGTCGATAATGGCTATGGATTTAACCTTGTATCCTTTGGCGCGGATAGCATCACCACCTCCTTGGAATCCCTTTTCGATAGCGATGCCACAACCAACCACTTGTGCACCAGCCTGCTGAACCACCGAAATCAGCGCTTTAAGCGCTTCGCCATTAGCCAGAAAATCATCCACAATCAACACCCTGTCGTCCGAAGAAAGATAGCCGCTGGATACAAAAATCTGATTATCGCATTTATGGGTGAACGAATAGGCCTTAGCCGAATAGATGTTTCCATCCACATTCAGGCTCTGCGTCTTTTTTGCAAAAAGCATGGGCACATGAAGTTTAAGGGCAACTGTCATTGCAATGGGAATTCCGCTTGCTTCAATGGTAAGAATTTTGGTAATCTTTTCTCCGTGGAATGCCTCCAAAAAAGCATTAGCAATCTCTTCGACAATATTCACATCTATGAGATGATTCAAGAAGCCGGTCACTTTCAGAATATTACCCTCCTTCAAGACTCCGTCACTCAGGATTTTCTTTTCGAGAAAATTCATATAATTTTGGACTATTAATGTGAGCGGCAAAAATAGTTAAAATAGCCATTGCCGCCAAACAAAACCGTTGTTTTAGTCTATTTTTGCAAACAGATAGCGAAAACATGAAACAAAACCGTCCGACTTCTTCTTCCTTTTTGGGTGTATGTCTATTATTGTGCCTTCTTGCAATTGGTGCAGGGGAGGTATGCTTTGCCCAGTCGGTAGGGACCCTTGAGCATTTAAATGTTGAGGACGGACTTTCTCAATATACAGTTTTCTGTATTGCCCAGGACTCGGACGGCTTCATGTGGTTCGGCACCAAAGACGGACTCAATCGTTTCGATGGAAGGCATTTCAAGGTATATCGTCACATTCCTGGCGATTCCACCAGCTTAGGAAGTAATTACATCCTGTCCCTTTGTATGGACAAAGAAGGAAATTTGTGGATAGGTACCGACAACGGGCTATACCGTTACGACCGTCGGTTTGATTGTTTTAGCCGGATGATGAATCAGGCCGAAGATGGTGCCTCGGTCGAGGAAAGGGTTAACGGAATGTTGACCGACGACAAGGGACGCTTGTGGATAGCTGCAGACGGACAGGGAGTTTTCTGTTTCGACCCCATCAATGAGCTTATTTGGCACTACCCTCTCCGCCACCAAGTCCAGTGCATAGAACGGAAGGACAGCGTCAGTTTTTGGGTGGGGGCCTCTCCAGACATTTACATCATAAACGAACCTGCAACCGACCAGCCTGAAACCTCTTTTTCCAAAGTGCCTGTAACCGGGAAAAGCTTAGACGGTTGTACCATTCGCGCCCTTCTTGCCGGAAAGGAGATGCTTTACATTGCCACTTATGAACAGGGAATGCTTGTATTGCAGGACGGAGAGATTTCATCGCTCAAATGCGCAGGACACTCCTTTGACGGGCAGGCCATCCGTACTCTGGAACGCAAAAACGAAAACGAAATTTTTATCGGTGAAAACAGACTTTTCTGTCTGGACGAAACAAGTGGCATTGTCACTCCATTTGGTATTCCGTCCTCGGAAGGGACAGGATTATCCGATTTTACGGTTTATTCCATCTTTAAGGATCGTGAAAATGGTATATGGCTAGGAACCTACTATGATGGAGTTATCCATCTACCGTATAATTTTACACCTTTCCGTCAATACCTGCCCCAACCCGGAAAGCCGGCAATATCGGGAGAGCGGACCCGCGAGCTCTGCCCCGACAATATGGGACATTTATGGATAGGCTCTGAGGATGGAGGGCTTTCGTGCCTGGATCTGACAACCGACCAGTTCGTTTCCTTTCCGATTCACCGAAAAGGTATAGACCCGAAACTGACCAATGTTCATGGTCTGGCTTTCGATGGAAATAATCTGTGGATAGGATATTACAACGGCGGTTTTGACCAGTATGATATCGCTACAGGTGAAATCAGCTACCGTACCCTATCCGGCTTGATGGGATGGAATGTCAATGAAGACATTTTTGCCTTGTGTGTTTCTTCGGACAAAAAGAAATTGTGGATAGGTACTGTGGCTGGGGTCTATTCGTACGACATTGCCGCTGGAAACCTTACCCTTCATCCGGAATTGGGGAAAAACTTTGTCTATGATATCCAGGAAGACTCAAACGGATGCCTGTGGATTGCCACCTTTGATGCCGGAGCATTCTTCTTTGACCCGGAGAGCGGCCGAATCAGTCAGTTCCGCTCTGACGAACAGAATCCGGGGAGCATCCCTTCAGACAAAGTCATCAGCATTTTCATATCTTCACAAAATGAGGTGTGGCTTACGACCGAAGGGGGAGGCATCTGCCGTTATCTGGCCAAAAGCCGCTCTTTTGAGCGGTTCGACCAGGCCAGGGGGCTGCCTAACAACGTCGCCTACAAAATTGTCGGTGGAAACGATGGAATGTTGTGGTTCGGAACCAACAACGGACTGGTCAGTCTCAACCCGTCAGACGGAAGCGTCAAAACATATACCCGGAATGACGGACTCACTTCAAATCTGTTCAATTACAAATCCGGCTACCTCCATGATACAGGACGGTTTTATTTTGGCACTGTCAAAGGGCTGATTAGTTTCAACCCGTCAGAATTTTCCGAAAATACTTTCTGTCCTACCGTAGCACTGACTCGCTTTGCCCTCTGGGGAGAGGAAAAGGGTATCGGAAACGGCTCTCCTCTGACCCAGTCGGTGAACACTCTTTCTTCTATCACACTCGCCCCGAACGAGACTACCTTCTCGTTTGAGTTTGCCCTGTTGAGCTATTCTTCTTTCCGACAGCACCATTTTGAATACATGCTGGAAGGGGCAGACAAGGGTTGGACTTCTATTCAGGGAAGTAACCGTGTTTCGTTCACAAACCTGCGGCATGGTGACTATGTTTTCCACCTTAGAGGCATCAATGAAAACGGCCAACTGAGCAGTAACGAGAAAAAGGTACACATTCGGGTGATGCCTCCGTTCTATCTTACACGTCTGGCCTTTGTCCTGTATGTGTTGGCCTTTCTGGTTCTTCTCACCTTATTTATATGGGGAATCAGACGCCGTTATGCCAATCGCCAGCGCGAACAGATGGAGTATCTGGAAAAGAAGAAAGAAAAAGAGGTCGTAGAGGCTAAGATATCATTTTTTACTTCGGTTGTCCACGAAATCCGTACTCCGCTGACCCTTATCAGTGCCCCTTTGGAGTATATTCTCTCCAAGGAAGAATTGAGCAGGACCATACAAAGCGACCTGCTTTCAATGAAACGGAACACTGACCGCCTCATCCAGTTGTCCAACCAGTTGCTTGATTTCAGAAGTGTGGAGAGCAAGGAACGCAAACTGTCATTCGCGGCGACCGACATAAGTCAATTGCTGGAAAGCGGTTGGGAACGGATTCGTCCTCTGGCTGAGTCCAGAAATCTGCAATTGACACTTGAATCCGCTTCCGTCACTGCCTTGGCCGATTCAGAGGCGCTCGTGAAAATTATCAGTAATCTGCTCGGTAATGCCGTCAAGTTTGCCGCCACTTTCATACGAGCAGAACTCTCGGCAGATACAGAGAACAGCCTGATGCGTCTGACAGTATGCAACGACGGAGAAGTTATCCCGGAAAAATCGCGGGAACATCTTTTTGAACCCTTCTTCAAGGTGGAAAGGCAAACGGAAGGCATTGCGACGGGCACAGGGCTTGGTCTTTCTCTGGCCAGCGAACTGGCACGGATGCATGACGGTGAACTTTCCTATTCCGTTACTCCGTTTAACGCCAATCTTTTCACACTGACCATTCCTCTAAGAAACGCCTCACAGGCGGAAGAGTCTTCCCCAAAAACGCTTCATGATGTTGTATTGCGGGAACAATCGCCGGATGAGAGCCGAAACACAGCAAAAGGGAAACCGGTTGTTCTGCTTGTTGAGGATAACAGCGAACTTCTCGAGTTCCTTACTCGTTGGCTTGCAAACAGCTATGAAGTCCTTTGCGCAAATAATGGAGTGGAGGCTCTACGGATTATTGAAGAGAACGATGCAGACATCATCGTGAGCGATATCATGATGCCTGAAATGGACGGTATTACCCTTTTGAAAAAGCTTAAGGAGGATGCCCGTTTCAGTCATATCCCAGTAGTTATGCTCACCGCTAAGAATACTCTTTCCAGCAAAATCGAGTCATTGAACCTTGGGGCTGATGCATACGTTGAGAAACCGTTCTCATGCACATATCTGCAGGCGCAGATGGATAATCTTCTCGAAAAGCACCGTTATATCAAACGGCTTTTCAGCCTTTATCCGATGGAGGCCATAAATTCCACCGAACTGAACGATACCGACCAGCAGTTCTGGAGCCGTTTGAACAGTATTCTCGACAATCATCTCGACAATCCCGACCTTGATATTGATATGATTTCCTCCGAACTGGGGATGAGCCGTTCCACTTTGAAGCGTAAGTTTGATACCATTTCCGAACTTACACCCAACGAGTACATCCGCCTCTACCGTCTCAAGAAAGCGGCATCATATCTGAAGGAAAACAAGTACCGTATCAACGAAATCATCGACATGACAGGTTTCGGCAGTTCATCCTATTTTGCCAAGTGCTTCAAGAAGCAGTTCGGTGTCTTGCCAAAAGATTATATTCAGCAAGACGGTAACTGACCGTCCCGCAGTTAGTTTCAAGTTATTCCCGAAAAAGTCAAATTCCTCCGGATTTGCAGGAATTTGAAGGTAATCATGTCATAATTGGCATGATTTTTTTGTTTTCTGGCCGGAAATTATCCTTACGGCGCATTCTCTCATCCTACTTTTGCATCGTGACCTCTTGTATAAAAACAACCAATAAATACAATACATTTTGCATGAAACAGATTTATTCATTTGCATTGCTTCTTCTCTTCGTCGTGTGTCCGGCTTTTGCTGCCGCCATGGAGGTTAGCGGAGTTGTCACCGATTCCAACGGTGAAGCAATCATCGGTGCTGCCATTTATAACCAGCAGACCGAAAAGGGCACCGTCACCGATCTGGACGGCAAATTTACCATTGAAGCAGAAAAAGGGCATACCCTGCGCTTCTCGTACATGGGGTATGAAACAATCGAACAAAGCGTCGGCGGACCGTCCATGAAAGTGGTCATGCAGGAAGATCTGGTCGGTCTGGATGAAGTGTTGGTGGTCGGCTATGGTTCTATTGAAAAGAAAAAGGTAACTAGTGCTATTGCCAGTGTAAAGGCTGAAGACTTCAATGTCGGTAACGTTAAGAGCGCAGGTCAGCTCATAAAGGGAAAGGTGGCCGGTTTGAACATCACCACTAACAGCGGTAACCCCGTAGGTGATGTGGAAATCGAACTCCGTGGTACCAACTCTCTGAAGTCGGGCAGTTCACCCCTCGTCCTGATTGATGGTGTCCCCGGTGACTTGAAGCAGGTTTCACCCGACAACATCGCCGCCATAGATGTCCTGAAGGATGGTTCTGCTGCCGCTATCTACGGAACCCGTGCAAACAACGGCGTTATTTTGGTAACCACAAAGCAAGCTACTTCAACGGGTAAATCCAATGTTGTCTATAACGGCTATGTCAGCACTGAACAAATTACCCGCACTCCGGAAATCCTTACTCCTGAGAAATACAGGGAACTTCTGGCTTCCGGTACGGGTTATGTTGAAGAGAATTCAGACTACGGCTCTTCTACGAACTGGCTGAACGAAATCACCCGCTTTCCCGTGTCACAGTATCACAGCGTAAGCCTTGACTGGGGTAACGGCAAGACCTCTCTTTTCGCAAATGTTTCCTATCGTAATGCCCAGGGTGTCTTCCTTAAATCAGACTCCAAGGAACTGACGGGCAGAATCACGGTCAACCATTCCGCTTTCAACGACAAGGTCAAGTTCAATGTCAATGCATTGCTTAATAAGAACGATTATACCACCACGGTTGACGGTGACGGTTCTTTCAACTCCTACGCATACGGCCAGACCCTGGTGGCCAACCCGACTGCTCCCGTCAAAATGTCTGACGGCAGCTGGTGCCAGCCCAAGTTCCTCGGTGTTGACATCGCCACATGGGAAAACCCGGCCGCCCTGCTCAACGAGCGCGAGGGTGAAAACAAGAACTTCAACGGCCGCATTTATGGAAATATTTCCTATTCTCCTTTCTCATTCCTGAAGTTCAATCTGTTGCTTTCTTATCAGCGGTACAATAAGACCCGCGGTTTTTCGCAGTCTTCACGCGATATCAGCAGCACCGTATATAATTCCACTCCGTTGTTCGCCTCCCGCGCCGCAACGACGCAGGACGACCGTATGCTGGAACTCACCGGACAGTTTGACAAGAAGTTCGGACAGCATCAGGTTACCGTTCTGGCCGGCTATAGCTATATGGATAATGTCTATGAGCATTTCTGGATGAACAACTATGATTTCCCAAGCGACCAGCTCACCTACAACAGTATGGGTCTTGGCAAGGCCTTGGCAGAAGGAAAGGCAGGCATGTACAGCTACAAGCGTTCCGGCAACCTCATCGGTTTCTTCGGCCGCGTCAACTACAACTTCGATGAGCGCTACCTCTTGCAGGCCAGCCTCCGTTACGAAGGCGACTCCAAGTTCGTCGGTTCCAACCAGGAATGGGGACTTTTCCCCGCTGTGAGTGCCGCATGGCGCATCAATAAGGAAGGGTTTATGTCAGGTGTCAAATTCATCGACGATTTGAAAATACGCGGTGGATACGGCGTTACCGGTACGGCTCCGTCATCGTACTACCAGACCATTTCCCGTCTGGCCTACTCTGGCACAGGTAATTCCTTCTATTATGGAGGCGAATGGGTTACCCCCATCCAACCCGCCAACAATGTCAATACAAACTTCACTTGGGAGAAGAAACACGAATACAACATCGGTCTCGACTTTTCTGTCCTGAAAGGACGCATTTCGGGAGCTTTCGACTATTACAACCGTACCACCAGCGACCTTCTTTGGGACTTCAGCGTTCCCGTTCCCCCATACGAGTATGGTACCACAACCGCCAACATTGGAACCATCCGTAACAATGGTGTCGAATTGATGCTCAGCGGAGTGCCCGTCAAGCGCAAAGTCTTCTCCTGGACTACCACCGTCATGTTCTCAACCAACCATAACCAGCTGACAGAACTGGACTACTCGGCATACGAAGTGGAAAACCCCCGCGACTACTTCTTCACCAACGGAATGGACGGCCAGTATTCCTGCACACATCGTGTTAAGGTCGGCGAGCCTATCGGACAGATTTGGGGTTACAAAGTGAACAGCATTACCGAAGAAGGCAAGTGGATTTTTGACGATCCTACCAACCCTGGCGGAACCTTCACCAGCGACGATGAAAGCATCAACATCGAAACTCACGGACAGGTGCTCGGCAACAGCCTGCCCAAGTACTACGTCAACTTCAACAACGAATTCCGCATCGGCCATTTCGATATCGGCGTTACCATGAGAGGCGCTTTCGGCTACAAGATTATCAATCAGTACCGCCTCTACAACGAGAACGTCAGCAACAAGCGTTCCAACAACAAGCCGGTCAGTGCTTTCGAACCGGTCATGGGCATTTCGGTCTGCACCAACCCAATTGAGAAGGTAATCAGCTACTATGTTGAAGACGGTGATTATTGGAAAATTGACAATATTACTCTCGGATACACCCTCAGCACGCCGAAGTGCAAATACCTCCGTTCTCTGCGGGTCTATGGCACGGTCGATAATGCATTCCTCTTCACCAACTACAAAGGCAACGATCCCGAATCGGCTTCCCGTGGCGGATTGACCCCCGGCATCGACTACCAGAACCAGTATCCCACCACCAGAGCCTACACCCTCGGCCTAAACCTCACTTTCTGACCCTTTTGAAGTAATTTTTAGATACAAGCAATCATGAAATCCAACAAGAATATCGTATCAGCTCTTTTGCTGTCTGTCTGTTTTCTGATCCTTGGAACGGCCTGCACGAAACTCGACGACCGTGTCTATTCTGAAATCGTCGCTTCCAAATACGAACCTACCCCACTCGACGGCCTGGCCAAAATAGGGTCAGCCTATACCCCCTATAAAGGGCTGATGGTCCGCATGCTGTTGGGTATGAACTGGGACAACGACCAGTGTTTCTGCCCGGTGAAGCCCTGGGGTTGGACCTATCCATACCAGCTTTTCAACCACAACTACAACTCCACTTCACCCGAGGTGGACGGTCCCTGGAACAGCTGTTATTCAGGAATAACGGCTTGTAACCGCACAATTTCCGAACTGCAGCAGGATACTGAAACTGACAATACAGACCTCATCAAAGAACTTGAAGCGCTCCGCAGCAGTTACTACTATTGGCTATGTGATCTGTACGGCAATGTCGCATGGTCGGATACATATTATGGAGACTCCACCTATCTTCCCAAGCAAATCCGCCGTGACAGTCTGGCAATGAAGGTTGAGAAAGGCCTTTTGGATGCCGCACCTTATCTGTACACAGAAGTGAGCAAAAAAACATACGGCCGTTTTACCAAATGGGCCGACTATGCACTTCTGGCCAAGCTGTACCTGAACTGGGGCGTTTTCGTCTATGGCGACGGTGACAAGGGACGCTGGCAGGAATGCCTGAACTATTGTGACAGTATCATCAATTCCGGCAACTTCGGTCTGACATCCACACAGAAGGAAATTTTCTCCGTAAAGAACGATTTCAGCAGAGAAGCCATTTTTGCCGTTGTTTTTGATGAAAAAATGGCAAAAGGGCTCAGCCTTTTTGAGACTAACATGAACGGTCAGCATGTCGATACCTATCAGAAAACCGGCAGCGGATGGGCCAACGGAGGTTCCATTATGGTTCCCCAGTTCATTGACACCTTCGACCCTGACGATTCCCGATTGAGAAGCAACCATATCTATGGTCCGCAATACGACCATCTGGGCAATCTGATGAAATGCGGTCTTGGCAGCATTGCCGGTGAAGATTTTGTCATCCTCAACGAGGTGCTCTCATGTGAAGGTTCCTCCGGCGACAACTGTACCGAAAATATGGGTTACCGACTGGGCAAATGGGAATATGAAATGGGATTGGACGGCAGCAATATGAACAACGATGTCTTCCCGCTCCGCTATGCCGACGTTCTGATGATGAAAGCCGAATGCCTGCTTCGTCTGAACAAGGCCGACGAAGCTGCAGAAATTGTCACTTCCGTCCGCCGCCGTTCCTTTACGAGTGCTTCCGAGAAGGCCACGGTTACAGGTGCCCAACTCCTGGAAGGGAGCTGTTATGCATACGGTGTCAAGGAGTGCATTCCCAAGCGCGGCAAATATCCGAAGGACAATGACGGAAACTGGATTTACACTATGTCCAATCCCGGCGACATTGATGCCGGTGGCGAGGACATCGTCTTCGGCCGTTTCCTCGACGAACTGGGCTGGGAATTCGAGCAGGAGGCATTCCACCGCCGCGACGACCTTATCCGTTTCAAGACCACACAAGGCGAACCTGTCTGGACTGCCAAGTCATGGTCTTCCCACAAGGCCACCCACAACATGGACAAGATTCTTTATCCCATCATGATGAAGGAACTTCAGGCCAATCCCAATCTGAAACAAAACAAAGGATACGAATAAACCTCTTATTTACTAACTTTAATTACAAACTATTATGAAGAAACTTTATCTCTTGGTTTCGCTGTTCTTGTCAGTTGCTACCCTCGGGTACGCTGCCAAGATCGGAACTCTGGAAGAGCTTCAAGGGCTTTTCGCTCAGGGTAATTATGATTTCGCTGCTGAAGAAGGCGGAGATCTGTGGTT
>DCHH01000064.1:11106-11610 GCA_002315625.1 Bacteroidales bacterium UBA1757
CTGGCTGCCGATTTCAACGGTGACGGCAACAAGGACGTTTTCGTTATGGGACGCGTCTCTTACGGAGAAGTGACCAGTGCCACTCCTCAAAACATTCTCTATCTCGGTAAGGGTGACGGTACTTTCACAAAGCACAAACTTTCCAACGAGGGTGCCTACTATCTTGGCTATGCCCACTACATCCGTCTTGCCAAGGACACGGCTATCATCGCCGCTACAGGTGTTGACCAGGAAGCCAACTGGTGGGATCCTATGTACAACTACGGTATGAAGAACAGATACAAGAGCTCTCTTCACCAGTTGACATTTGACAAAGAGACTGGCGAACCCGTCTGGACTCTTGTTAAGGAGCTTGAAGACGGTTCTTGCGGTGCCGGTGCCAGCATTAACCTCTATGACTTCAACAACGATGGCAACTACGACGTTCTGTTATCAGGAACAGTCGGTCTGCCCGCCAGCGAATCGGAACTCATCAGCAGTTATGGTGGTGCTACCCAGATTCTC
>DCHH01000077.1:0-799 GCA_002315625.1 Bacteroidales bacterium UBA1757
TCTGGGACTGGGTCGATCAGGGTGTATATCTGACTTTGCCCGATGGTCGGGTTCAAGTGTGCTATGGAGGAGATTTTGGTGACAAGCCAAACTCTAAGGCATTCTGTCTGAACGGCGTGATTCTTTGCGACCGTAGCATTACCCCTAAATATCAGGAGGTCAGAAAAGTCTATCAGCCGTTCCTTATTGAACGGGTTTCAGATGGCGGTTTGACACTGAGAATCACCAACCGTAATCATCACCTTTCAACCGAGCCGTTCCGCTGTCTTTGGCAGATGGAACATGAAGGCAAGGTCGTGGAAAAGGGTGAGGTGCCGCTTCCAGAAATTGCTCCTGGCCAATCCGGCGAGGTGACAATATATTCTGCAAAGCATCAAAAGCTGACGGGAAATGTCTATTTGAAAATTTCCATTGTGTTGAAAAATAAGACCTTATGGGCAGAAGCAGGTTATGAGACGGCATGGGAACAATTCTGTCTTCAGGAAGCGGTGCTTAATGCTCCAGCCACTTCACGCGGGAGTGTCCGCCTGACCGAAACCGGTGGCGACTGGATTGTGAAAGGTCCCCGATTTGTCCAGCGCTGGCATGAAGGAACTCTGATTTCAATGCAGTATAACGGCAAGGAAATGCTCACTGCTCCATCGGCTGCCATGCAAATCTATCGTGCCCCAACCGACAACGATTCAGGCTTTGGCAACTGGCTGGCAAAAGAGTGGCGGCTCAATGGTTTTGACACGGCAAAGAGCCGGCTTTTGTCACAGTCTTACAGGACTTTGGATGACGGCCGGCTGGAACTGGA
>DCHH01000077.1:858-14999 GCA_002315625.1 Bacteroidales bacterium UBA1757
GTTGACGGTGCTGGAAATATCGATGCCAAGCACCATTTTGAGGAGCAGGGCCGTCTGCCGGTTCTGCCTCGTTTGGGTGTTGTCTGGTCGTTTTATGACGCTTTGCAGAATCTCCAATGGTTCGGCTGTGGAGAGCATGAAACATACGTAGACCGCCTTGCCGGGTCGCTTGTGGGCCGCTGGGAAAGTACTGTCTCACAGCAGTTTTTCCCGTATCCGAAGCCTCAGGAAAGCGGCAATCACGAGTCTGTCCAGTGGTTCTCGCTCTCTGGGGCTGACAAAACTACAGTCCGATTACAGGCAATCGACACCAAATTCGGCTTCTCGGCGTTACCATACACCGTTGAAGAGATAACCTCAGCACGCCATACTACTGAACTGCCGCAGAATACGGGCCATGTGGTATGTAGCATTGACGCACAGCAGTTGGGACTAGGCAACAGCAGCTGCGGCCCCGGTGTCCTGAAAAAATACACCGTCCAACAAAAAGAGCTTCATTACCATATTTTATTTACACGCAAATGAGCACACTTGGCAACATTCTTTGGTTTATTTTTGGAGGATTCATCACGTCACTCCTCTATTTTGTAATGGGTATATTGTTGTGTATCACAATAATAGGCATTCCGTTCGGAGTCCAGCTTTTCAAGTTCGGCGTCCAGCACTTCAAGATAGCCGGGTTCTCTCTTCTGCCATTTGGAAGAACTATTAACTGATTGCAAATGAAATATTTGAAGATATATCTGCTTGTTTGTTCAGTGCTTATTGCCGGCTCTGTAAGGTCTCAGTCGCTCCGTGAACTTTTTGAAAATCCGCCAGCGGAGTCGGCCCCCTGGTGCTTCTGGTACTGGATGAACGGGGCCGTGACGGAGGAAGGAATTACGGCTGACCTGGAGGCTATGAAGGCGGTCGGTCTGGAGGGAACATACCTTATGCCGATACGTGACTCGTCGCGGGTGCAGTTTATGGACAACTGCGTGCTGCAGGGAACGGAGCATTGGTGGAAAGCGGTTGAGTACTCCATGAAGGAGGCCGACAGGCTTGGGCTGAAGATGGGCCTGCATATCTGTGACGGCTTTGCATTGGCCGGCGGACCGTGGATTACCCCTGAGATGTCTATGCAAAAGGTAGTATGGTCCGAGAACTATACCCAAGGTGGAAAAATCGACGGCCTGAAACTTGGGCTTCCCGAGAAGAACGAAGGCTACTACGAGGATATTGCAGTCTTTGCATTGCCAGTGAACAGCTTGCCGCTTGATATCAAGCCGGTTGTAACGGTTTCGACAGGTGAGGAGGCTTCCTATCTGGCGGATTATTCCATTAACGGTGGCAGGCGGGTCAAGTCGAACGCCCCTGTGACGATACAATATGAATATGCTCAACCAATTACGGTCCGTAGTCTGACGGTATATCCTAGCGGGACGAATTTTCAGGCATTGCGTTGGACAGTGCAGGCCAGCGATGACGGCATCAGTTTCCATGACATAAAAACCTGTGTGCCGTCACGTCGCGGGTGGCAGGATACAGATGCTCCTGCAACTTACACCTTACCTGAAACAACGTCCCGTTTTTTCCGTTTCTGCTGGAGCCCGGAAGGGACTGAACCTGGAGCGGAAGACCTTGATGCTGCAAAATGGTCACCGTCTTTGGCTATCAAATGCCTGCAGCTGAACAGTTTGCCTATAATTGAAAATCATGAGGGCAAAAGCGGACTGGTCTGGCGTCTGTCACCACGCTTGAGCGGAGAAGAGTTGCCGTCAAACCTTTGTTTTGACCCCTCCAAGGTGGTTGAACTGACTGGAAATATGGACGCGGACGGGGTTCTGCATAATGTCAGCCTTGATTCCTCCACTCCGTGGCTTATTCTTCGTATGGGACATACTTCGACTGGTCACCGCAACGATACAGGAGGCGGTGCAAAGGGGTTGGAGTGCGACAAGTTCAATGCTGAGGCCGTTCGGATTCAGTTCGACAACTGGTTCGGAGCCGCTTACAAGCATATAGATAACGATTTGCTGCACAGAGTGTTGGTGAGGATGCACTCCGACAGTTGGGAGTGCGGCAGCCAGAACTGGTCTTCCGGTTTTGAGGCTGAGTTTAAGGCCCGTCGGGGCTATGACCTTCGCCCGTTCCTGCCTCTTTACGCTGGGTTGCCCATAGCCGATGCGCAGACCTCTGAGTCGGTCCTTTATGATATCCGACAGACGATTGCGGAACTCGTTGATGATGTCTTTTTCAAGACTTTGCATGCACTTTCGCTTGCTCACGGCTGCCAGTTCAGCAGCGAATGTGTGGCTCCGACCATGCTCAGCGACGGAATGCTTCATTACAAAGAGGTGGAATTGCCGATGGGAGAATACTGGTTCGACAGCCCCACCCACGACAAGCCCAACGACATGTTCGATGCGGTGAGTGCCGCCCATGTGTATGGCAAGAATATTGTTCAGGCCGAAGGGTTTACCCAGTTGCGCGGCCTGTGGAAAGAGTATCCGGGTATGCTCAAGGCTTTGGGTGATAAGAACTTGGCCTTGGGTATGAACAAACTTTTCTTCCATGTCTTCTGCCACCATCCGTTCCCGGGCAAATATCCGGGCATGACACTTGACGGCATCGGCCTTTATATGCAGGGCAATCAGACGTGGTGGCAGTATGCTACGGAGTGGATTGACTATTATAAAAGGTGTCAGGCTTTGCTGCAGTTCGGTCATCCGGTTACTGATGTCGCGGTCTTTGCGGGAGAAAATCTGCCGTCGCGGTCGGTGCTTCCCGACAAACTGGTCACGTCGCTTCCCGGGCTGTTCGGAACGGAAAGGGTTGAGTCAGAGCGGATTCGTGTGGCCAATGAGGGACAGCCTACCCATATCACCTCTGTCGGTGTCAAGGCAGCAGCCAATATGGTGACGGCCGATTTGTGGACTGATCCCCTTCGCGGCTACCGTTATGATGCCATAAACCGCGATGCTATCCTTCGCCTGAGTCGTCCTGAAGGTGGTCGGATGGTATTGCCAGGTGGAGCCTCCTATCGTACAGTGGTATTCCCGATTGCCCACACTATGACTCCCGACAGCCTATACATGAGTTATGAATTGCTGAAGAAAATCGATGAGTTGCAGCAGGGTGGGGTACAGGTGCTGCTGCCGGCCTGTAAACCGCAATATTCACTTTCCTCTCTTTCTTCTTCGGAAAACGGGCAAGCGTTCAAAGAATTGGCCGATAAGGTTTGGAACAAGGCTGAGGCCGACGGCTTCATACTTCCATACGTAGATTCATTTTTGGCGGAAAAGCCTGATATCCAGTTCTTCAATAATACAGGAAACGTGAGTGTCTGCGACAAAATAGCCTGGAACCATAGAAGTGACGGCAATGATAATTTGTGGTTTGTTTCGAACCAGACTGGCGAAAAGGCTACTATGCGTGTACTGCTCCGTGCCGATACCAGCAAACCGTTAGAATGTTGGAATCCGCTGACTGGCGAATGCCGTGCTCTGGACTATGAAGTGCAGGACGGAAGGCTGGCTTTTGACCTGACATTCGATAAGGATGCCTCGCTGTTTATTGTCCAGACGGAATCTGAAGGGAAAGGACTGTTGGCATACAGTACTCCTGAGGAGAATTTGCCATTCAGTCAGGGTGCTTGGGATATGGTTTTTGAGAAGACGGGACGAAGACTTACCGGTTTGACCTACCTGCCGGACTGGCGAAACCTGGAGGACACCGCCGACCGCTACTATGCTGGAACGGCTGTCTATACAATAACCTTGAAATGCAAGCTCCCGCGTGATGCCAAGCGGATTTATCTGACTTTGAACAATGTAAATGTCATTGCACGGGTTGCGGTCAACGGCAAGGATTGCGGTGTCGTATGGGCCGAACCGTACCGGGTGGATGTGACTGATGCCCTGAAGTCAGGCCGGAACGACATCAGTATATACGTGGCCAATACGTGGTATAACTACACGCAGGCCATGAACTATGGCATAATAAAGGATAGTGAGTACTGGACGAATGCCCGTCAGTGGGATTACAAGGAGGGCAAACGGCTTCAGCCTGGCGACCTCCAGCCATCCGGTCTTGTCGGTTCTACTACAGAGTGTCTCCATTTGAGCGTAATCAAGTAACAGTGATATGAATCTCTTGTGTCGATACTTCATTCTGGCGGGACTATCAGTGGCAATTTGCTTCTCAACGGTCTCTTGCGCAGGAAAGAGGGGAAAACAACACTCTTCGCAAGCCCCACAAGAGGCTGTACAAGCGGAAGTTTTTCCCTATCCGTCAGTGCCGCAGATGCTTACCGACGAGCGGGAACAGCAGCTCTTTTTTATTGAACATTTCTGGGATAGGGTCGATTTTTCCGATTCACTTTCGTTGCCGTCGCGTTCCGTCTTGACAGAGGCTTTCTTCTGGTATGCCGGGGCGGTTTCTGATGCACGCCTTGTCCCGTATGAAAAGGCTTGCAGCTTACTCTCCGATATGCTTGACCGGGCCTCTGCCGATACGGCTGTTTATCTTGAAATGACCGCTCTTTGCCGTCAGGCATATTACGATCCGAATTCGCCGATAGAAAACGACGAGTATTTCGTACCGGTACTGGAGCATCAGATGGCCTCTTCTCTCCTTACAGATTCACAGCGCAGCAAGTCGGGCTACGAACTGGGGCTTGTCTCAAAAAACCGCATTGGAATGACTGCCGCTGACTTTGCCTATACCTTTGCCGACGGGACATCTTCGCGTCTGCATCGGCTCAAGGCGGACTATACCCTTCTGCTGTTCCATAACCCCGGCTGCCATGCCTGCGAGGAGCTTCACACCCAGCTGGAGCAATCGGTGCTGCTCAGGGAGATGATTAATAACGGCACACTGAAGGTTCTTGCAGTATTCCCGGACGCCGAATTAAAGGAATGGTATGACTATCAGCCATACGTCCCTGTAGAGTGGATAAATGTCTATGACAAGGGTACCGTTATCCGTGAAAAGGAGCTGTATGATTTGAAAGCAATCCCGATGATGTACCTGCTCGATTCCCGCAAGACGGTTCTCCTTAAGGATTGCCGCTTCCGTCAGCTGGAGGATTTTTTTCTGAATCGGGAAAGAAGTTAATTGTCTTACAATTGCGTTATGCCTATCGTCCGCGATACACCCGGGTTCTTGATGCGTTTTGCAATATCCATAAAATGTTGTTTATTTGTACTGGTTTTTTGGGCTGTAAAATATGGACTACAAGTTTTTATATCCGGTGGATACGGACCAGTTTGCTGATATCAGAGAGCAGGGGTTGATATATGTTGACAAAACGGATTTGATGTACGACATTGCAAGAAGGTACAGATATGTATTTCTGTCCCGTCCCCGCCGTTTCGGCAAGTCGCTGTTGTGCAATACATTGGACGCATATTTCAATGGGCGCAAGGAGCTGTTTGAGGGGTTGAAGATAATGGAGCTTGAGCATGAGTGGAAGAAATATCCGGTGTTTCACTTCATCATGAGCGGGCTGAAAAATCTGACTGTTGAGGAGGCAAAGGGGAAGCTGGAGTTGTTCATCCGTGATTATGAGAACATATATGGCAGCTCAAGTTCGGAAAATACTCCAGGAGCTCGTTTCCGTGGGCTTATCCACCGCGCTCACGAGCAGACGGGCGAGAAGGTCGTGATTATCCTTGACGAATACGATGCTCCGATTATGCGTCTTCTCAACAAACCAAAAAAGAGGAATGAAATGCGGATGATGCTGCGCGAGTTCTACCAGGTTCTCAAGGATGAGGGACAGCACATACGGTTCACCTTCCTGACTGGTGTCACCAAGTTCTCGCAGCTGAGCATCTTCTCGGAACTGAATAATCTGTTCAATATCTCTATGCTGCCCGAATACTCAGGAATTTGTGGGATTACCGATGAGGAGTTGACAGGATTCCTGCGACCCTGTGTAGAGGACTTCGCAAGCGGTAATGGCTGTTCGGTGGAAGAAGCCTACCGGCGGTTGAAAAAACAATACGACGGATATCATTTCTGTGCAGAGGGTCGGGATGTCTATGCACCGTTGAGCTTGATGCGTGCACTGAACAACAGGAAGATAGACAGTTACTGGTTTGAGACCGGCACCTCCAGTGCGCTTCTGGAATATCTGAGATTGTATCCAACATTCAATGCTCTTTATTATGACGGCATCGAAGTCGGTCTGAACCAGTTCAATATCCCTATTGAGGACTCAAGAGATCCGATACCTCTTCTATATCAGAGCGGTTACCTGAGCATAGACGGCTACAACAGCATAACAGGTACATACCGGCTCCACTTTCCGAACAAGGAAGTCCGAACGGGTATGGTTGAATGCCTGGCGGAGACTGTCATCCGGAGCAGTGTGATGGATGAGAAATCCCTGGCCGTGAAAATGGCTCTTGCATTTGCTGACGGAGACCTGTCGGCCGCCCTCAAGGCCCTCCGCGCCTACATCGGCGGCATCCCCTACGATATAATCACGAAAGAGGAGTGGAACGACAAGGAGAGGCGGGAGTCGTTCTACAAGATGCTGATTTATATTGTCTGCTCTATGGTCAACTCAATGGTCTCCTGTGAGGAAAAGAGCATCCTCGGCCGCTCGGACATTGTGGTTCAAACCCCAAGCGATGTCTTTGTCCTGGAACTGAAGGTTGACAAGACCGTAGAGGAAGCCCTGGCCCAAATAGACGACAAAGGCTACGCAATACCATGGTCAGCCGACGGCCGTCGCGTTACAAAATGCGGAGTTGTCATCTCCTCCGAAAAACGGAACATCATCGACTGGAAATCCGTTGACGCAAACGGACAAACACTTGACGAACAAGTGTTTTGAGCTCCTGTTGGATTCCCTGCTGAACCCTCAAGGCCATAGAGGCCGCCACAATTCTATTTCTTTTTGGCCAGAGGTTTTTCTCCATAGTTATTCGCAGTTTCACTATAATCTTTTAGGATATGAACAGAATGAAATTATTCTCACTGTGCAGTGCCATTGTTTTGTCGGCCTGCCTGTCAGCGAATGTTGTCTGTGCACAACAGACTGTAAATGAACCGAAAGCTCCGGAGCTGGAGTATTGTCTGCAATTGAAAGTCTCCCTTGGACAGTTCTATTCGGTGGGAGAGACTCCCAAGGGTGCCCGCAATATCGTTCCTATTACGGGCGGTACTTTCGAAGGACATCTTCCCGGCAAGGAACTGAAGGGTGAGATTCTTCCTGTCGGTGCCGATTACCAGATGAGCAACGGCCAGCGTACCGAAATCGAGGCGATTTATTGCATCCGTACCGACGACGGTGTGACGATTCACATCCGCAATTGTGGCATCATTGCTATGGGCGACGGGATGTACTTCCGCTGTGCCCCCAAGTTCGAGGCTCCAACCGACAGCAAATACAACTGGCTGAACAACTCCCTCTTCCTCTGCCAACCCAGCTTCAGCGGCACCGGTGGCGGCATCACCCTAGACGTCTGGCGCGTGAAGTGATTCGTATTTTACGCGAATGATACGCGTAAAATACGAACTTTTCTTGCAACGGAAATGATGGAGTTGTATCTTTGGTGAAAATTGAAACGGCTATGAAGATTACTTTCCACGGGGCTACGCAGACGGTTACGGGCTCCAAGCATTTGATTACGCTCAGTAACGGCAAACAGATACTGCTCGATTGCGGTATGTATCAGGGTATGGGCAAGGATACCATGCCGTTGAACAACGACCTGGGGTTCGTCCCTTCGACGGTTGACTATATGGTGCTTTCACATGCGCATGTCGATCATTGCGGGCTTATACCTATGTTGTACAAACAGGGGTTCCGTGGTAGGATTTTTACATCTGCGGCCACTAAGGATTTGACGAAGATATTGTTGGAAGACTCGGCGCGGATTCAGGAAAACGATATTAGGTTTTTGAACAAGAAACGCTTTGCAGAAGGTCGTGAACCGTTGGAGCCACTCTACAGCGTGTCGGATGCAAGGGAGGTGATGAACCTGTTTGAGGATGTGCCGTTCGAGGATGCCTTTAAGATAGATGAAGACATCACACTGCAGTTATTTGAAAACGGCCATATTCTTGGAGCTGCCACTATCTTCCTGACTATCAAGGAAAACGGAAAGCTTACGCGCATCGCCTTCAGCGGAGATGTCGGGCGTTACGGCGACTATATCCTCAAGTCACCGGCAGTTTTTCCGCAGGCCGACTACATCATAATTGAATCGACTTACGGCAACCGTCTGCATGAAAAGGTCTATGACAACAGCGAGGTGCTGCGTGAGAATATCCTTCATACCTGCATTGACAAAAAAGGAAAGCTGATTATCCCGGCATTCAGTGTGGGTAGGACACAGGAGTTGTTGTACGCCCTGAATGAGATGGATTTGGATTCACGCCTGCCACTTGTGAAGTACTATGTCGATAGCCCTCTTTCGACTTCGGCAACCAATGTGATACGCAAGCATCCGGAATGCTTCAACCGGGCGGTGCAGCATATTCTCAAATACGACGATGACGTGTTTGATTTCAGGGGGCTTCAGTATATCGAGGACAAACGGGAGTCGCAGGCGCTAAACGGGAGCAAGGAACCGTGTGTGATTATCTCCGCTTCGGGAATGGCTGAGGCCGGCCGTGTCAAACACCACATTGCCAACAATATAGAGAAGGCTTCGACTACAATCCTGATGGTGGGTTACTGTGAAAAACAGTCGCTTGGTGCACGGCTCAAGGCCCATCCTGAAGAGGTCGGGATTTTCGGACAGACCTACAAGGTAAAGGCCGAAGTGGAGTCAATAAGCTCAATGTCAGCTCACGCCGACTATAATGACCTTTGCCAGTATCTTGCCTGCCAGGATGCTTCGGAAGTGAAGAAAGTCTTTATCGTCCATGGTGAGGATGAGGCTCAGACAGCCTTTCAGAACAGGCTCCTGAAAAAGGGGTTCCGCGACGTGATTATTCCTCGCCGGCACGAAACATTCGGGCTTTAGCAAGAACGGCCAGTTCTTAGTGTCCGTTAAAAAACATATAGACAGCTATCATACAGATAATCAGTAGCCCCCAGGCAATTTTCAGCCCCGGGGTTACTTTCATTATTCTGGCATCCTGCAGAGATGTTGACTCTGACGGCCTGTTCTCAGCAATTGTGAACAGCCAGATAAAGAAGCACAGCACGATGAAGATTCCGCATGAGAGGAATAGATAATGCAATCCGTTGAAAATCAGTCCGCAGTAGTACATGATACCAAGACCGATACTGAAAACGGTTCCGGCAGTGAGGGTAAGGTTGACAGCCTTGGTCGAGGTCTTCTTCCACAGGGCGGCAAACAGGAACGCTGCCGACATTGGGGGAGCGATAAAGCCGAGCACCGACTGGAAGATGTTGAAGAAACTGAGACCCTGTATCTTCGTGATAATCAGTGCCAGGAAAATTGAAATGACGGCACCGATTACGACAACCCACTGACCGATGCGGCGGGTTTCCTCCTGAGAAGCATTGGGACGGTATTTCTTGAGGTAAATATCCATTGTAAAGACAGTGCTGAGGGAGTTCAGCGCCGAGCCGACTGTACTGATAAGTGCGGCTACCATAACCACTATGACAAGTCCCATCAGACCGGAGGGGAAAACATTGCTTACAAGTTGGAGGTAGGAATCGGTAGAGTTCTGTAAATCAGGCAGCAGGCAGAAGCAAAGGATACCGGGGAGGATGAAAAGTGGAATGTCCAGCAGTTTCAACCATGCGCAGAAGTTGGCACCTTTCTGTCCCTCGCTTAGGCTACGTGCACCCAGAACCGACTGGACCATGGACTGGTCGGTGCACCAGAACCATACACCCATAATCGGGTAACCGACCAGAATGGCAAGCCACGGGAAATCCTTGTCGTTCAGAGGACGGAAAAGGTTCCAGTAGTCTGCGGGTACCTTTTCGACGACTTGGCTGATGCCGCCAACCTTGTGCAGTCCCATAATAACCAGTAGTATGGAAACGCCGATGAGTAGAAGCATCTGGAATACATTGGTATAGGCAATGGCCTTCAGACCGCCGCCTATGGCAAAGGCCGCCGATACCACTACGAGAATCACTATGCAGGCCCATAGCGGGAAGTCGAGAATCTGTGCCATGAACACTCCGCCGCAGAACAGCGTCAGGGCGAGCCATGAGATGAGAATCGTGGCTATCGTGTACCATGCGATGTAGTTGCGGGTGGCTTGTCCGAAACGCTTACCCATATACTCGGGCAGTGTGCTTACGCTGGCTCCCAGATATTTGGGTGCAAAGACAAAGCACAGCAGAAGAATGAACGGAAATGCATACCACGAGAAGTTTCCGGCGGCGATGCCCCCCTCAAAACCGCTTGAGGCATTGGCAACCAGCATGGATGGGCCCACATTGGTTCCCCACATTGTAAGACCGATTGCAAACCATCCGAGCGATTTGTTTGCCAGGAAGAGGTTGCCGCTTTTGTTCTTTCCGACGCTGGCATAGACTGCGATGCCGACGAGGACAACGATGTAGGTTATGAAGACAATGATGTCGGCTGTTGAGAGGTGGACAAGAGTCGTGTTCATTTTGTATAAGTTAGAATTTCAAAGTTGTGGTTTTGTCGAAATCGATTTCGTCAGTGCAGCTGACGGTCGGCTCATACCATGGGATGGAAGCCCCGGCACGGACATAGACGGGCATTTCCTCTAACGGAACTTTGATGTCTTTCAGCCAAACGGGTCCTTCGTAGGTCTCCTTTGTGAAGAAGTTAACCCATTTACCTTCAGGAAGATAGACGGAACGTACCCCCTCGCTGTTCATGACTGGTGCAACGAGAAAATCGTCTCCGAAGTAGTACTGGTCGTCGATGTTGCGGCAGACGATATCGTCGGGATGCATCAGGCACAAGGCGCGGAGCATCGGGAAGCCGGTTTCGGTGGTCTTGCGGGCCTGGGCTACGATGTATGGCATCAGGTGGTAGCGCAGCTGGAGCCACTTGCGGACAATCGGGGCGATGGCAGGGTAGTGCCAGGGTTCGCGCTTGAAGGAACCGTGGTAGCGCAGATGAGAAGTAAAAACTCCGAACTGTGTCCAGCGGACATAGACGGTTTCGTCCAGACGGGTGTTCATGAAGTTCGGAACACTGTGGAAACCAGGCACGTCATGGCTCCAGAAGCCAAATCCGGATAGGCCGAAATGGAGACCGCCCTTGAGGGAACCGGCAAGTCCGTCCCATGACGAGGCCGAGTCGCCACCCCAGTGTAGCGGGTATCGCTGGCAGCCGGCCCAGGCGCTGCGGGCCCAGACAATTCCTTCGCCCGTCACCTCTTTGGTCACTTCGTAGGCGGCTTTCTGGTAATAGAGCGAATAGACGTTGCGGAGCTGCTTTGGGGTCATGCTGTGGTAGGTGGCATCCATGTGGATGTCTTCGCCGAAGTCGGTCTTGATGCATGCCACACCCATATCGAGAAGTTGGCGGAGCAGCCCTTTGTACCATTCGGTGGCCTTGTCGTAGGTGAAATCGATGGTGCCTGCATAGTCCTGCACGCTGAAGTTCGAGGCTCCCTGTATTTTGTTGGGACTGTTGCTGATATAGTTGTTCTTGCGTGCCTCTTCGTACTGGGCCGCTTCGTAGGCAATGTAGGGCAATTGCCAGAGACTTACGCGGTAGCCCTGCTTTCTAAGCCTTTGGATAAAGCCTTTGGGGTCGGGAAAGCGTTCATCGTTGAATTTCCATTCGCACAGCCAGTCGGTCTTGAACCAGCCGGTATCGAGGTGAATCACGTCGCAGGGATAACCCTCGGCACGCATCCGGTCGCAGATTTCATTTACCTCATCTGCAGAGAAATAGGTCATACGGCTCATCCATGTGCCGAAACTCCAGACGGGGGGCATGGCGGGGAAGCCCGTCAGCTGACGGTAGCCGTAGAGAATCCGTTCGGGAGTGTCGCCTCCAATTATGAAGGCATCGATGACCGGTTCATCTACGAGGACCTGTGTGCTGCGGGTGGAGTGTTCGGCCAAAGAAAACTTGGTGAAGTAAGTGGTATGGAGGAAGAGCCCGTATCCTTCCGAAGAGAGGTAGAAGGGGATATTCTTGTAGGCACGGCGGTTGTTGACCCCCTGGCCGTCCTGGTTGTAGAGCTGGACAGTCTTGCCCGAAAGGTCCATCTTGGCAAAGCGCTCGCCAGTGCCGTAGAAGCATTCGTCGTTTTTGGCGGCAAAGGAGCAGGTGGCACGGTCGGCCACGCCGTTGACCGTGACGAATGCCAACGGGAAGGCGTCGTGACGGGCGGGGGAGAACATATCGTACTTTGGGAGACGGACTGATTTGCAACCGTCAGGGCAGATGCGCAGGTCCATAGACTCGGCAGGTGCGGGCTGCAGGTCGCTCCACCATTCTGTGGCGGGTTCGTCGAAACAGACTTCAGCGCGGAGCCGTCCCGCTTCGTCCAAAAGGCGCCAGGAAAGTGTGTCTTTTTCAACATGAAGCGGCATAATGTGGAGGTCGGGGTGCAACTGCATCATGTCGGAGGTCTCGTGGACAGCACTCACGCTTCCGGGATTGGTGGTAGGCTCCCCCTCATTGAAGGCTGCCGAGATACGTACAATTTTCTCTCCGTAAGCCCTGAGCCGTATGCGTACATCACTCCGAGGTACGCTGCGGTCTTCGGTAATTTCATTCGAATTGTTCTGCTGCTGGAACGGCACCGTAAGGAACACGTCTCCGTTAACCGTTTCTATATTGGTGGGGGCACAGGCTTTCCAAAGCCTCTCTCCCTTATCAAGCGAAGAATCGAAATCCAGAAAATCGAACAACTGGTAATTGGTCTGTCTCATAGGGTTGGCTAAATCGTTTTATCAGACCGCTAAGGTACGGAACTGCTGCCAAATGTGCAAAAAAAGAGTTGGCGTTTTGGCCAACTCTTTGTATTCACCAATGTCTGCGGAAGTTATTGTTTGGGGATGAAGTTGTTCAGGAGGGTGCGGGTGAACAGTTCGTCGGCCCGGTAGAATTTGAAGATTTTTTCTGGGGGAAGCACTTTGCTCAGGCGCTTGAGGCATTCTTCTTCCAGTGCGGCTTCCTGTTTGCGGATTTCTTCGAGTGTCTTTAATGCTGCACTGTAGTCGAAATCTTCAGGAAGTGGCGGTTGAGTGAATCCATGTACTGGCTGTCCTTCCGGTGCCTTTGGCTTTTCTCCGGGTTTAATGTCGGGGCGGGGGAACATGGCTCTCCGTTTCTGGAGATTGAGCTTCATGCGGCGTTCCTGAATGTCGGAATAGATTACCCAGAAAGCACTGGCCTCGTCGCCGGTCATCCCCATTTCGGCGGTGAAGAAGGCTAGTTGGCGGGTACGCATTTCCTCGTACTGCTGCTTACGCTGCTCTGGGGTGAGCTGCCGGCCCATTCCCAACGGTGCGCCGTTACCCGGGGCCGAGCCGAAACCTTGAGGATTTTGGGCCAGTACCGGCAATGCCAACATTGCCACGACGGCTACCAGTAATGTCTGTATCTTGCTCATATTGTTATCTGGAATTTATTTGTTCTTTTATCGTCATGCTGAACTTGATTCAGATTCCTTGTTCATTGTGGAATCCCGGGTCAAGCCCGGGATGACGGGAGGGGCAAGCCCGGGATGACGGTTATTATTCTTCGCCGTAGAGGTAATACATCAGGTTGTAGCTGTCGAGCTCGCTCATTAGAATATCTTCTGCTGTAATCTGGTCTGTGCTAACCTCTTCAACCTCAAGCTCCTGCATAGCCAGATTCTGTTGCTGGACCTCGCGCTGGCCGATGATCCCCTTGATTGTAAAGAACATCATCACGAACATGGCGGCAAAGTAGAGGTAGGGCTTGACTCTCTGGCGCCAGGTAATATCCACAACCGGACGCTCTGTCTTGGAAGCTTCTGTCTGAACTTCAGCCATTTTAGCCTGCTGGCCGACGGCCTCTATCTCATCAATACGGCGTGCAAGAGATGTCTGAAAATCATCGAAAAAGCCTTCAGGGACCTGGAACGGCTGAGCATCGGCCTTGTCTTGCAATTTGAAGGGTTTGTTCTCCATTATGTGTATGTTGGTAAAAAACGACTCTTAGATGTGAGATTTTGCAAAAGGTTTAATTAGGAAGTTGTTTTGAATGATAAAAGCCTTCTAAATATCTGCAGTCATTAGCGCC
>DCHH01000132.1 GCA_002315625.1 Bacteroidales bacterium UBA1757
ACCGCCGCAGCAGAGGCTGTGAGAATGTGCGTAGCCAGTGTCAGGAAGCGTAACACGGTGGTAGTCTCATCGCTTCTGCTTCCCAATGTTACAGACACGATACGCACTTACGCCAAATATCCCGGCATCAAGCTGATAGTCACCGACGATGTCCCCACTGGAATAGCCGAGGCAGGGTCAGACCTGGCAGGTGTCATTGTCCCGTCCATAAACCGTTACGGAATTATTGAAAACCTTGAAGGGCTTTCCGATGCCGTCCATGCAGCAGGTGCCATTCTTGCCGTATATTGTGACCCGTCTGCCCTTGCCGTACTCAGAACACCGGCAGAATGGGGAGCAGACATCGCAGTCGGAGACGGACAGAGCCTTGGCATTCCCCTTTGCTATGGCGGTCCGTATGTAGGTTTCATGGCATGCCGTAGTGCCCTTATGCGCAAACTTCCCGGCCGCATAGTCGGACAGAGCACCGACAAGGACGGCAAACGTTGCTACGTCCTCACACTCCAGGCCCGCGAACAGCACATCCGCCGTGAAAAGGCCACCTCGAACATCTGCTCAAATGAGTCCCTAATGGCCCTTTGGTGCACAGTCTATCTTTCTCTGATGGGGCCGGAGGGGTTGCGCAAGGTGAACGAGGTTTCTTATCGCGGAGCGCACTACCTGCATAGTGCTCTTTTGGCTACCGGCAAGTTCTCAGACCCGTTCGAGGGGAGCACTTTCCTCAAAGAGTTCGTTCTCAAACCCTTGTGCGATGTCAAGAAACTCCAGCAGGCACTGCTCGACAACGGTTTCTTCGGCGCTCTTGAGACAGCGGAAGGCTATGTCACTTTCTGCGTGACCGAGAAGCATTCCAAAGAGGAGCTTGATGAGGTTGTATCAATCATAAAATCTTTATAGGAGGGGCGGATATGAAATACTACGACAAACTTATATTCGAACTTTCCCGACAGGGTCGCATAGGCTACAGCCTTCCGGACAGTTTTGAGTCGGAAGAAGGTCTTTCTGCTATTCCGTCAGACCTTCTGCGCCAGTCCGCTCCCGACCTTCCAGAGGTCAGCGAAGTGGATGTAGTGCGCCACTATACCAACCTCAGTCAGATGAACTTCGGTGTCGATACCGGCTTCTATCCATTGGGTTCATGTACGATGAAGTACAACCCGAAAATAAACGAAGAGGTAGTATCGCTGTTCAACGGTCTCCATCCCCTTCAGCCCAAAGAGACTGTAAAGGGTGCAGAGCAGGTTCTTGAGGAGATGGACAAGGCTCTTGCCGCCATCACCGGAATGAAGCATTTCACCTTCCTTCCATGTGCAGGAGCCCACGGAGAACTCACCGGTCTTATGCTGATGCGCGAATACCACTTCAGCCGCAACGACATGGCCAGAACCAAGGTGATTGTACCTGACAGTGCCCACGGAACCAACCCGGCATCGGCTGCAGTCTGCGGACTGGAGATTGTGGAGGTGAAGTCCAACGCTGACGGTCTGATTGACGTAGAGGCCCTCAAGCCGCTTCTCGGAGATGACATCGCCGGAATAATGATGACCAATCCCAATACTCTCGGCCTGTTTGAAAAGGACATTAGGGAAATAGCCACCCTCGTGCACGGCTGCGGCGGACTTCTCTACTACGACGGAGCCAACATGAATCCTCTTATGGGTGTTGTCAGACCCGGTGACATGGGATTCGACATAATGCACCTGAATCTGCACAAGACGTTCTCAACGCCTCACGGCGGAGGAGGCCCCGGTTCAGGTCCTGTCGGCGTGGCCGACAGAATTGTCCCGTTCCTTCAGGTTCTCCGCGTCAGTGGTTTCCACGGCAATTTCGGAGTAATCCTGCGTGCTTACGCCTATATCCTTATGCTTGGCCGCGAAAATGTGAAAATGGCCGGAAGGCTGGCCACACTCGGAGCCAACTACATAAAGGAATCGCTGAAAGACTGTTACAAACTGCCCATACAGACCGTATGTAAGCACGAGTTCGTATTTGACGGACTCATCAATGACGGAGCCCGTGAAGGGGTCGCAGGAGCCACCACTCTGGATGTTGCCAAGAGGCTGCTCGACTACGGTTTCCATGCACCGACAATCTATTTCCCGCTTCTGTTCCATCAGGCCATCATGATTGAGCCTACTGAGACCGAATCATTGGAAACACTGGATGCATTCATTGACGTGATGCGGAAAATTGCTGCTGAAGCAGCAGAAGACCCGCAACTGCTTCACACCGCGCCCCACAACACGCCAATTGGCCGTCCGGACGAGACAGCGGCAGCACGCCAGCCAATTCTTACCTTTTCAGGGAAAGTTTCCTGAAGTAGCGCACCGTAAGCGGTACAGCTACTGCAAATGACAATAAATCTGCGATCATCTGGCTCATTTCCACGCCAAGAAGACCGCAGATTTTTGGCAATATGACTATAACAGGAATAAAACAGATTCCGTTCCTGCAGGCTGCCAGTATGTTGGCTTCCAGCGAATGACCGCTTGTCTGCAGCATCATGTTGGTCATAATGATAAACAAGGCCGCAGGGAAAGTAAGTATCTGCCACCTGAGGGCCGCCGACCCCACTTGAACGACCTCTGCATCGTGCCGCATGGCCTCAACAATGTCGGCTGAGAAGATAAAGCACGACACGCACACGGGTACCAGAAATACCAGCCCCGCATTGATGCAGAACCAGAATCCCTTGCGGACCCGCTCAAAAAGTCCGGCACCATAGTTAAAGCCGCACAACGGCTGAAACCCCTGCCCCAACCCCAACACTATGGAGAATATGACAAAGGTGATTCTAGTTACTATGGACATTCCCGCGATGGCTGCATCTCCGTACATTCCGGCCGACAAATTAAGCAGCAGGGTGGAAATGCTCGCCAGTCCCTGACGGGTAAGCGAAGGGGTACCGCCTTTGAAGATTTCCTTTTGGTATTGCCCTTTGAAAGAAATATTGGAGAATTTGAGGGGTAGATTCCCACCATAAAAAGTCATGACAACCAGCACCACAAAGCTTGTAATCTGTCCGATTATGGTTCCCAGTGCCGCACCGGCAATTCCCATATCGAAGACAAAGATAAAGAGAGGTACCAGACCCACATTCAGCACGGCTCCAGCTATAATTCCAAGCATACCGTAACGGGCATTCCCCTGGAAACGTATCTGGTTGTTCAGCGTCATTGAAGCTGTCATAAACGGCACCCCGAATAGGATAATCCTCAGGAAAGTCTTGGTATATGGAAGTATGGTCGGGGTGGAGCCCAATGCCACCGACAACGGTTCAAGCGTAATCAGTCCCGCCACCATTATGAGCACTCCAAACAGGAAAGAGGAGAAGAATGCCGTTGATGCCATCTTCGAGGCGCTTTCTTTCTGTCTGGCCCCCAATACGCGGGAAATAAATGAACCCGAGCCCTGTCCAAAGTAGAAACCGCAGGCCTGGACTATCGACATGACAGGGAAAACCACCCCAACCGCCGCCGTGGCCTGAGTACTTATCCGGCCGACAAAGAAAGTATCGACCATGTTATAGACACTCGTCACGAGCATGCTCAGGATGGAGGGAAGGGCCAATGACAGGACGACACGACTCACCGGAGCCGTGGTCAGAAAATCGAAATTGTCCCTTGTACGCACCTT
>DCHH01000062.1:0-314 GCA_002315625.1 Bacteroidales bacterium UBA1757
CCGATTCTTTTCACTATGGCGGCGGCTCTTCACGGGGGTGTTTTTACCGGGACCAGGCGGCTTGTTGTCAAAGAAAGTGACCGAATAGGGGATTTGCTTAAGGAATTGTCCAAATTTGGTGTTACTTTTGTCGTTTCAGATAATTGTGTGAAGATAGAGTCAAGTCCTCTTCATGCTCCTGAAGTCCCCTTGGACGGTCACGGCGACCACCGCATTGTTATGGCGTTGAGTGTGCTGCTGACCCGTTATGGTGGTGTTATTCAAGGGGCTGAGGCAGTGAACAAGAGCTTTCCGTCTTTCTTCGACTGTCTGGA
>DCHH01000062.1:374-9742 GCA_002315625.1 Bacteroidales bacterium UBA1757
CAGACATATTTTGCCGACCCCGGAAGAGATAAAGGCGGAGTACCCGCTCTCGGAGGAGGGAAAGCGGGCGAAGGCGGCAAACGATGCCGTCATCCGCGACATCCTTACAGGCAATTCCGATAAACTATTGCTAATAATCGGACCCTGTTCGGCAGACCGCGAGGATGCCGTCCTTGACTATATCCACCGTCTGCGCACAGTTCAGGAGGATGTCAAGGAGGTCATTCACATAATTCCGCGAATCTTTACCAACAAGCCTCGCACCACCGGAGCCGGTTACAAGGGAATGCTGCACCAGCCCAATCCGCTGGAACATCCCGATTTGCTCAAAGGCTTGATGGCCAGCCGCAAACTCCATGTCGATGCAATTCACGAGACAGGCTTTTCTTGTGCGGACGAGATGCTCTATCCAGAAAACCATCTTGTCCTGTCGGATGTGCTGTCGTACGTTTCAGTCGGAGCCCGCAGCGTGGAGAACCAGCAGCACCGTCTGACAGCCAGTGCATTAGACGTTCCAGTCGGAATGAAAAACCCGATTTGTGGCGATTTGAAGGTGATGATTGAATCAATCAGGACAGCCCAGAAGGGACATACCTTCATTTACCGTAACTGGGAAGTGGAGAGCCAGGGCAATCCCCTGACACATGCAATGTTGCGTGGATATGTCGATAACAATGGCAAGGCTTATCCGAACTACCATATCGAGGATTTGCTGCGGGTGGCTGACCTGTACAGCCTGAGCGGTGCCTTGAATCCGGCCGTAATTGTTGATTGCAACCATTCCAATTCGTGGAAAAAGTCTGACGAGCAGATACCTATCGCAAAGGAGGTGCTCCACAGCGCCCATGTAAGTGAGCCTTTGCACCGTCTGATTAAGGGGTTGATGGTTGAATCGTATATTGAGGACGGCTGCCAGAAGGCTTCGGAAGGGGTTTATGGCAAATCCATTACCGACCCGTGTCTTGGTTGGGAAAAGACGCGGCGGCTTATTTATGAACTGGCTGAACTTCGGTAATATGAGAAAAATTCTGCTATCGGTCATATTGTGCCTGCTTTGTTGCATGATTCATGCGGCGGAAGAGGTGACGGTAAAGGTGTCGGGTTTTGTTACCGACCCCAACCGCCGTGCCCTGGAGCTGGTGAATGTGTTCGAGCAGAATACCCTGAGAGGGGCTGTTACCGATGCTGACGGATATTATGAAATGACTCTGCCAGAGCGCGATACGCTGGTGCTTCGATACAGTTGCCTTTCCTACCAGACTGCCGTGAGGATAGTCCCGGTTGAAGGCCTGAGGCATATCCAGCTTAACTTGCCGTTACAAGCCGTATCTAAAACTTTGCAGGATGTGAGTGTGACAGCCCAGCGCCGTCAGGAAAATACGATGCAGAACATAGATGCCTCTGACATCCGGTTGCTGCCGGACCCCTCCGGAGGTACTATCGAGGCTCTTTTGGTCACTTTTGCTGGTGTGAGTTCCAACAACGAGCTGAGCACCCAGTATTCGGTACGTGGAGGTAACTACGATGAAAATCTGGTCTATGTGAACGGTACCGAAATATACCGTCCGCTACTGATTCGAAGCGGTCAGCAGGAGGGGCTCAGCTTTGTCAATCCACAGTTGACATCGTCGGTCAAATTCTCGGCCGGCGGGTTCGACGCGCAGTATGGCGACAAGTCGGCTTCGGTCCTGGATATCGAATACAAGAGGCCGAAAAGGTTCGAAGGTTCGCTGGATATCAGCCTTTTAGGAGCGAATCTCTTTATCGGTTCGGCATCAAAGGACGGCCGCTTCACACAGATACACGGCCTTCGCTACAAGACCAACGCCTATCTTCTCGGGACGCTCGAAACGGAAGGCGAATACAAGCCCTCATACTTTGACTATCAGACTTTTCTTACCTACAAGTTAACTCCCAAACTGGAGTTGTCACTTTTGGGAAACTTTTCGCAGAATACATACCAGTTCACCCCCGAAAGCCGCACCACGGAAACCGGCACTTTTGATACCAAATACACTTTCAAAGTCTATTTCGACGGTATGGAGCGCGATTTGTTCCGGACGGCCTTCGGCGCTCTCGGGCTGAAGTACGATGTGACGGATAACGTCCGCCTCGACTTCAAGGTGTCGGCATGGCACTCAGACGAGCATGAGAACTACGATATTACAGGGCAGTACTGGCTCAGTCAGGCACCCATCCGCAACAATGAGGTCGATACAACGCAGGCCAACCTGATAGGGGTGGGGACCTACCATGAACATGCCCGTAACGAGCTGAGTGCCACTGTGGCAAATGTGTCGCATACCGGTTCGTGGAAGGCTGGGGAAAATCTGGTGAAATGGGGCGTGGCCTATCAGAGGGAAATAATCCGCGACAAGATGCGCGAGTGGGAACTGTTGGATTCGGCTGGCTACAATATACCCTACAGCACTACAAGCATAGATTTCCGTCAGAATCTGATTTCGCGGCAGGAACTTTCGACCAACCGCTTTACGGCTTTCATTCAGGATACGTGGAAAAAACGGACCACTGCCGGACTGATTACCGTGACAGGTGGCGTGAGGGCAAACTATTGGAGCTTCAACCGCCAGCTGCTCATTAGTCCGCGTGCTTCGGTCGGCTTTATCCCCGCCTGGGAGCACGATTTCACTTTCCGTCTTTCGGGCGGTATCTACTATCAGGCCCCATTTTATAAGGAGATACGCGATACGGTTGTGACAAACGGCGTTTCCCGCGTGGTGCTGAATGACCGGATAAAGGCCCCGATGTCGTCGCAGATTGTTCTTGGGAGCGATTACCATTTCATTGCGTGGGACCGCCCGTTCAAGTTGACTGCCGAGGCATACTACAAGCATACCGACAACCTGATTCCATACGTAGTTGACAATGTGCGGATACGCTATGCCGGTGAAAACAAGGGTTTTGCCAATACTGGCGGGGTGGATTTGAAACTGTTCGGGGAGTTTGTGCCGGGGACCGATTCGTGGATTACCTTCTCGTGGATGAGCAGCAAGGAGACTATTGACGGCTACACTGTTCCCACCCCGAACGAACAGCGGTGGAACTTTTCGATGTTCTTCCGCGACTATATCCCCAAGTTTCCGAAATACTCTATGACTCTGCGCTTTGTCTGGGCTGACGGCCTCAGTTTCGGGCCTCCGTCGATGGACTACCGATATCAGGTTCACCGCATGAAGCCTTACCGCCGTGTCGATATCGGGGCTTCGCGTGTGCTTGTCGGGGGTGAGGACATCAAGGCGAAGTGGCTCCGCTGGCTTGACAATGTGTGGATCAGCATCGACTGCTTCAACCTTTTCGGCATTGACAATACCAATTCATATTACTGGGTGCGCGACATTTCCAACCAGGAGTGGGCCATCCCCAACTATCTTACCGGCCGCCGGCTTAACCTCTCTATCTCTATGGATTTCAAGTAACCGTGAAATATATGGCAGAAAAAAAATCTGATGATAACAGCACATATGAGTTGGTCGCAAGCTGCAACCATCATGATGTAATAGTCTATACTCAAGAAGATATTCAAAGAAGGATTCATACCATTCGTGGAGTGCAGGTAATGCTGGATAGGGATTTGTCCCAACTGTATGAGGTTGAGACCAAACGTGTGAATGAAGCCGTAAAACGTAATCCGATTCGTTTTCCTGAGGATTTCCATTTCCAACTTACCAAAGAGGAATATGAAAACTTGAGGTCGCAAAATGCGACCGCAAAATGGGGCGGTTCCCGCACTTTGCCTTTCGCCTTTACTGAAGAGGGTGTAGGTCAGTTGTCCAGCGTGTTGAAAAGCGATGTGGCAGCAATGGTGAGTGTTCGCATCCAACGTGCTTTTGTGGCTATGAGGCGTATTATTTCGGCCAATGCGGGTATGTTCCAAAGGATTGAGTCGTTGGAGCGTCATCAGCTAGAGACGGATAAGCGTATTGACCAGGTGCTCGACTGCCTGGAGGAAGGTACACTGAAGGAGAAGGCACATATCTTTTCGGCTGGTCAGATTTATGAAGCGAAGGCGTTTATCACCGAACTTATTGGTAGTGCCAAGAGATGTGTGGTATTGATTGATGGCTATGTCTCGTCTCCTACATTAAACCTGTTGGATGCGCGGGCAGATGGTGTGTCGGCTACAATCTATACGAGTGGTGTTGGAAGTTCGCTAAGGACTTTGAGTGAACAGTACAACCTGCAGTTCCCATCTAAGCCGCTGATGATTGAAAAGTGGCGCACGGAACAACATGACCGTTGGCTGATAATTGATGACGAGCTGTGGCATTGCGGTGCTTCGATTCGAGATGCTGGAGTGAGGACATTTGGCATTGATCCGATAGGTCTGGACGTGAATCTGGTGCTGGGACAGGTGTGATCTTTATCATAGAATAATCATCAATAATAAGACAATGAAAACCATCCTTCGATTTTTTGCAGTTTCGGCGCTTTGCGGCCTGATGTTCGCTTGTGCTGAGAAAAAGAGTGAAGAAACACTTTTATGGTACGATGTTCCTTCTGAGGCATGGAACGAAGCATTGCCCGTAGGCAACTCGCACCTTGGTGCCATGGTCTATGGCGGAGTCTATAGTGAGGAACTCCAGCTCAACGAAGAGACCTTCTGGGCGGGCGGACCTCATAACAACAACAGCGACAATGCTTTAGAAGCCCTTCCCGCTATCCGCGAAATGATATTCAACGATGAGCTAGGAGAGGCCCTCAATGCCATCAACGAGACATTCTTCACTGGCCAGAACGGAATGGGATACCTTACTATGGGTAGCCTCAAAATGGATTTTGACCTTGACACAGCCGCTCAGGTAAGCCTCTACCGCCGTACACTGGATTTGTCGAAGGCTATACAGCAGACTGAGTATCAGGTTGGTGACAATCGCATCGAGCGTACCGTCATAGCTTCTCTTGCCGACGATGTGATAGCCGTTCGAATCTGTTCAGACAAGCCGGTAAGCTTTACCCTTGGCCATACTACTCCGTTGACAGCCAAGGCTGTAGCCGAAGAAAGTGCGCTGGTGATTGAGTGTCAGGGTGTGGACCAGGAGGGTGTCCCTGCCGCCTTGAATGCACTTTGCCGGGTGGAGGTTTCAACCGACGGAACAACGGCCCCTGCCGGAGACAAGCTTGCCATCAATGGTGCCAAGGAGACCGTTCTCTATCTGTCGGCAGCAACCAATTATGTGAATTATCAGGACGTGAGCGGAAATGCTGAAGAAAAGGTGAACAGTGCTTTGTTAAAAGCCCGTGCATACAGCTGGAAAGAGCTGGTAAAGAGACATATAGAGAAATATCAGCAGCAGTTCAACCGTGTAAGTCTGACCCTTCCTGAGGGCCCCGGAGCTACTTTGGCGACTCCCAGGCGTGTGCATGATTTTAACGAAGGCAACGACCCGTCACTGGCGGCCCTGCTCTTCAATTTCGGCCGTTACCTGCTGATTTCCTCGTCGCAGCCCGGCGGTCAGCCAGCTAACCTGCAGGGTATTTGGCAGGGGCAGAAGAATGCTCCGTGGGACAGCAAATATACTATCAACATCAATACCGAGATGAACTACTGGCCCGCCGAGGTGACCAACCTCAGCGAAAACTCCCAGCCGCTGTTCGATATGATTGAGGACCTTTCCCAAACTGGTGTCGAGACTGCCGCAACGCTTTACGGAGCCAACGGATGGGTTGCCCATCACAATACAGACCTTTGGAGGGTGTGTGGCCCGGTTGACGGTGCTTTCTGGGGAATGTGGCCCAACGGTGGAGGCTGGTTGACGCAGCACATCTGGCAGCATTATCTTTTTACTGGCGACAAGGAGTTCCTGCGCCGCTATTTCCCTGTGCTTAAGGGAGCTGCCGATTTCTATCTGAGCGCCATGGTCATTGAGCCGTCACACGGATGGCTGGTAACAGTCCCTTCGGTTTCTCCTGAAAACAGCTACCATCCGTCACGTAGTTCAATTACTGCCGGATGCACTATGGACAACCAGATTGCCTTTGATGCTCTGAGCAATGTGCTACTGGCTGCTGAGGCATTGGCAGACGATGCTCTTCTGTCGGACAGTTACCGCGATTCGCTGCGTGAGGCCATAGCTAAGCTGCCGCCTATGCAGGTGGGACGCTACGGTCAGTTGCAGGAGTGGATGGTCGATGCCGACAACCCACGCGACCAGCACCGCCACATTTCGCATCTGTACGGCCTTTATCCTTCGAACCAGATTTCTCCGTTCACACATCCAGAACTATACAATGCCGCCAGCAACACTCTTATCCAGCGTGGCGACATGGCAACGGGCTGGAGCATCGGCTGGAAGGTCAATTTCTGGGCCCGCATGCTTGATGGCGACCATGCCTACAAGATTATCTGCAATATGCTGAAACTGCTTCCCGCCGGTGCCACGGCTGCTGAATATGAAGACGAAATGATGAATCTCTGGAGGGAAGGCCGCACCTATCCGAACCTCTTCGATGCCCATCCGCCATTCCAGATTGACGGTAACTTCGGCTACACTGCCGGAATAGCCGAGATGCTTCTCCAGAGCCATGACGGGGCTGTCCATCTTCTGCCCGCGCTTCCTTCGGTTTGGGGCGAAGGGTCGGTCTCGGGTCTTCGTGCCCGCGGCGGCTTTGAGGTTTCAATGTCGTGGAAGGAGGGGAAGCTTTTTGAGGCTGAAATCATTTCCACTATCGGCGGAACACTGCGCGTGCGTTCGTATGTGCCTCTGAAAGGAAAAGGGCTTACCGAGGCTTCGGGTGCATGCCCCAATCCGCTGTTCCAGGGCGCAAGTATTGCTCAACCGCTGGTAAGTGCTGAATATCAGCCTTCTGAGGCACTCCTGCAGGCTCCGTCAGTCTATGAGTATGACATTCAGACCGTTCCTGGCCAGCGCTGCAAGCTCTCCCGTCTCGACTGACACGAGCTTTCTTCCCTCGCGACTGACTTTGCGGCGAGGGCCGTGACATTTTGGCGGCTGGAGTTTGTGGCATTGTTTTTGCTATTGGTGGGGAAAAACCAAAACCAAACCCAAAGCAAAACCATGAATACTTACAACACTAACAATGCCAAGCAGCCGGAACATCCTAACCTGGACCAGTTCGCAATCAATTTGAATGCGAGAGCCCGCACCGGAAAGCTCGACCCGGTCGTCGGCCGTGACGACGAGATACGCCGTGTGCTGCAGATTTTGAGCCGCAGGACCAAGAACAACCCTATCCTGATTGGTGAGCCCGGAACGGGAAAGACAGCCATTGCCGAGGGCCTGGCCCAGCGTATTGTGCGCGGCGATGTGCCTGAAAATCTGAAGAGTAAGCTGGTGTTTTCCCTCGATATGGGTGCCCTGATTGCCGGAGCCAAGTACAAGGGAGAATTTGAAGAGCGTCTCAAGGGGGTCGTCAACGAGGTAATCCAGGCCAATGGTGAAATCATTCTGTTTATAGATGAAATTCACACCCTTGTCGGAGCGGGAGCTTCGGAGGGTGCCATGGATGCTGCAAACATCCTCAAGCCGGCATTGGCCCGTGGCGAACTTCGTGCCGTGGGTGCCACAACCCTGGATGAATACCAGAAATATTTCGAGAAGGACAAGGCTTTGGAGCGCCGTTTCCAGACCGTGATTGTCGATGAGCCTTCTGAGCAGGATGCCATTTCCATCCTGCGCGGACTGAAGGAACGCTATGAGAATCACCACCGTATCCGTATCAAGGATGAAGCGGTTGTGGCTGCCGTACAGCTCTCGAACCGTTATATTACCGACCGTTTTCTCCCCGACAAGGCAATCGACCTAATGGACGAGGCGGCAGCCCACCTCCGCCTTGAATCGGACTCTGTTCCCGAGGAACTTGACGAGGTGGTTCGCCACATCAGGCAGTTGGAAATCGAGCGTGCTGCCATCTTGCGAGAGAAGGATGAACAGAAGCTCGCCGAAATCGATTCTGAGCTGACTCCTCTGCGTAACGAAGAACAGCTTTTGCGTACAGAATGGGAAAAGGAGAAAACCCATATCGACCGCATACAGCAGCTTAAGGCTGACATCGAAAAGATGCACTTCGAAGCGGAACGTGCTGAGCGCGAGGGTGATTACGGACGCGTAGCCGAAATCCGCTACGGCAAGATTGAGGCTGCCGAGAAAGAAATCCGTCAGGAGAGTGCTGCACTGGAAAGCGAGTCCGACGGGCATCGTCTGATAAAGGAAGAGGTCGATGCCGACGATATCGCCGAAGTTGTGTCGCGCTGGACGGGTATTCCTGTCAATAAGATGATGCAGAGCGAGCGGGAGAAACTGCTCCATCTTGAGGAAGAGCTTCACCGTAGGGTTATAGGTCAGGACGAGGCTATCCGGGCAATTGCTGATGCCGTTCGCCGTAGCCGTGCCGGCCTCCAGGATCCCAAGCGGCCGATTGGTTCGTTCATTTTCCTGGGTAGTACCGGCGTGGGCAAGACCGAGCTGGCAAAGGCTCTTGCCGAGTATCTGTTTGACGACGAGAACATGATGACCCGTATCGATATGTCGGAATATCAGGAGAAATTCAGCGTGACGAGGCTGATTGGTTCGCCTCCAGGATATGTAGGTTACGATGAGGGTGGTCAGCTGACTGAGGCCGTGAGGCACAAACCCTATTCGGTTGTGCTGTTCGATGAAATCGAGAAGGCTCACCCCGATGTGTTCAATATCCTGCTACAGGTACTTGACGACGGCCGTCTTACCGACAACAAGGGGCGTATGGTCAATTTCAAGAACACCATTGTAATCATGACTTCCAACCTCGGAAGCAGTCTCATTCAGGAGAATATGGAGCGGATTAACGCTGCAAACCGCGAGGAGATTCTCGACCGTACCCATTCCGAGATTTTCGAAATGTTGAAGAAGACCATCCGGCCTGAGTTCCTGAACCGTATCGACGAAATAATCATGTTCACACCGCTCAGTCAGGACGAAATCCGCGACATTGTCCGTCTGCAGGTCAGTCAGTTGGCTAAGCGCGTGGGCGAGGAGGGATTCACGCTGAGTGCCACAGACAAGGCAATTGCCTATCTGGCCGAAGAGGGCTACGACCCGCAGTTCGGTGCCCGTCCAGTCAAGCGCCTCATCCAGCGGGAGATTCTCAACGGCCTGTCCAAAGCCCTGTTGGCCGGAGAGGTCAGCAAAGACGACCCCATCATCATCGATGTCCGCGACGGTCGTATTGCCTTCCGCTCGTGACAAATTTTCAGGAATAATAAACGGTTCTGCGACTGGCCCCCACGGGTTGGCCCCAATAATCGGTTCAGCTATTCAACAGAGTGGCTGAACTGTTTTTTTGTTACTAAGCCGGGCGGTTGGCTTCACAGGTGAGTTGTGAGTTGTGAGTTGTGAGTTGAGTTGTGAGTT
>DCHH01000069.1:0-1507 GCA_002315625.1 Bacteroidales bacterium UBA1757
ACGTTGAAACCTTTCGAGTTCTCCTTCATCCATTCGAAATCCTTGTCGATATTGGAAGCGTTGACGACTGCCAGATAGCGGTCGGCCTGGGACTCCTTATATATTAGGAGGTCATCAACCGTGCCTCCGTCCGTGTAGCACATCATTCCGTAGAGAATCTTCCCGGCCTCAAGTGCTGAGACATTGTTGGTGAAGATATGGTTGACGAAGCGCATGGCATCGGGGCCGCTGATGAATATTTCACCCATGTGAGAGACGTCAAACACACCAGTGTCATGGCGTACGGCGTTATGTTCGTCGATAATGCCGCTGTACTGTATGGGCATGTCATAGCCTGCGAACGGGCTCATTTTGGCACCGAGCTCAATATGAGCATCGTGCAGACAGGTTTTTTTCAGGATTTCTTCCATATTGCAAGGTTTGTCGGTTGCTATTGTCTGCAAAAGTAGTGAATGGAATTAATATACAAAAAGGTTTCAGTCTAAATTCCGTCCCAGAACATCTCCTCTGATTCCTTGAGGCAGAGTTTGCGACTCAGTACGAAAAGATAGTCTGACAGGCGGTTGAGGTAGCGCAGCAGGGCGGCATCTACGGGAGAAACTTCGCTGAGGGCCACACAGCAGCGTTCGGCGCGACGGCAGACTGTACGGCAGATGTGGCATATGGCCGTGGCCTCGTTGCCGCCCGGAAGGATGAAACTGTGCTGGACGGGAAGCGATGCCTCGACAAGGTCTATTTCGTTTTCGAGTTCTTCGGTCATGGATTCTGTTATTTCTGTGACCCTCTGGCAGTTCTCAAGGATTTTCGGGTTAGTGGCATCCGGTGGGGTAGCCAGCTGGGCTCCGAGGCGGAATAGATGCTTCTGGATATCAATAATGTGCTCTTTGCCTGACTCTGTGGAGAGATGCTCGCGAAGAAGTGCCAGATTGGCATTCAGTTCGTCCAATGTGCCGTAGGCTTCCAGCCTCAGGTCGGATTTCGAAACGCGTCGGCCGCCGATAAGGCTGGTCTGGCCGCAGTCGCCGGTTTTGGTGTAAATCTTCATGGATAAAAGTTTCTAGTATCTGTAGAGGTAGCATCGCTTTTCGAGCTCTGGCCGGAAAAGTATTATGCCAACCTTGTTCATATCAAGACAGGAAGTGGTGTTGGCGGCACGGACAGCTTCGCGCCAGACGGAAAGTTTCGCCGGGTCGCGGTGTATGCCGAATACTACGAATAGGGCATCGGTCTTGCAGCGCTTCATTGCATCGTCAATACATGTGAGCAGGGAAGTGCGCAGGCCGTCTGCTGTCAGGTCGGGATAGAATACCGCAAAGTCTGGCTGGAACTTCACCAGCAGGTCCCTTACGCTGCGTGTGCTTGGAACCTTGTCAAGACGGCTGCCTGAAAGAGTGCTGGAGGAGTGCTGCAGGTATTGTGACGTGATGCTGTCACCATGACCGAACTCCAGCATGCATGAGGGTCGGAAATGACTGACAAGGCGGAAAAGCATCTGACCGTGTTTGCG
>DCHH01000069.1:1588-8783 GCA_002315625.1 Bacteroidales bacterium UBA1757
CACTCAAGTACGTCGGTAATAAGGTGGTATATGAAAGGAGAATGAACCCCGAATCCCTTCTTGTACCGGGATTTGAGGAGATAGCGCAGACGACCTTTCAACCTGAATGTATTCATGCCGCGAAATTACATTTTTTATTCGCTTTGCCGTCATTTGAGGATACAAAAAAAGAGGCCGGTCCGTCGGGCCAGCCCCTTTTATGAAAAAGAAAGTAAGTGTTCTATTTACTTGACAATGACTTTGAAGGTCTTGACACTACCGTCAGTCATGGTCTGGCGGACAATGTTGATACCCTGGCTGAGGCTGTTCAAAGCACGCCCGTTCAGGTCAAAGTACTGGATTCTGACCACTTCGCTTTCGTTGCTGACCTGTTCAATAGCGGCAGGAGTCTGCTCTCCGAGATATGAAAGTCTCCATCCGGTGAACATCAACCAGTTGCTGTACAGATAATTATCCTTATCCATTTTGATGCCAATGCGAAGTGCACCGTCCTCGCCGACTCCTGCAACAAGTTCGTTCGTGTAAAGCTCATTCGCAAAGTAGGTGGCTGCGCCGGCCATGCTGTTGGGAATGTAGATGGTTCCCTTTGAAGGAACGGAAATGGAGACATCGCCCTCACCGGTGGCTGCAGCCTGACCGCCTTCGGCGATATTCTTCATGCCAACCTCGAAGGTGTTGACAGAAGAAGTGCCGAATATCTTGGCATAATGGATATTGGCCACTGAATCATTGGTAATGCTGGCGTACTCGCCCGGACGGTAGAAACCCTGAAGAGTAATCTTGTAGAAACCCTTGTACAGTCCGTAGAGGTCCTGATAGACGAGAACCGAGCTGTCGTTCCAGCACTCCATCGCAGACAGGTTGCAGGCAAAGTTGTTGCCTCCACCGATATTGTTGTCAACAGTCCAGTAGATTGAAGAATTGGTAAGTTCAATCTGGTCTGTATAGTCCGGAGTAAGGATGATGCTGGAAGCCTGCGCCCATGGCTGAGCCTCGGTTGCAGACTTTCCGTCATACAGGCAGTATGCCGACCAGGCTTTCTTCAATGCTACAACATACGAAGGAATTGTATCGTTGTTGGCGAACTGGATAGGATTGGCTACGAGACCTACAATGGTACTTAGTGTATTGGTGAATGTGGGTTCAGTGGAAGTAACCACATTGATGAGTGCATCACCGTAGAGAATAGTGAGGCTCTTGAGTTCAGCACCGGCCTTGCTGCCTGCCTTCAGGTAATTGGCAACGTCCTTGATGTCTGCTATGAGCTTGAGGGCTTCATCACTGGTAGTAAGCTGAGACTTCTGATCAACACGAGTCATGACGGCATCATACTGGTCCTGACCTTCCTTGGTCACGAAAGCATCTTCTGCATTGTGGATTTTTTGAAGTTCGGCGGCGTTATCGTCAATCAGACCGTAATACAGGGAAATGTCATTTCCGGCATATTTCATGGTGAAATTGTCCCAGAGAATCCACTCGTGGGTGCTAGTACAAGTCAAACCGATTTCAAGGTCTCCACCCAGATGGACAATCTTAACCGTATTGAGGTAGAAAGGCTTTTCTGTGAGAGGATTGATTTCCTGGAAGTAATTGTTTGCACCTTCCATTGAGTTGGGGCGATAAACGGTTTCTCCCTGCGGACCTGCGCCCTCCTGCTTGGAGTCTCTTGGCCAATTACCGTCAGATTCAGTGTATTTTCCGGTCGAATCCTTGGATGCAGCATTTCCAAGTAAAGGATACAGGTTGTATTCATCCGTGAGCAATTTGAATTTCGAAGTGGAAGCTCCGGCATACATCTTCATGGTTGATTCAGCCTGGCCGTCGTCAACACGGACAAAACCCTGGACACCTACTTCATATACACCGGCAGGCATGTTGGCAATGGTCTGCCCAAAATCGAATGATTTGTGATATGCCTCAATATTGTGATACACCGATGACAGTTCCGTGATAGAACCGCTCTTGATAGTCCAGCCCGGAATATTCTTATTTCCGGCTCCCAATGAGAAGTCGGCGTTTTCGATAACGATGGTCAAGTCGTCACCTTGCTTGACATTTCCGGATACCGAGATGAAATCACGAATCATCTTGGGCAACTGGGCCTGGGCGGCAGTGATGTCTTCCATCGTGTAGGTACCGTCTGTATAGGCAGGAATCAACACATCCTCACGCCACTCTGCGAGCTGGTCGTAAAGAGTCGGCCACTGGGCCTCAATTTTGTTTTCCGTATTTTCAACCTTAATAATAAGGTCTTTGAGAATTTGGTATTCTTTGACAGATGCGGAAAGAAGATTAATGGAATTCTTCAGACTATTGTCCAATGCAATATATGCCTCGTCACCTGCTGCTTGAGAAACTGCATTTTCAGCCATTGCCAAAGTGTCGGCAAATGCCTGCTTGACCGGAGCGTATGCGTATGTCTCGTCAAGGTTCACATCTTTGGCCGTCTTGATGGTCATTTTCAGTGTGGCCAGGGCGGGAGAATCGGTGCTCTCTCCGTAGTAGAAAATCTTGAAGTTGTCGGCTGCAATCCAGTTGGCCTGGGCACTCTTTGTTTTCAGACCGAAAGTAAGGACATCAGCACCGTCATTGACGAAGGAAACGCTGAAATGTTCCGGTTTGACATTGTCGGTTGCAACAGACTTTGTGGCCTCGAATTCGCCGGCCTGAATGAAAAGATACACGCCCTTGACAGGGTTGTTGCTATTATACTGGTCAACAGCGATAATATCGGCATGAAGTACATATTTGCCAGCGGGCATTCCATAGACTGTCTGCTGCAATGTTCCGTCACCCACAACACCGTCGTATTTATCAGCTGGAGACCATGCCTCAATGAATTGTTCAATTTTGGAGCCATATTCACCAGTGAGACATTTTCCACCGGTGTTGTCGTATGGTGTTGACTGATAGCCGAGGTTCTCGCAGTTTACACCTTGTTTAAAAGTGCATTCCCAACCAGAGATATTTCCCAATGAGAAATCGGGATTGACAAGGCAGTCATCGGTAACATCAAGAGGATTGTCTTCGGAAGCGGCTTCCCATTTCTTTTTGAATTCCGCACGATTGACGAGAGTCTTGATGTCGGCAAGTGCCTTACTGAGTTCATCAACGGTGGCAGCTTCATTTTCATAGACTTGGGCGATGGCGGAGAAATCAATGATATATCCTTCATTCTTGACGAGAGAATCGGCTCTCTGAAGTTCTGCAAGGAGTTCAACGCGAATGCCGTAAGCCTTTACTTTCGTCAGATACTCTTCAGCCGGAACGAATTCCCAGTCAACTTCGTATGACTCAAAACCTGCAGCGCCAGGAACGACCTGGAACTTGACCTCAGTATTGGCTATGGAATCGGGTTTGGAACCCTCGCTGTTCCAACCTGCATACTGGTTGGCCGCATTGGGGAAAGAAGGGTCGTTGGCTGCGGTCTGGATGCGGTAATAGTCACCCTGTTTGGAAATTGTCCAAACTCTGCCTTTCGTCTGGCTGCCCCAATCCACAAAGCCGTTGTCGGCGTCACGGAAGAAATAGGTGTTGGAGATGGTACGGACACCATTTGCTCCATTGACCTGATAGGAACCGTTGACTTTCATTCCCAATCCGGCAACAACGGTGCTCGAATATGTGAGGGTAAGAGAGTCGATTGTAAGAATCATCGCCTGGTTAACCTCATCGTTAATGCCGTTTTTTGTCAACGAAATCTGAGTTGACCAGGCATTGCCGCCAGTAAGATACTGTCCGCAGGCTGCAACACGCACAAAATAGTTTCCTCCGGGCACGAAATCACCTGCCTTAGTCGGTTTCTCTGGCACGACGGGTGCATTCCATGCAAACGCGACGGAGCTCAGAGCAGCTGTGGCTATACACACAGCGAAAGAGAGTAGTTTTTGTTTCATAAACTGAATGGATTAAAAGTGGATAATGATGGATTATTGCTGTTGTTAATACTGATTTTCATTCATACCATCACAAAAATAAATGAAAAACAATTGTATCAGGTGGATGTATATCCATAATTATTGAACGCAATTGTTTATATTTGCGGACTATTTTGCCAGTTTTGGGACATTCGTCCAATTAATAGGCTATTTTGTCCATTGTTTTTACTGTTGCGACAATCTATATTTGCATTAACCAAAAATAACTGAAATCGGTTTAACTTTATATATGGAAATCATGCAGCTTTGCAACAAATCCCGGCGGTCTCCATCACTGTTTGTCATGGGCCTTTTGCTTGTCACGGCCTGTATCGTGACATCTTGCAAGGATGATTATTATTACGATGACAGCGAGCCAGAGTGGTTAGGGGCCAGTATTTATGACTATCTCCGTTCGAGTGGAAATTTCAAGTATTTCGTCCGGTTGGTTGATGACCTGAAGTACGAAACTGTCCTGTCCAGGACGGGCAGCAAGACGCTGTTTGTCTCAACAGACAGCACTTTTGAGGCCTTCTTCAAGAAAAACGAATGGGGAGTACAGCGGTACGAGGATCTTACAGAATCACAGAAAAAGCTCATCATGAACTTTTCCATGATTAATAATGCGTACCTCATTGAGACACTTTCGAACTACTATTCAGGAGGCACACTGCACGAGGACCAGGCAATCCGCCGCGTTTCTGCCTCGTCTGTACTTGACAGCGTCCCATTCGATAAGGGCTGGTCGCTGCCCTATGGAGCCAATTTTGACGCCTACCGGCAGAAAGGCATTCACCTCCTTAAAGACGAAACTGAAAAGCCGATTGTTCATATTCTTCAGGAGTATCTTGACAATGTGGGCATAACTGACAACGACTTCGAAATCATGTTCGGGAAGAAACACACACGTGGCGATGCCTTTATTTTTCAGCATAAAGTCCTGCAACGCGACATTGTGTGCAAAAACGGCTATGTCAACGTCATCGACGGAGTCATGACGGCACCTGTGAATATGGCCGAATATATACGCAAGAATCCCAGTACGACAAAGTTTGCCGAACTGCTTGACCGTTTCAGTGCTCCATACTACAGTTCGCAGCTCACCTTACAATACAATCAGCTGCATCCTGACGCCCAAGTGGATTCCATTTTCTACATTGATTATTTCACAAAACAGACATACGGCGGCGTGCCGTACAGGCCCGACGGGTCAAGAGTCAGCAACGACTGCCTGTTGCCTTACGATCCGGGGTGGAATAGTTATGTCACGGCCGGGACATCGCTGCAGAATGATATGGCCGTAATCTTTGCCCCGTCCAACGAGGCCCTGGAAACTTATTTCACCACCGGTTCGGGACGTGAACTTAAGAAACGCTATGGCTTCTGGGACAATGTTCCGGATGACATCCTGGTGCTGCTGCTCACCCGTCACATGCGCAGTTCCCTGCAAAATTCATATCCCAGCGTCTTCAGCAAGATGGTTGACGAGTCGAGTTCCGAACTGCCGGTCAAGGTCGCTGACATCATCAAGGAACAGAATTATGCTGCCGTGAACGGACTTGTCTATGTCACAAAGGAGGTCTATCCGCCAGACGATTTCGTTTCGGTATATGCTCCAGTGCTGTTTGGAGACAAAGCCTTTGTCATGGACTGGGCCATCAAGAAATACCTTTTCCGACTCTACCTGAATTCAATGGTGAGCAAGTATGCCTTCCTGCCCGTGTCGGACAATAATCTATGGTATATTGACCCCTACACATACAGCACACCTCATCCGACCATACTCGAATTCAAGTTCGGTTCTTCCCAGACCTTGTCAGGGGCCTACGCCGTCATTCATGAATATGACAAGCTGACCGGGACGTACGGCGATTCCATTGCCGTTATCAATACAAACACAACCGACGGCCTCTCTTTCCTTGAGAACCGTCTGACCCAGCTGCTTGACCAAAGCATCATAGTCGGAGACATCAAGGACGGTGACCGGTATGCCGACGGTTATTATGTCACCAAGAACGGAAACGTTATCTTCATCGACAACACCGACGATATGGATCCGACAAACGTTTCCAGTCATATCCGTTTCTATGCTGGAAGAGATATTGAGGATGACAATCCCGTCACGCTGATTCCCGATTCTGGAGTCTATCACCAGAAGAATGGTACTACTTTCATGCTGAGCCGTCTGCCCCAGACTCCGCTGCAGTCTGTCTATTCGGTTCTGAGCGACTCCGCCTCCTATCCCGAATTCAATGAATTCTTCAAATATTGCGAACAGTTCGGAAGCAATATCTTCATCAACGGACAGACCAACTACTATTGTCTGGACTACAATGTCAAGTTTTTCAATGCTTTCCGCTATACCGTCTATGTACCTGACAATGCAGCCATGCAGGAGGCTTTCGCAAACGGAGTCCTGGTGCCTTGGAGTGTGATTGACACCATCTCGGACATTGAGACACGCGATGCCCTGATTGAAGAGATGGAGCGCATTATCCGTTATCACTTCCAGGACGAGTCGGTTTTCATCCATCCTGCGCAGCCGTTTGATGCCGACCTGTTCTATTCTGCCACCATCAAGGACAATAACCGTCCTTCTTATTTTGATACCTACAAGAATAAATTCTACCGCCTGCAGGCAGAATCGGACGGAAGTCAGATTACCCTGACAACCGAGCGCATCGATCCTTCAGGAGAGCCGTTTGTGGCACATACCATCGGCGATAGGAAAGCAACTTTCCGTGACAGTTACATCAACATCATGACACGTGACTATGTGTTGGGAGCCGATCCGAAGAATCTGTTGTCCGTACGGACCGCAGCATATCACAAGACAAGTATCACCACATCGTCAACGGCTGTCATACACCTTATTGACAGGGTGCTGCAATATGAATAGAATCAAATGACCCACAAACACAACAGCTATATGAAACGTTTGTTCAAGATACTGCCACTTTTGTCGCTGCTTTTCGTCCCTGGGATGCTATCTGCTCAGAACGAGCTGATAATCAAGGGAACAGTCACCAACAAAATGGACAGTGAGGAGACGCTTATTGGTGTTACGGTGCAGGAGGTTGACCCCAGCAACCGTATTCTGAGTATGACAATTACCGACTACAACGGTCAGTTCGTATTGAAAGTGAAGAGTGAGAAAAACAAGCTGATATTCTCCTATATCGGCTTCAAGAAACTGACCATCGGCATAGAAGGGAAAAAAGAGCTTAATGTCAGCATGGAGGAAGAGTCGCTCAGCCTTAAGGATGCCGTGGTGACTG
>DCHH01000057.1:0-1355 GCA_002315625.1 Bacteroidales bacterium UBA1757
ATGTCGTCCATAACCCCAAAATGCTCAGATGTTCCGCGCCCGGTGGGCCCCATGCACCCGAAGCCGTGGGCATCGTCAATCAGGATACGGAAGTTGTATTTTTTCTTGAGGGCCACAATCTGGTCAAGGATACCCAGTGCACCTGTCATGCCAAAGACTCCCTCGGTGATGAGCAGTATTCCGCCGCCAGTTTCCTTGGTAATTTCAGTGGCAACTTTCAGCTTTTGCTCGCAAGTCACTATGTCATTATGCTTGAAAGAGTACGAACGGCCAAGATGCAACCGCTTGCCGTCAATCAGACAGGCATGGGCCTCAGCATCAATCACAATCACATCCTGACGGCTCACCAAGGCGTCAATACATGAGACAATGCCCTGATAGCCGAAATTGAACTCGAAGGCTGCCTCCTTATGCTCGAACTCTGCCAGTTCCCGCTCTAAACGCTCATGAAGTGCCGTCTGGCCAGTCATCATACGGCTTCCCATAGGATAGGCCATACCCCAGCGGGCCGCTGCCTCGGCATCAACCTTGCGAACTTGCGGGTGATTAGCCAGCCCGAGATAGTTGTTCAGACTCCATACCAGCACATCCTCACCATTGAAGCGCATGTGCGGACCCAGTTCCCCTTCCAGCTTTGGAAAAGCAAAATATCCATCCGCCTTTTCACGATATTGCCCAATCGGGCCACCAGTTGATTTCTTGATTTTTTCAAAAATGTCCATACCTATTATTTTAAAGCATTAGTGTTTTCTGATTAATTCCATTGCCGCACTACGGGCATCAGCAATCACGTCCTCGATGCACATAGGCCGTTTGCAGCTGCCGGCCACATATAGTCCCTCCCTGTCAGTCAGATTGTCAAAAAGGTGACGGTTGACTGACCGGGCAAATCCATACGGCCCGGCAATGCCGCATTTCATAGCCAGCGATCGGGTCCCTTCTGAAGCCTCCATGCCCACCATAAGCACAAGCAGATCACAGTTCATTTTCATCGGCAGCCCGGTCAGAGTATCTTCTGCCTTGATTTGAACCTTGCCGTCAAAAGTTCCGGCAGCCTCCGAAATACGTCCACGGATAAAGTGGATGTCATAGTCCTGCTGGGCAGTCCGGTACATTTCCTCAAAGCCTTGCCCCCAGCAGCGCAAGTCCATATAGAAGATGTCTATTTCTGCCTCCGGCAAGAGTTTGCGGGCCTCGATTGCCTGCTTGACAGCCGTAATGCAGCACACTTTAGAACAATAGTGGTTGCCCACTTTGGCGTCACGCGAACCTACACACTGCAGGAACGCCACACGCCGGGGCAAATCGCCGACAGTATTGACAATTCGGCCGCGCTGCAGCATCTTCTCCAGGTC
>DCHH01000057.1:1428-21414 GCA_002315625.1 Bacteroidales bacterium UBA1757
TCGAAGGGGGTGTAGCCTGTGGTAAGCAACACGTCATCAGCCTCAAACTGCCGTTCACCAGCGGCCTGCAACACCCATTTCCCCTCAATACGTGCCATTCCGACAATAGTGGTATTATTGACGAAATTGATGTTGGGATGGCGCAGCTTGCTAAGGAATGACTCGACCAACGATTCCGCCGAAGCGAAATCGGGAAACAGCAGCGCCTTGTTACGGATATTTCCTAGTGCCTCCTCTCCGGCCTCAATAAGTGTCACCTTGTCACCATTGACGGCTATGCAGTGGGCCGCTTCTATACCGGCAGGGCCGGCTCCTATTATTGCTGTCATACGAGTAAATTATGCGGTTTGTCAGGGTTCGGAAGGATTGTGCCGTCTGCTGCGCGGTATTTGGCACCGGGGTCGTAGGCAATGCCTATCTTGTCTAAAAGAGGCTCCACCTGCACCTGATGCAGCTGCAAGCCAAGCTCCCAAGGGTCATACCCGAGCAGCAGCCCGGTCATCTCCTCGTACGTCAGAGACGGTATTCCGTATCCGTGTCCGTCGTAGGTCTTGTTCTCCATCTCTGCTATTGTATATTGCCACTTGTCAAGGAACATTGTGCAGCCAGGGCAGTTGGAGACAATGAAATCGGGTTCGTACGGTTCCATAGACTCGAATTTCTTTTTCGAGTTTGCAACCGAATAGCCCCTGTTTTCCTGGACGATGTACTGACGGAAACCGAACCCGCAACAATGGCGTCTCTCCGGATAATCAATCACCTCACCGCCCCACGACTCGACCATTCCGGCCAATACATACGGAAACTCCGCCTTTCCTACCCCCTTATCGGGAAAGATTTTGGCATAGTGGCAACCGATATGATCGACCACACGCAACGGCTTACCAGTGTAGCGGTTTACCAGCCGGTACTTCATTCGAGGGGTCAGTTGCTCTCGGAACTTATAGACGATATCTGACGGATGGGCTATGTTTTCCGGCACAATGAACTCGCGCTTTGTGGCTTTGTACAGCAGTTCACGGGTCTTGTCAAGCAACGACGGGTCTTCCTCCCAAAGATGGCAGATTTCCGTAAACACCCCGAAAGAGGTAACACACGACGGGACATAGTTCTTGTATCCAGCCTCGGTCATAAGGGCAAACAGCCGCGCCACAATGGTCATCGTAGTCTGCAACGGCACAATGTCGCTATGATAGCCTATGCCTGTGCAGGTATGCTGGTTCACTTCGTCCCGGATGTCCTTGCCCAGTTCCGTCCTCAAGATTTTAAGAAACGCCGCCTCCGACCCCGGGAAGAAAGTCTGACGTATGCAGCTCCTCTCGTAGAAGTAATGGTCTTCCGCAATCTCCTTCTGGTATTCGTTCCAGAAACGTTTATTTTCAGTCATATTCAGTTATGGAATTTGCAACCAGCTCGGCTATATCTTTTATTTCCAAGTTATTAGGAATTGACAGCGCCTTCTTGCACATAGGGCAGGCAGTAGCAATAACATCAGGCTTAACCGCCGTCAAATTAAGTATTGCCGAATCCCGTACAGCCCCCTGCTCCTCAAAGCTAAGTGTAGTGTCTCCCAAATTATGCCCGCAGCAAAGGCTCTTCTCACGCTCGCTTGCCGTTGAAAGCAATGTCCCCACTGCAGACAGTACCCTACGCGGCTCATCATAGATTCCGCACCCGCGTCCCAATTCGCAAGGGTCATGATATGCAATACGAAGCGACCCGGGATTCAACTTTATCCTCCCCTCAGCAATCAGTGTGGCAATATATTCACTGTGGTGCAGCACAGTCACCCCCTTCAAAGAATATTCCTTAGTAAATGACTGGTAACAAATCGGACAGGAAGTGACCAGCACCTTGATTCCCGACTCCTCAATCAGCCGGGTGTTACGCTCTCTCAAGTCGGCAGCCTGACGGACAAACCCCTGCTGATAGAGCGGACGCCCGCAGCAGATGGTCGCCTGCTCGTCAATAAACCAGTACTTCTGACCGGCCGCCTCGAAAATAGTCTTCATCGCTTCCGAAATCGATGGAGTGAGATGCGACATACACCCTCCGAAATAGCCGACCCGACCAATAGCATTGAACGGCTGCACCTGTTTCATACCGTCATAGTGTCCGCTGCCGTCAATAGCCGAACGGTCACGCATCTGACGGCGAATGGAAAGCAAATCCAGCCCCACAGGGCATTCTGCCTGACAACGGCCACACATAAGGCAGTCCTCAGCCGTGGCCAACCGAGGCTGACCGTAGCGGACATCCCGCAGGAAATAGACGGGCTGGATGTCGGTGTGATGCAAATCCTTGTTCAACGGGCAATCATCTATGCAAATGCCACACCTTGAACAGGCACTGAGCTCATATTTCGTGTATCCGGTCGCCTTTTCAGCCTCCGTAACCCCAAGACGACGGAAGAAAATAAGCGGAACTTCAGTAAAAATATGCATATACCGTGAGAACGGCATTCCCACAAAGAAAGCCCCTAGGCATAAGGAATAGAGAAACCATATTGGATACTCCATGTCTGTTGCCGTCTGAGGAGAAAAAAGCGAACCGATAGCCTGAGTCAGCCATCCTCCGTTCCCGTACAGGCGGGCCGTTAGGCTTTCGGCGAGCAGACGAAGCGGAAATATGAACCACAACGCATACTTGGCCAGCAGGTCAAAGATTGTGTGGTTTGTTACCTTCTTCATTCCCACAACTTTATGCCATACCGACTTGACAAGCGCCAGGGTGATGCCCGAAAGGACATAAAGCAGCAATGTGTCCATAATTTGGGCAAATACATGGGCATGGGGATAGACCAATTCCGGCTCATGGACAAAGTATCTAAGGAAAATAGCTACCCATATATGCCTGCCACCGCTCACCTCAAGGCTTGCCTCAACAGCACCGACAACAATCAGCAGAAACCATCCCAGGGCAATACTGCTGTGCATATAGCCAAGCACTGCATTTTTCTTGAATACACGATGGTGCAACAGACATTCGTTGACCGTTTCTCCAAGCGCACGCAGAGACTTGACGGTAAAAATATTCTCTCGCAAGACAGCACGCTGTACGGGGGTAAATTTCCGGTACCACCTTATATATTTGTAGGCACAGACCGCAAAGAGGAAAATAACCCCAAGCAGAAACGGTACGACAAACGGTGTGAAATATTCAGTCATGGCAGCAGAGTCCGCATATTGATAATCATACGCCTAAGATTGACGCCACGCGGGCAGACCAGTGTGCACTTTCCGCACAACATACACGCTTCCAAGGCTTTGTCAAGTCCTTCATACTGTCCGCGACGGAACAGCAGGTGAGTGCGGTGGATGTTGAAGTCGATAAACTGGCCGGCCGTGCAGGTGGCAGTACAGCCGCCGCAGTCCATGCAACGCCGCACCTCCTCCACCCGTGCCGCCTTTTCCATATTGGCCGCACTCAAATCAATAACCCGAGTCTTTGATATCGTAAAACCAAAATCCATATTATCTGTCTATTAGCACTTTGTGGCGGAGCTCCATGCCGCCGGTTTCCTCGAAGATTTTGCGGATTTCCTCCATAGTCTCCTCCGGAATGGTTCTCAGCGCACCAGGACCGGTGCCGTGATAGTTTGCCCCCACTTTCGGAGCCACCTTTTCAATATTCTTCAGATACCAGTCCCACACAGGCCCCTGCTCCGGATGCTTTTCGTATGGCATACGGTCAGGATGGACACAATAGCCTATTTCCAGGATATTGCCACCAATATGCTCCATTATCTCCACCTGTTGCCGCCCCTTTTCACTGAAGCGGAAGTAGCCCATTTCCTGCGACACCTTGCGAAGAATCAGTATAACCTCAGCCGGCGCATTGCCTCTCGGGCATCGTGTCTTGCACGACAAACATTGTCCGCAATACCATATCGTATCGCTCTTGAGCAGCTGCTCGATAGTCTCATCGTCGCCACGCTGCACCATATCACAGATTTTGCGCGGGTCATAATCATAGAACTCCGCAGCCGGACAGATAGCCGTACACATTCCACAGTTCATGCACGAAGTCAGTGCCGAATGGAACCGCGGATCCTGCTTCAATAGATTTGAAAGATTACCCATACCTATTCCGATACCTTCTCTCGTGACACCAGTCCCATCATCCGGAAAAGGAATTTCGGCAAACGGCGGGCCCTGTTGCGGGCCGTGAGGTCGATAAACCAGTTCCATTTCTTATAGACTGGAATCTTGTGAGTCTCGACAAATTCAATCAATGTTCCGTCCGGGTCTTCGATGTAGGTGAAATGACCTGAGGCATCGCCCATATCGAACCGTGTATCTCCCGGGCAGCTATCGACAGTGAATGGAAAGCCCTTGGATGCGCAAAAACTACCCAATGACTTCATATTGGTCACGTCAAAGCAAATCTGTATGAAGCCGGGGTCGCCCCAGTATCGTCCTTCGTAAATTCTTCGCGGTTTGCGGTTAAGGGGTTGAACCAGTTCAATTGTACTCCGCCCGAATAGTCCCGAGAATGCACCCTTTTGGCGACGGCTTGTTGCAAGCAGCACCCTGCGGTATTTCTGTTCACTTCCGGGCAGGGACGACCAGTCTGTGAACACCCCTGTCTTGTCATATACAACCTTGTCGTACCCAAGCAAATCTCTATATACAGCCAATGAGCGGTCAATGTCAGATACACCTATCAGTGCCCCTACGATGCCCCCCGTCAAGCAATGCTGCTCAATATAGACCGACTTGTCTTCCACCAACTGAAAATAGTTTCCATACAAGTCCTTTACGTAGAAACAAGGAGTGCCGTCTGGCAGCTTCTCTATTGGACCGACCTCCTTCCACTTGGCTGACAACTGACGATGGCATGCCTCCACATCGCGACACTTAATTTTGGCAGCGAAAATTCCAAGGTCCCCCACAGAAATCTGAAAATCTGCAGCCAAAGGCTTACGCTCGGAGTATTGCCATATTTCCAGTCCCCCGCCACCCTGCAGGCTTACGGCTATACAGGCATGACGTTTCTGCGGCTGATGGCCGGTATATGGCAGCATCCGCTCGGCTACTGTATCATCCTCAAGTATCTTCACATCAATTCCGAACATCTCAATAAACCAGTCCCAAGAACGGCGCATATTCTCCGTCCCTACCCCAACTTGCTGAATACCAGATATAAAAAATGATTCCATCACGATATTTGATAATTTGTAAATCCTATTACTGTAAAATCATTTACTTTTTCGGCGCAAAAATAGTAAAACCTTTTACTTACTGCGCCAAAAAAATCTAGAATTAATGTTTTTTGACTTTCAAAAGTTTGTTACTTGATGCGCAGGGTTATTCTCGTCCCCTCACTTTCCTGATGCAGGCGGTTTACGGCCGTGACCACATAAACCCAATCGCCCTTGGAAGGATGTTGGGCAGGCAATGGATAGATACAGGTCTTGGTTATGGCCATAATATGATGCGGGTCGTCGAGATTAAGTTCTTCTTCTTTCTTGAAACGGTAAATTACATAGTACGAAGGCTTTGATAATGCTTCCTTTGTTTTTGGCACCTTCCATTCGAAACATTTTCCGTAGCGGGAGTCAGATTCCACGTGCAGGTTTGAGACTGCCGGAGGAGTATTCAGAACCGTATCCGGAGAAAACGAAGGGTTTAATGCAGGCTCATTATAGAATCTTGTTCGTAGGATATCCAAAGCCTTTGGGTTCTCAAGTAATTTATAGACAGAGAACATGCAACTGCCAGTGACACCTTCTTTTTCACGCTGAATATCGATTTTCGCAGAAAGCTGCTCGCCAGACAGAGCCTTTCGCTCCCTCTGCGGAATATTGGATGCAACTGGAGCCATGCTGCGAGCAACTTCCTGACCGAAATACATCGGTGTCCCATAAGAGTGAAGAGGCCACCAGTCGGCAAGCTCACGGTAATCTGCCTTTGCATGTCCTATTTCCCAGTAAAGCTGTGGAATACAATAATCAACCCAGCCCTCGCGCATCCATGTCAAGGCATCTGCATACAAGTCATTGTAATTGCTGAGGCCAGCGGTATGACTCCCGTCAGGGTCTTCTTTATCGTTCCGATGAATGCCGAATGGGCTGACTCCGAACTGCACCCAGGGCTTGAGCTCGTGTATTGCCGCATGAAGTTCCTCAATAAGACGATTGACATTCTCCCGACGCCAATCATTCAGGCCCAAACCAGACCCGTTGTATTCAAGATAGGAATTCCTATCCATAAAAGTCTGTCCTGCAATCGGATATGGATAGAAATAATCATCTATATGCAATCCGTCGATATCGTAATTTCGCACTATTTCGCGCACTACCTTCACAATATGCTCCCTGCAATCCGGATTCCCGGGGTCAAACCATAGCGACTTCCCGTATTTGATTATCCAGTCAGTATGCTTACGGACAAAAGGGTCGTTCATGTCCTCAGAGGACGAAGTCAGCCGGACCCGGTATGGGTTAATCCACGCATGTATGTCAATATTGCGATGGTGACACTCCTGTACAAGAAATGCGAGCGGATCCCAACCCGGATTCTTACCCTGCGTTCCTGTAATGAAACTACTCCACGGCTCCATTGAGGACCTGTACCAGGCATCCGCCTGAGGACGCACCTGAAAAATAAACACATTGAAGCCCGCCTGCTGAAGAGTATCTAACACCCCGCAGAAGTAAGCCTTCATGGTTGTCTCATCCATAGAGGCAAACATATTCATGGCTATGGTCTGCATCCATGCCCCCCTGAACTCCCTTTTCGGTGACACCGTTTTGGTGTCAGGAAAAGCATTTGCAGCAAAAGCAAAAGCCAGAACTGCAGCCAATATGCTGTTTTTCAGTTTCATAAGTCGTTACTCCGCGGCTTTCCATTTTTCATAGATCATCGACGCCCAAATAAACGGCCCAACTGCCTTGCAGTCGTTGTCAATGATGGAGGTTTCATTAATGTAGTAGTCAAATGTGCCGCTTCTCTTTTGTGCACCGCCTAGTCCTGCGCCAGCGCAGCAATCCGTTAAGGAAATGGTGCCGTCAGCATTTTCGCGGATAAAAGTCTTGACAAACAGCTCGTACCATTCACGGGCCAGCGGTTTGAACTTTTCTGAGATGTAGCCCTTATCGACACATTTCATAAAACTATAGACAAACATGATAGAGCCGGTCGATTCAAGCCAGTTGCCCTCGCGAGTCGGACAGTCTAGCACCTGATACCACATGCCACTCTTCTTGTCGGCATATTTGGGAAGAGTCTTGAAAATGCTCATAAGCAAGTCCACGACCTGCTGACGTCCCTCTCCCTCGGGAAGGTATTCCAAAGCCTCAGTCATTCCCATCACATACCATCCGAGTCCACGTCCCCAGCAGTGCTGCGACTGACCCGTGACAGAGTCACACCAGAACTGCTCCCGGGATTCGTCCCAGCCATGCCGGTAGAGTCCTGTCTGCGGGTCGTATGTATGCTTTGCTACAGTCAGGAACTGATGGACGATATCGTCGTAATATTGCTGCCGTTTCTCCTGCGGAATGTAAGTTGAAACATATTGGGCGTAATAGGGTTCACCCATGTACAGGCCGTCGAGCCACATCTGCCAGGGATAGACAGCCTTGTGCCAGAAACCGCCGTCAGAGGTTCGGGGCTGGTTCAGAAGCTGTACAAAAAGAGTGTCCATTGCAACCTTGTATTTTTTGTCGCCGGTCATCTCCAGCATATCGAACAGCACACGACCCGGACATACATGGTCGATGTTATATTTGAATCGGTTGTAGTTGAAGATTGTTCCGTCGGGTGAAATGATTGAATCATAAAAATGCATCACCCAGTCGCGGTAACGGACTTCACCAGTCACCTTATATAGATCGAGGACAGAATACATCTCTATACTGGCGGTATAGTCCCATTTCAGGCCTCTTTTTCCATCAAGCAGGTATGCCTGAGGATTACGCTGCAATTCGCTGTCAGCCATTCTTACTGAAAGAGGCTGAGTGGTGGTTTTCAGTACACTTGGTGTCTTCTTCGGCTGGCATGCAACCAGGACGGCGGCTAAAGCAAGGGCTGTTGCCGCCAAGGAGTATTTTGTCATAATGAGGATAATTTATCAAGCACAAGTTTAATAAGGTCGTCCATCTCTTTCCGATAGTCTGTATTTGCTCCCTTCAGGTAACGATGGGCTATGGCAAAGCAGACGGTAATAGCATCGTGGCCGAGCTGACTTGCCATACCGGCAACCGAGGCACCTTCCATTTCGATATTCGTCACACGCCAGTCTTCATAGTGGAAGGACTCAATTTTCTCCAAAAGGTCGGGAATAACCAGTCCCTGCCGTACAACCCTGCCCTGAGGGCCGTAGAACCCCTGGCCTGAAATCGTCAGTCCTTTGACCGTCTCTTTTTCAAACAGCCGTATCAGCCGTTCTGGAGCATGTACCACGTACGGATACGGAAGCACTGCCGGCCAGTCCATGTGCTTCATAAAGGCCGATTCCATCTTCAGGTCAACGATGGAATCGCGTTTGGAATACCAGTCCAGAAGACCGTCAAACCCGATGCAACAGTGCGAAAGAACGTATGCCCCGAGCGGTATATCAGGTTGTACAACTCCGCAAGTCCCTAAACGTACAATCGTAAGCCGTTGAAGCTCGGCTTTAATTTCACGCGTCTGGAAATCGACATTCTTAAGGGCATCGAGCTCGGTCATCACAATATCGATATTGTTGGCTCCGATACCAGTGGAAAGGATAGTCAGTCTTGTCCCGTTGTAAGTTCCAGTAGCCCATACGAATTCCCTTGACGCTCCCTCGCACTCAATTGTATCAAGGAAGGGCTTCATCAGGGCCACACGCCCGGGGTCACCGACCAAAACGATTCTGTCAGCCAGCTGGGAGGGACGTATATGAAGATGGAACACGCTTCCATCCTCGTTGATAATCAATTCTGATGCGGGAATGCTCATTTGGGGGTCTTTGTTTTTGATGTGTACAATTGCAGCAAAGGTAATCTTTTTTGTCTTTATCTTTGCATTCAAAATCAAACGAACATGAGTGATGTTACCATTTGCACACTTGAGCAGGTTGTGAGTCTGGTCCGTGAGGCTTCCAAACTGATGGTCAACAAGGGTTTTGAAGTGCACGAGAAGGCTGGAATCGAGAATCTCGTGACTTCCTCCGACCTGGCTGTCCAACAATTTCTAATGAAGGGACTCTCCATGCTTCTTCCCTCAAGCGGCTTCTTTTGCGAAGAGGAAGATGCTCACGACATAGAAGCATACACCTGGATTATCGACCCGATTGACGGCACTGCAAATTATGCCCGGCAGATTGCCGACTGCTGCATCTCCGTTGCTTTGTCATACCAAGGAGAACTGGTGCTCGGAGTGGTCTATTCACCCGGGCGCGGCGAACTCTATTCGGCTGAAAGGGGAAAAGGAGCCTTTCTGAACGGCAAACCGATTCACGTTTCCAACCGCACGTTCGAGAACGGAATGTTCTGTACTGCAATGTCCACCTACCACAAAGAGTACGCCAAAGTCTGTTCCGACATAATCTACGAAGCCTACATGCAATGCAACGACCTGCGCCGTTTCGGTTCTGCAGCCGTAGAACTCTGCATGATGGCAGCGGGAAAGATAGAACTCTATTTTGAAATGCAGCTGCAGCCCTGGGACTATGCAGCCTCTACTCTGATACTACAAGAGGCGGGCGGCACAACGATGGACGCAGAAGGCAACCAACCGTCACTCTCCCATTCATCGCTTTTTGTTGCAGCCAACACACACGACAACTGTCAGCGTCTTCTCAATATAGTACGAAAGCACTGCTGACTAAGCAACAATCAAAAAAATCAACCCGACAGGCCGTCTTATTCAAGTCGCCAGACACAATGCTCGGAAAGGTCACCACTGCGGACTTCGATATGGTTGTCACCAGACTGGAGATGGATATCCTCCCATATTATACGATGTACTCCGTCAGGTGATTTCTTGCTGATTTTCTGACCATTAACATAAAGGGTAGCATTAGACAAAGTTGTATAGACACGAACACTGGTCTCTGCAAAAGAACGCTCGGTGAACCGCTGGCTGCAAAGGTGCAGCATCGGTGACGGATTCCAGTTCGCCTTATAAAAATAGTACGAATCCTTCAGCGTCTGACGGTCGTAGGTAACCATTCCCTTATCGTTTCGGCCGGGAGTATCTCCCTCGTCCTTGATACAGCTCTGCATGTCTGAGAACTGCCAGATTGCCTTGAATGGAAGATAGTTGCGTTCCTTTAAAGCCAGCCAGTAACCCTCGTGGCAGATAGCCTGATACTCCTCCGGATGATATGTGCCGGGGAAGGAAACTTCGCTGGCATGGACAGGGTCGGCATGCTGCAGAGGACTTCCACCGCGCCCGTATTCAGAAATACCCACCGGATGGCCTGACTGGTGCGCCTCGTCGAAAAACGCCGCCGCCTGCTGTTCCGACTTGTTCCATCCAAAATATTTGTTCCATCCCACCACATCGCAGCATGCCTCATACTGTTCCTGCCCGCTGCAGATAGCAGCAGCTGTCGGACGGGTCGGGTCAAGTTCATGAAACAGTGCATTGAGTTTCTGTACAAAAGGAACTGGCGGGTCGTACGCAATAAGGTTTCCTTCGTCCTCGACAAGCAGTTCGTTGAAAATGCCCCAAAAACAGATGCTCGGATGGTTGTATTTCTGATAGACAAGCTCACGAAGACACTGTAACGCATTATCTTCCACACTCCTAAGATAACCCGTAAACATGTATCCGCCAGGGCCGCAAAGGGGAATTTCGGTCCATAGCACAATGCCGGCTGAGTCGCACAACTCATAAATCCGCTCATTGTGCGGATAGTGTGCAAGCCGCAGAAAAGTGGCTCCCGAAGCCTCAACAAGTTCCATATCCCGTTGATACTCAGCCTCCGTCAGCGCACTTCCATGCCCATAGAAATCATCATGCCGGTTGAAGCCGTGCAAGTCGTAAGATTTTCCGTTCAAGAAAAAGCCATTTTCAGCATCCACGCTTACGGCCCTGAGACCGAACGTCTGCGTCACCTGGTCAGCAACTATGCCGTTGTGCAAAAGTTCCACCTTCACAAGATACTGACTTGGAGCGTTTTTCCCTTGCCACAAAACCGGTTTGGAAATCCCGACCGGCATAGTGACACGACTGCCGGTAACCAGTTGCCAAGCCGTTCCGACCAGTTCCCCCGACGGGTCAAACACTGAAACGCCAAGTTCGCACCCTTGCCTTAAGGCCGCCAGTTCATTTTGCGGGACAAGTACCCCCGCCTGCCCGCTCTTGAGCGAAAGAAAAGTTTCCACCTCAATCGTTGCCGCCTCGGAATCGAGTTGTTTCTGATGTACCAGCACTCCTGGCGAAGCAAAAACAGTCGGGTCAATGCAATCAGCATCCGTAACCAACAGATGCACCGGTCTGTGCAGTCCGCCACAAACATTGAAGTCGCCACTGATTGGCAGTACATCGGTACGGTAAGCATTACTTACAAAAACCTCAAGAAGGTTATCACCAGCTTTTACAAAGTCCGTGATTTCCAGACAAAAAGCAGTATATCCACCCTTGTGTTCACCAACCGTGCGACGGTTCAAAAAGACAGTAGCCACCGAATTGGCCCCCTCAAAATAGAGAAACAGCCGCTTGCCCCGCATCTCTTCCGTGACAGTCAGTATCCGCTGATAGCTTCGGGCATCCCGGTCGTAACGGTAAGCTTCGCCCGGTTCATAATCGACATTCCATGTATGCGGCACAGTAACCGTATCGCCCACGAATCCCCGCTGGCACCGGTACAGCGGCTTGACCACCCATCCGTCGCTCAAAACGACATCATTCCTACCCTCAGCGACAATCTCTCCAGCAGTCACAAACATCGCAACCGCCGCAACAACCTTCCAAAACTTCATACTCATAATTCCTTTCATGGAGTCAATATTATATAGCTTTCAGACTAAAAGCATCATTGAAGTCCACCAATCGATTACCTGATATGGCATTTTTCCAGGCATCTTCCTCATGGCTGACTTCAGAGATTTCAACCGAACTCATGGTTGCAAATCTGTCAGCCACACACAAAAGCCTTTTCTTCTCTGTTTCCGTAAAAACAGACATGTCTGCCGGCTTGTTACCAACAAGCTTCACCCCTTGCGCACCACTCGCAAAGCCGACTATCTCGGGTCTGATTCCATCTACCAGACTATAAACACGGTCCCAATGCACAGGTACAGGGCCAAATTGTATAGCCTTGTAAGCCAGTCCGGTCATGGCAAAACCGCTTTCGCGGTATGACACCATATCCAAATAAAACAGCAACTTATTCATCTTTGTGTTGAACACATTCTCACAATGCTCGATGAAGAACAACATCACATTCTCAAGCCTGGACACACTCATTTCTGCATAACCATTCTCGGCTCCTCTCTCCCGCCTGTCAAAAACCAGTCCTGCCTCAAAGCCACAGAGTGCAGATTCCGTTTCTTTTTCGGCCACCATACGGATTATCCGTGAATATTCTTTCTCTCCCAACTGGCTTCTGGCAGCCTCCACAAACTGACGGAAAGTGGAGGGCTTCATGATACTTTTCAAAAGCCGGCCGTTTGAAAGCGAAGGCATTTCTCCGTTCTCATACAAACGATACTGATTGTCGCCAAAGCCGAGAATAGTTGACATCTTGATAGCCGAAAGGCCGTAACTCTCACGCATTTGCCGAATCTCATCCTCGAACGGAATACCATACTTGACACGATACTGATTACGTACCTGTATCATGTTTACATCATCCATTCCATCCACGGTGAAAGGCGTCTGTGTATCTTCACAAAAGTAATACGAAGCGATGTATTCGAACTCCTCTTTCCGATAGGTCACCTTAGACAACTCATGATGCAAGGTCACCCCACCTCCAGTAAATGGACTTTTCATAACTATTTGATTTTAAGCGGATAGCCCATCGGTTGATGTTCTGCCTCATGAAATGAAACGCAAATTGTATTCAACTTGACTATCTGTATCTTGATATATATTTCCTTCCCTTTATACATTTTCCCGAACACCCAAAGTGGCGAAATTCCATAATCATCGGGGTTTGGTCCCTCAGAATAATCCTCAACCTCCAGACTTCTGATAACGCTCTTACGATCCTCATCTGCATGAACCAGGTCAAGATTGTGGATGGCTTCTATGTTCTTTTGCCTGAAGACAAAAATCACCCGACCAACCTGCATCTTCTCATGCAGTTCTTTCAGAAATGTTTCCACTTCAGACTTGGTCGCCATGCGAATACACCTTCTAACGATTATTGCTTATCAGGCGCAAAGATATAATTGTTTTTGGGTATCAACAAGCATTTCAACGAAAAGGTTTAGAAAAATACCAATTTTATATGATACATCACTTTTTTAGTTGTACTAAACAGCTTTTGTTCAAGCGATGTTCAGCACCCCTGGAGTGACCTGATGCGCTTGATACCGGTTTTCCACATCTTGATTACGAACCAGTAGAAAAGAAGGGTGAGTCCGAAACTTAGTGCCGAGTTCAGATTCTCGGCCCACATCAGCAAACCGTCATAGACTCCGTGTAAAAGGATTGGCACCAGCAGAGTCAGTGTAAGATAGCGGCCACGGTTGTGCTCATCGAACTTGGCGTACGCAAAGAAATAACCCATAGCCACCCCGAAGAAGAAATGGCCGGGAACGGACAACAGCCCACGGCTCAACAGCACCCCGGTGCCGTAATTGGCCACATAGAGGATATTCTCCAATGCCGCAAAACCCAGACCGACAATCGAGGCATAGACAATGCCGTCGAACATCTCGTCAAAATTCCTGTTGTTCCAGATTAGTGCATAAAGCAGAAGAAACTTTGCCAGCTCTTCCGGCACGGCAGCCTGCAGGAAGGCAGTGTACATAGCCGACATAAATGGCCCAGCCTGAATACTGTCCGGCAGCATCCCCGAAAAGAACATCGAACACGGAGCCGAAAGCATTCCCACAACAAAAGTCCAGACAAGCAGTCCGAACGGCTCCTTGAATGCATCCTTTCGACAGACATAAATAAAAAGGATAATGGCCGGCAAAACAGCCAAAGCAATAATGGAAATCGGAAGAAACATATCCTATTCAAATCTAAACAAGTAGTTATCGGATAAAATTCGTGAAGACAGGGCGTTCCCGTTCGGGTTGGGATGCCGTTCCCGTGGCAAACTGGTGCAGCATGTATGCGAGATTGTCAGCCAGCGTCCGCATGGTCTGCAAACCCTCAGCATCTTGGGCCGCCTCACCGGGCGCACCGCCATATGCAATGTTCCAGTACTGCGAAGTGACTATGGGCATGTTAAGCATCTGGAAGGGCATCTGAAGCGTCTGGAACGCCGCTGTGGCCCCGCCACGCCGGCACACCGTAATAGCAGCAGCCGGTTTTCCCCTCATCACCCGGCCGCCAGCGTATGCCATCCGCTGCAAAAGCGAAAGAACCTGCCCCGCCGGCGTACCATAATAGACCGGCGACCCCACCACAATGGCATCACAGGCCTCCATCGCCTCAATGGCACCGTTGCAGACATCATCGTCAAACACACATTTTCCTTTGCCGCCACATTTCCCGCAGGCGATGCACCCGCGCACCGGCTTGGCACCAAGCTGGAAGATTTCACTTTCCACGCCGTTCTTCTTGAGTTGTGCCGCCACCTCTTCCAGCAGACGGTTAGTATTGCCATTCCTGCGCGGACTTCCATTTATCAGCAGTACTTTCATTGCTCGTGTATTATTTGAATTGGTTTCCTCTCCGGAAAGGGTAATACCTGCCATAGCCTCCACAGCAGTCAGTCCGACCGCCGCCGTAGCAGCCACTTTCCCAATGGTCTTGATAGCCTCCCGTCGTGTAATAGATTCGCTCATAATTAGATTATTAGTCTGATGCTATTTTTCCCCCACGAAAGTAACTGCAAAAATTCTGTTTCACAACACTAATCAATTTCTTCAGGATTGGAAAAGGTTCTATACCCCCAACACAATGGCCGGGTCAATGTCGAGTTTCCGGCTAATCTCACGGGCAATCTTCAATGTCGGCTCAGCTTTGCCGTTCATATATTCGGCAATCCGGGAAGGGCTGATACCCAACAGTTCTGCCAACTGTTTCTGTGTCATCCCCCTCTCATATAACCTGAGACCTATCATATCCACAAGCGAAGGCTCCCCCACGGAATAATTCTGTTCTGAATACTCCGAGACAAGGTCCGAAAGCAACTTCAACTCGACCTCGTCATCGTCCGCACCAACAAAACCATACTGCTCAGTCGATTCCCTCAGTCCTGAACCCGTTTCCGACAGGCATTTTTCTTCGTTGTCAGACGCAGCCCGCCCGTCAAGTTTCCGGAGAAGCTGCTCCACCCGGTTGACAGCCCATTCATACTCTTCCCGTGTCGCAAGTTTAGCCATACCTCAAATTTCCCTTATATCCTTGATTTTGTCATATTCATCATGCGTACCGATAAACCTCACATACACATATCCAATAGTGTATCTGACAACAGCCACCAGACGGAAATCATTCCCTTTAATATCAAACACAATCCTCTGATTTCCAACACAGTCTGCCGTTGCAAAAGTCCGTCTGACATCGGCAAAGCATTTCCACTCGGCATGCTTCACCCGAAAAACCCAATACTGAACAGCCACCCTGCTTTCCGGATGCTCCTCACAATATTCCCTCAAACGTTGCTCAGTGAAAATTCTCATACGCCCACAAAGGTAATCACCCAAATTCTATTTTCCAACACATTCTTCGATTTTTTAGAATATCTATAAGGATTCGAAGCAAAGATTATTTCCATCCATAAAAATCCATTGTATTCTTTTCGAATCTGGTACAGTGATTACTGTGTGACAAAAAGGGGACAAATGTTACGACGGAATCATCAGAAACCTTCAAGCGGCACCAGGACCGTAAACAGAAGGAGCAGGAAGCCGACGGCCATGAGAAGGAGGACGAACTTCCATACCCACTTCAGCCACTGTACGTAGGGTATTCTTGCCATGCCTAGGGCGGCCATCAGGACTCCGGAACAGGGGGTGATAATGTTTGTGAAACCGTCGCCGAACTGAAATGCCAGAACCATCGACTGGCGGGAAAGTCCTATAAGGTCAGAGAATGGTGCCATAATCGGCACGGTAATTGCGGCCTTGGCTGAAGCACTGGGAATGAACAAGTTAATTACAGATTGAATGCCATACATCAGCGTCAAGGATAAGGTCTGGCCGCTTCCGTCCAACTTGACAACCATCGAGTGGAGCATGGTATCGATAATATGGCCATTCTTAAGAATCACAATTATACCTGAAGCGAGACCGATTACAAGCGCTGCCGAAAAAATATCTTTGGCACCGGCGAGAAACTCAGAAACCAGCCTGTTGGGCCCGAAGCCTGCAGCAATGCCACAAAGGAGCCCCATAGCCAGAAAAAGCGCCGAAATTTCAGCCAGATACCACCCAAAGCATAGTACCCCGACCAACAGGTACAGAATGGTGAACCCCATCAGACATAGCACAAATGAATTGACCGACTTTCTCAGGGAAGTCTCGCCGCAAGCAACAAACATTGCCATGATTACCCATAAAAGCCAGGGAGTTTCGAACTGACGATTCCCGAAATTAAGGCTGCAAGACGGAGCATAAACCACTGAAAAAGCAATCAGTGCAAGGGTAGTCAGGACAAAAACAACCCAGGCAGGAAAAGGATGTCCCTTCTTATCCTGCTGCAAATCAGACAATGAGGTTTCGTCTTTACAATTGTTCCGCCAAGTCTCATCAAGGCAATACATCACGGAAGAGGTCGGACACTTGCGCACCTTTGACGCATATAATAAGGTGACAACCATCAGCAAAACCGTCAACACTGCCCAGCAGAAAAGTCTGTAACCCAGTCCGGAAAACAATGGCAGGTCAGCCATACCCTGAGCAATGCCGATAGTGAACGGATTGAGGAAGGCACCGGCAAAACCCACATGCGCAGCCACATAGACCATCAACAGCCCGACAATCGAATCGTACCCCATCGAAATGGCCATCGGGACAATAATAGCCACGAAGGGAATACAATCCTCGCTCATGCCGAACACCCCACCGAAAAAAGAAAAGAGAAGAATCACGGCACAAATGACAAGGTTATTCACCCCTACTTTCTTTAGCCAGCCATATCTTTCCAATCGGCAAGACCAGTCAAGGAACGAGCGGATGCCCTGACTGACTGCATGTGTCTGATTCACAATCCAAAAAGCCCCACCGAACACAAGCACGATGACAATGATGCCAGCCTGAAGACGGAATCCGTCATAAAGTGCCGTGAAAACCTGCCAAGTCTGAGGAGCCGATTCAACCGTTTCAAACCTCAACTGTCCGTCTTCACCCGTCACATATTGACCGCCCGGAACGACCCAGGTAGCCACCGCACAGAGCAAAATGACAAAAAAGACAATAACAAAAGTATTCGGGAACCGCTTCATAAGCACTCAGAGAGCATATCGATTATAAAATTATTGTCATTTTTGTCATAAAAAAGGCCAAAAACTATGCTTTACTCATTTTTCCACGGCCGGAAAAGCCTGGACAGCCTGAATAAGAGCACTTACATCAGACGGTTCAGTAGCCCAACTTGTCACAAAACGGACGGTAGTATGGGTCTCACCTCTCGGTCCCCAATTCTCGAACGAAAAGTCTTTTCGAAGATTGTCCATCAATTGATTGGGAAGGGTGAAGAACTGCTGGTTCGTCAGGGAATCGATGAAAGGTCTGTAGCCGGCTGCAATGAATCCTTCTTTCAGCTTAATGGCAAGTTCAACGGCATGACGGGCTATATCCAAATACAGGTTGTCAGTGAAAAGAGTTTCGAACTGAATGCCAAGAAGCCTTCCTTTTGACAAGAGGCCGCCATGTTGCTTGACCACCGGGAAGAAATGTTTCAGCAACCCCTTCCTGGCAACAACGGCCTCACCAAACAAGGCTCCAACTTTTGCCCCGCCGATGTAGAAAACATCGCACAGCTTAGGCAGGTCAGAAAAAGTTATGTCACAGACAGGGCTGGCCAGTCCATAACCCAAACGCGCTCCATCAATGTAGAGCGGTATGCCAGCTTGCGAACAAACCTCATGAAGCCGCTCCAGCTCGCAGCGGGAATACAACGTTCCGTACTCTGTCGGATAAGTGATGTACAGCATCCCAGGGGCCACCATGTGCTCGTATGTATCATCCGCATAGAACTGGGCAATGTACTCGCGAAGCTCGTCTGCATCCACCTTTCCGTCGTGAGCCGGAAGGGTCAGAATCTTATGGCCGGAATGCTCAATGGCACCGGCTTCGTGCACGTTGATGTGAGCCGTCTCACAGGCCAGTACCCCCTCGTGGCGGGACAGCAAGGCATCTATAACAGTAGCATTTGTCTGAGTGCCACCAACAATAAATGTTACATCCAAGTCTGGGTCACCGCAAATCTGGCGCACCAGTTCCTTTGCATGTGCAGTGTATGCATCACACCCATAGCCGACGGTATGTTCCAGATTGGTTTCCATAAGGCGCTGCATCAGCTTGGGATGCGCACCTTCCATGTAATCAGTATCAAAGTATATCATGATTTGTCAGATAATGTCAATTGTCATTCCCTCACGGGTCAGGACAGCGGATGGAAAAACGCTGAGCGCCTCGTCCAACAATATTTTGGTATCAGTATATCGGGCAGAGTAGTGTCCAAGCAGAAGTTTCCCCACTCCTGCCCGAGAAGCTATGTCAGCTGCCTGCCGGGCGGTTGAATGGTGCGTGGAAACTGCCAGTTCTTTCTCCGCCTCAGCAAATGTTGCCTCGTGATACAGCACAGTCACACCTTTTATTACATCCACAAGCGACTGCAGATACTGAGTATCAGAACAGTAGGCATACGAAACGGCCGGTTTTGACGGAGTTGTCAGATTGGAATTGGGGATTACCTCCCCGTCCTCAGTGATGTAATCGGCCCCCTCCTTGATGGCGGGAATCGATTTCAAAGGGATATGGTATGCATCTATCATATCCTTACGGATGTGTGGCAGACGCCCCTTTTCACGGAACAGATATCCATTACAGGGCACCCTGTGCTTAAGTGGCAACGACCACACCTCCACCGTCCTGTCCTCATAAACCAGCGCAGAAACGTTCGGATCGACCGAAAAGAATTCCACATCAAACGTCAGGTCTCTGCAGAAATAGTCCAACTGAGGCTTCATCACGCGCTCAAGGTCCGGATTAGCGTGGATTCTCAACGGAGCAGTCCTTCCCAACAGCGACATTGTGGAAATAAGACCGATAAGGCCGAAACAATGGTCGCCATGCAGGTGGGAAATGAAGACGTCGGTTATTTTGTTGAAGTTGATTCCGGCCCGGCGTATCTGCAGCTGGGTGCCCTCACCGCAATCGATAAGGAAACACTTGCCGCGCACGTCCAGAACCTGCGCAGTCGGACAGTGACGCACAGTAGGCAATGCAGAGCCACACCCTAAGATATATAGCCGGAAACAGTCCATCGTCTCCAATTCTGATAGGACTACTTCGAAATTTGCTGCTCAACCCACTTGCGGGCATTCACAAAAGCTTCCATCCAAGGTGTCACTTCGTCCGAATGAAGCCTGTCTTCGGGATAGAAGGCACACTGCCACGGGAAAATCGCGCGCTCTGGATGTGGCATCATTGCAAGGTGGCGACCGTCGGCCGAACAGAGGGCAGCGCAATTGTAGTCCGAACCGTTCGGGTTGGCAGGATAGCCTTCGTAATTGTACTTTGCAACAATCTGATACTTCTCTTCTTCGTAGGGGAGGCTGAAGCGACCTTCACCATGGGCCACCCATACACCTATCTTCGTGCCAGCCAAGCTCTTAAGCATCACTGAATTATTCTCAGGAATAGTAAGACCGATAAACTCCGACTCGAACTTGTGTGACTCGTTATGCTTCATGGCCGCCTTCTTTTCATAG
>DCHH01000057.1:21540-24038 GCA_002315625.1 Bacteroidales bacterium UBA1757
CCGCCGGCCCATCCCTTAGCGCTGCCCAGTACGTCGGAGTTTGAAAAACCGCCGACAAAGACAATCATATTGACATCTTCGAGAGTCTCACGGCCCGACATGAGGTCTGTCATGTGGACATCCTTCACGTCAAAACCGGCCAGATATAGCGAATAGGCCATCTCGCGGTCGCCGTTTACACCCTTCTCACGAATAATTGCAGCACGTACTCCGCTCTGTTCGCGACGGTTAGCCTTCAATCCGTACTGAGACAGCTTACCGCTGAAGCTTTCGCTGAAAATATACTCAAGAGGCTGGTTGCGGTAATTTTTATAACGCTGCTCAGCACATTTTTCACCGCTCTGACGACGGTCAAGTAGGTAGGAAGGACGGTACCACACATCGCGCAGGGCATCGATGTCGAAGCTGGTCACCTCTCCTTCAAATACAACCTGCAGGGCACGACCAGAAGCGACATTGCCCAGACGGAAATACTTCAGTCCGGCCTCTTCAAGAACCGACTCGACAGCCACGGCATCCTTTGCCTGAATCAGCACGGCCGGGTTCTCGGCAAAGAGCACCTTCACTATGTCGTTCTCGCATCCCATTCCAGCAGCGAGTTCGTCGATTCCGATATTCAGACCACCCTTGACATTGCCAAAGCACATTTCCAAAAGGGCAGTTACAAGGCCACCGGCTGAAATATCATGTCCGGCAGCAATCTGATCACGTTCTACCAATGTCTGTACAGCATTGAACGCCTTCTTGAAATACTCAGCATCCTTGACGCAAGGCACATCTTCTCCAATCTTTCCAAGGGCCTGAGCAAGGGCTGAACCGCCCAGCTTCAAGCCATCTCCCGAGAAATCAATATAGTAAATAGGATATGCGGCGTTTTGACTAAGCACAGGGGTGACAACCTTACGGATATCCGACACCTCTGCTCCAGCCGAAATGATGACCGTACCGGGCGAGAAGACCTTCTCCTGACCGTACTTCTGGGTCATCGAAAGCGAATCCTTTCCGGTCGGAATATTGATTCCTAGTGCAATAGCGAAATCCGATGCGGCCTGCACAGCCTTGTACAGACGTGCATCCTCGCCTTCGTTCTTGCAGGGCCACATCCAGTTGGCCGAAAGCGACACACTCTTTAGCTGCTCCTTGAGCGGAGCCCACACAACATTGGTCAGAGCCTCAGCAATTGACAGTACACTGCCGGCGGCAGGGTCTGCCATAGCGGCCTGCGGAGCATGTCCAATGGAAGTGGCAATACCAGCCTTGCCCTGATAATCCAGTGCCACTACACCAACGTCGGCAAGGGGAAGCTGGATTTCACCGGCACACTGCTGACGGGCAATCTTTCCCGTCACCGAACGGTCCACCTTATTTGTAAGCCAGTCCTTGCAGGCTACGGCTTCGAGACTCAGTACATCCTTGAGGTAGCCTTCAAGCTCTTCCTGACTATAGACCGGCGCCTCATAATGTTCTTCGACGCTATGGTCGGTAATGACAGTGCGCGGCGGCTTGCCGAACATATCTTCAAGTGCAAGATTGATGGGATGGTCTCCCTGCTTGTTGTCAAAGACGAACTGCATGTCGCCCGTGGTCTCTCCAACCACATAGAACGGAGCCCGTTCACGGTCTGCAATACGCCTTAGCAGGTCAATATTCTTTTCATCGGTCACCAAGCCCATGCGCTCCTGGCTCTCGTTACCGATTATTTCCTTGGCCGAAAGGGTCGGGTCGCCGACTGGCAGGGCATCCATATTGATATGGCCGCCGGTTTCCTCAACCAGTTCGCTCAGGCAGTTCAGATGGCCGCCGGCACCATGGTCATGAATCGAGACTATCGGATTGTTGTCGCTTTCAGCCATGGCACGAATCACGTTCGATACACGTTTCTGCATCTCCGGATTGGCACGCTGCACGGCATTGAGCTCGATAGCATTGGAATACTGTCCGGTTTCGACCGACGATACGGCACCGCCACCCATGCCGATGCGGTAGTTGTCACCGCCCATCACGACAATCTTCTGACCGGGCTTCGGAGTGCCCTTAAGCGCATCCTTGCGTTTGCCAAAACCTACGCCGCCGGCCAGCATGATTACCTTGTCGTAACCATATTTCTTTTTGTTCTCCTCATGTTCAAAGGTGAGCAGCGAACCGCAAATCAGCGGCTGTCCGAACTTGTTGCCGAAATCGCTGGCGCCGTTCGAAGCCTTGATAAGAATCTGCTCAGGAGTCTGGTAGAGCCACTTACGCTCATCCATGGCATACTCACACGCATGCTTCTCTTTATTACGTGGATACGAGGTCATATAGACGGCCGTACCAGCAATGGGCAACGAAGCCGTTCCACCTCCAAGACGGTCGCGGATTTCACCACCGGTACCAGTTGCCGCACCGTTAAAAGGCTCGACTGTTGTGGGGAAGTTATGGGTCTCAGCCTTCAGCGAAATGACCGACTCAATGTCCTTTACCTCAAAATAGGCTGAAGTATCATTGCGGGAAGGGGCAAA
>DCHH01000012.1:0-5174 GCA_002315625.1 Bacteroidales bacterium UBA1757
TATATTCGATGAAGCGTTTCATTGCTGAAAAATGTTCCCGCATGGGTTCGAGATCCCCAAACTGCTGGTATAGCATGTCGCATCCGTAGAAAAATGCCGACGGCCAGGAAATATCGTCGCTGTAGTAGTTCCAGTAAGCAGGGGCCACATCGGGTATGGCACCGTCCCAGCGCTGTGCATCCTCAATATCATCCATCCATTTCGAATAAAGCAACGAGTTGCCGAACAGGAAACTCTCGCCGTAGCTTCCAACACTGTGGTCACAAAGCCACGGCATCCGCTCGTTACGCTGCGGACAGTCTATCGGCATACCGCGGTAGTTGCTACGAACACCCCACCAAGAATTGCGCACAGTGGCGTTCAGCACCTCGGACGAACTTTCGAACGTTCCTGTAACAGCAAGATTATCAGAGACGACCTCGCCCACAAAATCATTCACAGTCGGAACACCCGGGTAATTTGTGATTTCTACATACTGGAAACCGTGCAACGTAAAGCGGGGAGCCCAAGTTTCGCCACGACGGTCACCCTTGAGAGTATAAAAATCGGTCACCTTAGCATCACGGAGATTCTCCATACTCAGGCTGCCATCCTGCGACAACGCCTCAGCAAAGCGAAGCCTTACTGTTCGGCCTGCCTCGCCACGGACATTCATTCTCAGCCAACCAGCCATATTCTGTCCCATATCCATGATATAGGTACTGTCATTCAACTGCTTACATGAGACAGGATGCACAAAGCCGACCACCCTTATCCCTTCGTTCGGCTGCGGGATAAGCATTGCCTGGGGAATAGTAGCACGCTGTGCCTTCATCCAAGGCTTTACAGGCCTGTAGTGGGCCATTGACCACAGGCCAAGTTCCTTACGGGCATCGTAGGTCTCGCCGTCAAACTCATTATTGGAAACAATAGGACCGTCAGCCGTCAACTGCCAGCTTTCATTACTCACAACCGACTGGGTACGGCCGTCACGGTAGGTGATATTCAACACCATCCGCATCTTCGGGTAACCGAAATCCGCCCATTTGTGATACTTGTAGTTATGACGCATCGGGTAGAAACGTCCGCTGCCGAGAATCACACCCACACCGTTGTCGCCCTTTTGCAGGAGACTGGTCACGTCGTAAGTATTGTAGAATACCCTTTTGCGATAGTCCGTCGGGCCGGGCATCATCACATCATTACCAACCTTGCGGCCGTTGAAATAGAGCTCATACAGTCCCAGACCACTGATATGGACAATTGCCTGAGCAATTTCCTCATTTCGGACTTTGAACTCCTGTCTCAGATAACGGGCCGACAGCTGCGAAAATACGTTCTCGTTTTCCCACGGGAAAGCCCCTTCATAACCTATCCACTGGCTCGAACGCCATCCTTTCTCGTCTCTGATGGCAGTCATCCAACGGTTAACTTTCGAAACCTGCGGTTCTTTTGACAGGTTGGTCCAAACCTGCACCTGCCAATAGAAGTTTGTTTCGGGAGCCATTACTGGGCCATCGTAGGGTACCAGTACAGACTGTGATGACGGCACCTTGCCAGAATCCCAGACATCGGCTTCACCCCGAGCAAGTTTCTCTTCGCTCGTGGCGACAAGGATGCGGTAAGCGGTCTGCAAGACCCCGTTCTCATGGCTGTTAATCTGCCAGCTGAGACGAGGATGCTCCCCAGCAACTGCCAATGGATTGACCAACTGTTCACAAGTCAGTTTTCCGACAGAAAAAGCCGGCCGCTTCAGTAAATTATCTGTATATGTGGCATTTGCATCGGTCACAATCAGGACTCTGTCATCGTGTGCCGTCAGCGGCTCATATGCAAATCTATAATTCTCACCCTTGCATGTTCCTATTGATTCAAGCCAACCGTCAGCGGTATGGTACCACCAGGCCCTTTTTTCCTCCCCCGAAATCCTGGTCAGGTCAACGGTAAAGGGGACTGCATTGTAGTCATACACAAGAAGATAGTCCTTTCCACGGCAAGCCTGCAGATGGTCATAGTAATCACCTTGCCCCTCAAGAATAAGGCTCTGGTCAGGTACACGGTCATAATAGGGATTCGAAGACTTATCAGCGCTGTCCGAAGCCTTTGAGAAGGCAAATATCAGGCTCTTAAGGTGTTGCATCTGCGAAAAACCAGGGTCGTTCAGGGCCTCCTGCCACGACTTGCGGCAACCGTATCCGCCGATTCCATTGCCATTGTGCATCTGCATGATGGCATTATTCCCGTAGGTATGGCCAAAGCTTCCGGCAAAAACCGAAGAGTATGCATAGCGGCGCACATCGTAATCCTGCCACAAGGGCAAAGAGCCGTCGTGGAGACCGTGCGGAATTCCTTCATAGACAGGCTCTCCATCCAGCACCGGCTTTGCGGGCTCGTATGCGCGGGCAATTTCCACATAGCGCCAGTTATCCTCCTCTGTCGAATCGGGGAGCAGGTCAGGACGATCGGGATTCTTCTTTGCGATACTTTGTCCGTAACTGCGGTGGCCGCTCTGGAACATATTGAAATCCAACCAGTCGGCATTATGGAACCATATACCGGAAATATGGCGTCCAAATGGGTGGAATGTCATCAGATGGTTCTTGTCGATTCCCTTGATGGTGGTTGCCAAAGTTTCCCAGACATCCCGTTTGACATCGCCGTAAATGTCTCCTCCGATAATCCAGACAATGTTCGGCTGGTCCTTGTAGCGTTCAGCCAACATTTGTCCGTATTTGCGGGCCTCATCAACGTCCATTTTTCCGCTTTTGACCAGTCCGCCCCATACACATACCATACCTATGTAGATACCGCGCTGTTCAGCCGCCTTGATGATGTAGTCCATGTGTTCCCAATACCCTTCAGTATCGGAAGTGGCACCATAGACATTTACAGCAGGAACATTGTTAATGGTCTGAACCTGAACCACATTGAAGCCTGCCGCCTGACAGGCATCGAGGTATTTTACTGCATTCTCACGGTTAAGCATTTCGGGCAGAAGCCATCCTGTTTCTCCTAACCAGAAGAACGGTTCGCCATTGGTGTGCTGCAGATAGCTGCCGGTGGCATCAACTTGCAGTGTCCAATCGGAAGCCTGCACGGTCAGAGCCGCCAAGCATAGTATTATTGCTATAAAGTGTTTCATAAACATGTTACGGATATCAGGGTTTGGTGTCGCTCTCTTGACTATCTTATCATTAATCCTGCATTTCCCTCAAAATTCGCTTTGCTCATTTTTCGGTTGGCTTAGTACGGGTTCGGAAAACCTTATCTATCCCCCCAGCCGGCTCCGCCGGCTCTGCCCCCAGAGGGGGAGCCTGTACCTACTGCGACCATGGTCGTAGTGCTAGAAACTGCTTCTGCCACCATGGTTGTAGTTCCCGCAGGGACTTCGACGGGTGTGGAGGCATCGGGAAGCCAGACACTGGCTGTAGTATTGCCGGGAATAGTCACAGTCATGACAAACTCCGCCTGTTCAGTATATTTCCAATCAATACTCACCTCGCCATAAAGAGTGCGTGTCGAAGCCTTCACCCACCTCAAATCTCCCACCACCGCAGGATGTATAATAAGGTGTTGTCCGCCCGGTCTCTCAATATCATACCGAATACCAGCCAGACTGTTGAAGAACCATTCATCAATGGCCCCAAGCATGAAATGGTTCCACGAGGCTCCCTGACGGGGATCCCACTGCTCAGTGAGGGTAGTAGCCCCGAACTTCAGCTGAAAACCATAACCCGGCACCTCCTGATGATTGTGCATCGCGTACATAAGTTCATCATACCCTTCGTCAGCAAGCAGTTCAAACATATAGCGGTTGCCCACCTCGCCCGTGGTCAGGCGGTCGCCATGAGCATGAATATCGTCAATAAGGTGCTGAAGGGCCGTCTGCCGGAGCGAATCCGGCACCATCCCCATATAAAGCGGCATGGCGTACGAACACTGGCTTCCAGTCCCATAAATGCAACTGTCGGCCCGGAAATATTTCTCGTGGAAAGCCCTGTTAACCTCCGATGCCAAAGCCTTATACTTGGCGGCATCATCCTCGTAACCCAACATGGCAGCAGCACGAGCCACCAGCTTGGCATCATAATAAAGATGAGCCGTTCCGGAAAGTGGCACGGGGGTATTCTGAGCAAAGCCGCATCTCACTCCAGCATAATCATACCAGTCACCAAGCCCAAGAGTGACAATATGATTATCCGATGAAGCCTCAAGATAATCGGTGTAAGCCTTCATAACCGGATAAAACTGCCGTATCAGCCGGTCGTCACCATAACGCTCATAATACTGGAACGGAAGCATCACACAACTGCTCCCCCACTCGGGAGAATTGTTCCAGTAGCCGGAAAACTCAGTAAACATGGGAGCCGTTGTAGGCACAAATCCGTCTGGATACTGCGCATCGGCCATATCCTGTAAAATCTTGGGCCAGAAGGTGGTAAGGTCGTAATTATAGAGAAGTCCGCGGCCGTTGAGCTGCAATTGTTCAAGCCAGCCAAGCTTCTCTCGGTGCGGACAGTCTGTGAAGACACTCTGCATATTGCTGCGTACAGCCATCTGAATCAGGCGATGCACCCCGTTAAACAAGGTATTCGACGACTCAAACGACCCTACAACGGGAGCCGAATTGTAAATGAAACACGATTGGAGCTCCTCCAAGACCGGCAGCCCGTCAGGATTAGGCATCCCACTAAGCACAGCCCCCTGTATCTCGATATAGCGGAAACCGTAGTACGAAAAACGGGGATGCCAGCTTTCCGTCCCGTCACCCTTCAAGGTATATTCATAGAAATAGGGGCCGCCGCTCTGTACCTGACTGACAAGGGAATCAGGGCTTAGAGACTCACCGACCAACAGGCGGACAACATCGCCACGATGCCCTTTCACGCGGATTACAGGATACCCGGCCAGGTTCTGCCCCATATCCGTCACAATAGCTTGAACCGAATCACCCGACAAAGTCCAAGGAGCGCTTTTCTTTGGTTTGGGCAAACATGTGCGTCTCCATGAAGATTGCACAGAGTATGTTTCATGACTCTTAACGGACGGTGCAAGCTGCGGAGACAAACGTCCTTTCGGTGCCTCCTGCAACACAACGTCACGCCATGAGGAATCGTCAAAACCGTAAGTGTCCCAGCCCTTCTGCTCCAGACGTGCATCATAGCTCTCTCCGCCATACAAATCGTTGAATGTCA
>DCHH01000012.1:5266-9008 GCA_002315625.1 Bacteroidales bacterium UBA1757
TTCAGCCAAAGCGTAGGAGGCCCGAAACTAACCAGCAGTTTACGGTAACGTCCCCCCTGCTCGTTGAAAAAGCCGTTGCCAAGCAGCACCCCCAAGGCATTCCTGCGCCTGAGCAGAGAAGTGACATCATACACATTATAATATAAAGTCTTGTCGTAGTCGCTCCAAAGCGGAGTAAAAATCTCATCGCCAACCTTTTCACCGTTGAGAGTCAGCTCGTAATGGCCAAGGCCGCAGACATATACGACAGCCTTTCGCACCTTGCGCTCAGCAGTGAAATCCTTCCGCAGGCAAATGCTCTTTTTGGACAAGGTATCGGTATTGTTCCATGCCTCCTTCTTGTCGCTGTCACGATTCACGATATTCCCCTCAAACTGTCGTCCTTCCGGCAGACGGCTGTCGCTGCGGGTGATTGCCCCAATCCACTCAGAATCAAGCCAATCCTCAGACGGAGCCGTCCGGAACATGGAACGCTCCGACCATCCTTTGTCATTTCCCTGACCGTCCCATACACGAACCCGCCAGGAATAATCCGCAAGAGGCTTCAACGGTTCCCCTTCATACTGTACCAACTGACTTTTCCGTCTGGATATCACACCGGTATTCCACACGACATTACCCTCAGAATCAACAACTTCTAATTGGTAAGCAGTCTGCACAGCCTGATTCTGACTGTCAGAAAAATTATCGGGCACCTGCCATTTCCAGCCAAAAAGCGGCTGTGAAGCTGTAACGCTCAACGGCTCAGCTTCATACTCGCAAGTCAGGGATGTTACACCGACGGTTCTGGAACAACCCGTTAAGAGAATAATGGAAACGAGAAAACTAGTCGCGACCCTCTTCATCAATCAACGCCTTAGGAATGAACTCAATATAGTCCAGACCAAAGTATGCGTCGCCGTCATCGACCAACTGGTCTTCACCCACCCACTTAGCACGGATGGTATGTGTCATGTCTTCGCCAAATTCGAACTGTCCAAGGATAAAGCGCGTGGAGTTGGCCTCAGAACGGGCAAACTTGGTAGAACCAGGCAACTGGGTGATACAGCCCGGACCCTTCATCCAGCCAAGGTTACGCATATCCTTATCAATCTGGGCAGTAGCCTCTTCGTCCAGTATAGAAGTAGCCTTTCCAGTCACTTCGTCCCTCAGATAGACATCCGGTTTCCAACCGTTGTCAGGATTATAAGTGTAGGTTTCACCCGTCACTTCATCCTTAATCTGAGCGTTCTTGTACTTCTTGTTGGTTTCTGAAAGGTTCACGGGAACGCCTGCAGGCCGATCGTCTATGTACAACTGGGCCAGAGCATTACCACGATGCTTGATACCGATGCGCACTTCCCAGGTACCTTCCGGAATCGAGGGAATCGTCATAGTGAAATCGAACTGGCCGTAGAGGTAGAACATCACACCCTGAAGCTGAATCGAACCGTTCATCATCTTGGGCTTATCCACCTTTGTCTTTTCGTCGTCATAAGACAAGCAGTCGAAATAGTCAGACGGGAACCACATTTCCTTATCCGAGGAGGCACCCATCTTGGTCGGGCGAAGGTTTAGATTCATCATTTCGCCGCAAAGGTCAAACACGTCGATACGCAGACGCTTGTTGAAGACATCGTTCTGTACAGACTCGTCATAGAGAAGAATGTCGTCAATCTCGTACAACATACCGTTCTGGCAATCGAACACCTTGTCCATCAGCGTGACAAAAGAGCCGTCGGACTTGACATTGAAAACAGGCCTGTACCCCCTGTTAACACCGGTAACATTGCCTTTTTCATCGTATTTGTTCCATTGCACATATCTTTCACGAGTCTCTATCAGCGCATTTGGAGCCATCGGCACAATATAGTCTTCCGGGTCGTAGGTCTCAGCGTAAGCAATATTATAGACAAAACCGTTCTCGTATGCCATGTGGTCAAACAGATGGTAGGCAATGAAGCGGTTGAAACTGTTGTTCGGATTCTCTATGTCGTCGTACAAACTGGCATATTTCGGATAAATCGGGTCATACTTCTCTGCAGCAAACTCGCGCAACTCTTCGATTGCCTGAGAAATATTTGTGGGGTCAGACACTATGCCCTTTTCAACCAGCGTAGCGTTTGATTCTGCCAGTGCGGTGTACCAGTAGAGGCGCTCCTTTGGAGTATCGACCGTTGTACCTGCCTGATTGCGGAACACTGTGGGCTGCTTGTAGCTCTCGTCACGCACCTTCAGCATTTTCTCACTGAGCTTCGTGCGGTAGAGGGCCTCGGCGAAGATTGTGAACCGGGGATTTGCAGCGCAACGCTCAGCCATAAATTCACGAGAGGGGACAAGAACGCGATCGACCGCATGGATTACACCGTTGTGGACTTCCTTGTCCTTTATCACGATGTTTGCATTGTCGTTGACCGTGATATAACCAGTAGTTCCAAGGTTCTTGAACGATACATTGATATAGCGCGACATCATGTTCTTCTCTTCAAGATGGTCTTCCGGGAACACTGCGGTAATGTATGCAGCCTGGTCAATAATCTGATAGTAAATCATCTCCTTGAGCACCTGCATACGGCCGGGATTCTGCGAGAGGAACTTTTCCAGCGTGAACTCCTTGACTGTCGGGTCGTATGAAAGGATGGTGTCGCGGTAGTATGCCTTCATAGCGGTATCAACCGGGGCAAAGACGGTGAAAGTGCCATACGTTGACAGCAGGTTCATGATTCCGGTAGTGTCAAGCGCACGGCAAAACTCACCGAAAATGTTGGAGTAAGCGTCACTTTTCAGGACTGACGAAATCGTTTCGCCCGTGAAAGTGTAATAGGCTCCGCCTACATCGTCACTGTCATAACAGGAGTTGAACGAGACAGCCATGATTCCCAAGGTGAGGGAAACGGCTAAAACGTTTAAGGAACGTTTGACATCAAAGAATTTCATATCTTGCTCAAATTCAATAAATTACAATACTACATGCGCAGGGCTTCCGCTCCGCCGCATTTGTTCTGCAATTTTACGTCAAAATCCTGAGATTCCGTTGCTAAAAAACCTTAATTATTCCACAATTTTCGCACCCCGTCATCCTGAACTCCGTCATCCTGAACTCGATTCAGGATCCCTCATTCCGAAGGAATCCCGGGTCAAGCCCGGGATGACGAAAAATCAAGCCCGGGATGACAAATGTTCAGAGAAGTGCATAGGAAAGAACCTGGGAGGCATCGGTGACGTAGTGGAAAGTCACCCCCTTCACATACACCGCGGGAATCTCATCGATATCCTTGCGGTTCTCCTCACAGATAATGATATCATTGATACCGGCACGCTTGGCAGCAAGAATCTTCTCCTTGATACCTCCAACAGGAAGAACCTTGCCGCGCAAAGTCATCTCGCCAGTCATAGCCAGTTGCTTGCGCACCTTGCGTCCCGTAAGAGTGGAAGCCAGCGAAGTAAGCATAGTAATACCAGCCGACGGACCGTCCTTAGGAATAGCCCCCTCCGGAACGTGAATATGGAGGTTACACTCCTCAAACACAGTCTCTTCGAGCCCAAGCAACTGCGGATGGGCCTTAATATATTCCAGAGCCAGAACGGCCGACTCCTTCATCACATCGCCCAGATTGCCGGTCAGGGTAAGCTTCCCTCCCTGCTTGCTATGGTTCAGAGTCGATTCAATATAGAGAATCTCCCCGCCAACAGCAGTCCAGGCCAGACCGGTCACAACTCCGGTATATTCATTACCCTCGTACTCATCGCTCGTATATCGCGG
>DCHH01000117.1:0-192 GCA_002315625.1 Bacteroidales bacterium UBA1757
GAATCTGGTCGAGAGCCTCGCGGTCTGCGGGAGCGGGCTTTGTGTATGCGGGCACTTTGCCTTCGAAATATTTGTGTGTCAGCACTATGGCGCGATTGACGAAGTTGCCGAATATGGCCACGAGCTCGTTGTTGTTGCGGGCCTGGAAGTCTTTCCATGTGAAGTTGTTGTCCTTGGTCTCCGGAGCATTGG
>DCHH01000117.1:398-540 GCA_002315625.1 Bacteroidales bacterium UBA1757
ATATTGTCCTTGCCGATGAAATGTATGAGACGGGTCTCGGGGTCTTTCCACCATTTTTCCATGGTGCCGTACTCAGGATGTGCATCGCAGAACTCCTTCGTGTTGGAAATATAGCCGATTGGGGCGTCAAACCAGACATAGA
>DCHH01000117.1:600-6681 GCA_002315625.1 Bacteroidales bacterium UBA1757
CCCCAGTCGAGGTCACGGCTTACGGCGCGGGGCTGAAGGCCCATGTCAAGCCACGATTTGCACTGGCCATAGACATTTGATTTCCACTCTTTGTGGTCTTCGAGAATCCACTCCCGGAGCCAACCCTCATGACGGTCGAGCGGGAGATACCAGTGCTTGGTCTCCTTCTTGACGGGCTGGCTGCCGCTGATAGTGCTGCGCGGGTTGATGAGTTCTTCGGGCGAGAGGGTAGAACCGCACTTTTCGCACTGGTCGCCGTAAGCGCCCTGTGCATGGCAGCGGGGACATTCACCGGTGATGTAACGGTCGGCGAGGAAGGTTTTTGCCTCCTCGTCATAGTATTGCATTGATGACTTTTCAATGAACTTGCCCTCGTCGTAGAGCTTGCGGAAAAAGTCGCTGGCCACCTTCCGATGGGTTTCGGAAGTGGTGCGGCTATAGACGTCGAAAGAGATTCCGAACTCTTTGAAGGAATCCTTTATAAGGGTATGGTAGCGGTCAACGATATCCTGCGGGGTGCATCCTTCTTTGCGGGCGCGGATGGTGATGGGCACGCCGTGCTCGTCACTGCCTCCGATAAAGAGGACTTCTTCCCCTTTGAGTCGGAGATACCTTACATATATGTCAGCGGGTACATAAACTCCTGCCAGATGACCGATGTGAACGGGGCCGTTGGCGTAGGGAAGTGCAGTCGTGACGGTCGTACGCTTGAAATTCTTTTCCATATCTGTGACTTGTATTCGAAATTGACCCGCAAAGTTACACAAATTGTTGTAAAAATTCAATCAAACAACCCGTTCAAGGAGGTGACAGCATGCTTTGAATGAAATGTGAGTATATTTTTTTTGAGAAAAGATGTTGTGACTTGAATTTTTATTATATTTGCGCCCAGTATTCACCTTTAAAATTTGAGCGATGAAAGAATTAGTCGAAAAAATCAATGGCCTGTTCACAGCTTTCGCTCTCGATGCTCAGAAGAACGTCGAAGGAAACAAGGCCGCTGGTGTTCGTGCTCGTAAGGCCTCTTTGGAAATTGAAAAGGCCCTGAAGGAGTATCGTAAAGCTTCAATCGAAGCTAAGTAAGGCTCCCATCACCGAAAAGAAAAAGTGACCGCTCCGTAGAAGTGGTCATTTTTTCTTTAAGGCTACTACTAATTACTTAAAACTATGCAAGATACTGTAAGAATACTCTACGGGGAGGAACTTTTCAATTCCTTCATTGAACCGAAATACATCCCGGAAGGGCAGAACCAGTATTATTTCAGAGACCAGCAGGTGCGCCGTCCGGAAGGTGGCTGGCGTCATCTCCATGCTGATGAACTTGAACGCCTGGTGCTGAACAACAATACAGCCCAAGACTGGGAAAAAGTGTTGGTGACCGATGTCTTTGAACCCCGCCGTATCAAGAACAACCGTTTCTACGGACTGGTCAGAATCGGAAAGGTCAGTACTGGAGTGGCTAAATACCACGACCTTATCATGCGCGTGGGTATCACCAACAGTGTGATAGCCAACTGCGATATAGGTGACGATGTGGCTATCCACGATGTGCACTATATGGCAAACTACATTATCGGGGATCACTGCATCGTCTTCAATATTCAGGAGATGTGCACCACCGACCACTCCAAATTCGGCAACGGTATTGTCAAGGAGGGGGAAGACCCTGAAGTGCGAGTTTCGATTGATGTGATGAACGAAACGGGTTCGCGCAAGATTTATCCCTTCGACGGAATGATTGCGGCGGACGCCTATCTTCAGGCCAAATATATAGATGATACCCTGTTACAGGACAAGCTGCAGCAGTTCACCCAGAACCGTTTCGACAGTCGCCGTGGCTACTATGGAACGATTGGAAGAGATTGTGTCATCAAGAACTCGGCCATCATCAAGGATGTGAAGATTGGTGACTGCTGTTACATAAAAGGTGCACAGAAACTCAAGAACGTCACCATTAACTCATCGGCTGAGGAGCCTACACAGGTGGGCGAGGGGACGATTCTTGTGAACGGAATAGTAGGGTACGGATGTCATATTTTCTATAATGTGATTGCTGTCCGCTTTGTGATGGGCAACAACTCCAACCTCAAATACGGTTCGCGCCTGATTCACTCGTTCCTTGGCGACAACAGTACAATCTCATGCTGTGAGGTGCTTAACAACCTGATTTTCCCGGCACACGAACAACACCACAACAACTCGTTCCTTGTGGCGGCCGTCCTTATGGGACAGACCAATATCGCCGCCGGGGCCACTCTCGGAAGCAACCACAACAGCCGTACCAACGACAATGAAATACAGGCGGGACGTGGTTTCTGGCCGGGTCTCTGCTCAAGCGTCAAGCATTCGTGCAAGTTTGCATCATTCACCTTATTAAGTAAGGCAGACTATCCGTCGGAAATGAATATTCCCCTTCCGTTCTCACTGGTCAACAACAATGTCAGCAAGAACGAACTGGAGGTGGTCCCCGCTTTCTGGTGGATGTACGACATGTACGCTCTGGCCCGCAATGCGTGGAAATACAAGACCCGCGACAAACGGGTTAGAAGGCTTCAGCATATCGAGTTCGATGCCTACGCCCCAGATTCGATGGAAGAGGTTATCGAAGCAAGAAAACTGCTCGAACTCTGGATTGCTAATGCGTGGTACGTCAAGCAGGGGAGAGACCCGGAGCAGATTGAGACTGATGTCAGGCGAAAGAAAGGACGGGAGATTCTCAATGGCGACGCTTCGCTGGCCGACTCTTTGGAGGTGCTTGGCGTCAATATGGAGAAGGGACACCGCAAGGTTCACATCCTCAAGGTGCGCCGTGCATACCAAGCGTATGGTGATATGCTGGTCTATTATTCGATGCGTAATGTCCTGGATTACATGAAGGAGAATCCTACGGCCACTTTTGCCACATTCACAGAACTGTTCCACGACCGTCGGCAGAGGGAGTGGGCCAATCTCGGCGGACAGCTGATGCAGGCAAGCGACCTGGAGGCTCTTATGGCCGATATCCGCAACGGTGTGCTTACTTCGTGGGATGCCATCCATCACCGCTATGATGAAATATGGATGAAATACCGCTTCGACAAGCTCCATCACGCATATTTGTCGCTCTGCTATCTGCTTGAGGTGGATCCGCAGACCGGACTTTCTGAAGAGCAGTGGACTGATATGCTGAACCGGGTGCAGGATATTCAGCAGTTTGTCTGTGACCAGGTGTATCTTTCCCGCAAGAAGGATTACGAGAATATCTATCGTAAGGCTACATATCGCAATGAAGCTGAGATGATAGCTGCTATCGGTCCGCTTGAGGAGAATAGCTTCATCAAGCAGGTACGCCATGAAACCGAACAATTCAAGAGTGAAATAGGCGAACTGTACGGAAGGTTCTGATAATTAGAGCGGACTCTTTTGGGGAATGCTCATCATTTATAATTTTATAGTCCTATGAATCTGAAAGAAAACAAGTATGCCCAGTATGCACTGGTGCGCGAGATGATGGACACCGTAGAAACGGTCAGTAAGTTTGATGCCCATCAGGCACAGGAAATTGTCGATGCATTGCGTAAGTCGCAGCGTCTCTATTGTACGGGAGAAGGCTCCAGCCGAATATTCCCCGCCAAGAACGCTATGCGAAAAGCGAAGCGTTGGGGAATGGACCTGAATATTCAGACTGACGGCTCGCGACAGTCATACGAATATGACCTTTCAAAATACACCGTCTGCTGCGCCTCCAACTCGGGCCGCACCCGTGAAGTCGTGCTGCTGGCAAAGAAGCTCACCGAAGCCGGCAAGAAGGATGTCTTCGGCCTGACTGCCTGTGAGGGTACCATGCTGGCCGATAACTGCACGAAGAGCTGGGTGCTCAAGTGCGGATGGGAGCAGGCTGTTGCCGCAACCAAGAGCGTTGTGGAACAGGCCCTTTTCTATGAGGCAATCCTTTGGAACTATCTTGGACAAGACCGTACGGCTGAACTCAAGGCTCTTCCCGCCGCTTTGGAGAAGGCTTTGACCCTTGAAATCCCTGCCTGGATTCCCGAATATGTAAAGCATGCCGAGACGATTTATTTCTCGGGCTACAATGACGGAGTGGCAGAGGAACTTACCCTCAAGACCAACGAAATCACCCGCCGCAAGAGCGATTTCCTTGAAGGAACTTACGCCGTTCACGGAATCGAAGAGGTGATGCATCCTCAGGACATCGTCTTTGTAATCGACCCGATTGAAGCTGAGATTGACAAGTTCCAGGAAGTTCTTGAGAAGGGGGTGGGCTGCAAAGTTGTTGCCTTGAGCACCCATCAGACCGCATTCCCGACCATCATCGTCCCCGACTGCGGCAATTTCCAGCCCTACGCATACCTCTGTGCAGGTTGGAACCTGCTGGTCGAAATCGGACTTGCCACTGGAATTAATCTCGATAAACCCGACCGTGCACGCAAGGTCGGCAACGAACTGATAATAAAATAAGGAGTATCCAATATTATCATGGCGGGGTGGCAATTTTGTCACCCCGCTTTTTTTATGCAACTTATTTTTTTCCCATTGCTATGCTTTATTATGAAGTTTTTTATGAAAAAGTGGGGGAAAGTGTTGCAAAGTGGGGAAAAGTGTTTTACATTTGCTGCGATTATTCCCAAATGGGAAGAGTTGGTCGTATCTATTAATAACTCGTTGGTAGTATGTTGTTTACTGGTAATTTCGATGGCAAGCTCGACAAGAAGAACAGGGTTTTCGTCCCTGCTCGCTTTCGGCGCATACTTGCCCGTGACTATGCCGGTGGAACAGCTGCTGACGAGAATGCCACTGACGAGCCCTCCACGGTCTTGTTCGCCCGCAGGGATGTCTTCAGAAACTGTCTTGTGCTCTATCCCGAGAGTGTGTGGGAAAACGAGCTTTCGCTCCTGCGTTCCCGCCTGAACAAGTGGAATCCTCAGGAACAGGATGTCTATCGCCAGTTCCTGCTCGGAGCGGAGACTGTGGAGATGGACAGTAGCGGCCGTATCCTGATACCGAAACGTCTGATTGAGCAGATTGGAATTGAGTCGGAAGTCCGCTTCCTTGGGGTTGACCATACGATAGAGGTATGGACCAAGCAGGACCTTGACAAGCCTCTTGTGGATGAAGAGACGTTTCGTAAGCTTATTGTTGAATATATGAGGTAACCATGGAAAACACAATACAAACGACAGTTGCCCAGCCATACCACGTACCTGCCCTGTTGCAGGAGTGTATGGAGGGGCTGGCTATCCGGCCTGACGGTGTCTATGTGGATGCCACGTTCGGAGGGGGAGGCCATTCGCGGGCTATATTGGAAAGGCTTGGGCCTGGAGGGAAGTTGTACGCATTCGACCAGGATGAAGATGTTTTCAACAACCTTCCGCAAGACGACCGTCTGGTCTTTGTCCACAGCAACTTTCGCTTTCTGGCGAATTTTTTGCGTTTTCATGGGGTGGAACAAGTCGATGGCGTTCTGGCCGACCTGGGAGTGTCGTCACACCACTTTGATGATGCTTCTCGTGGCTTTTCATTCCGGTTCGACGGCAATTTGGATATGCGCATGAACCAGCGTGGAGGCAAGAGTGCGGCACAATTGATATCGGATTCGTCTGAGGAGGAACTTGCCCGGCTGTTCAAGGTGTATGGCGAACTGCCACAGGCCCGTCGTCTGGCCCAGCTGATAGTCAAGGCCCGCACGGTGTCGCCTATCGATACAATCGCCCGTTTCCGCGAGGTGGTCGAGCCGGCCATTGGGCATGACAAGGAGAAGAAGGACCTGGCCAAGGCTTTCCAGGCGTTGCGCATCGAGGTGAACCATGAGATGGAGGCTTTGGAGAAGCTGCTTGAGCAGTCGCTGGCATTCCTGCGCCCGGGCGGAAGGATTGCCATTATAAGCTATCACTCGCTTGAGGACAGGCTGGTCAAGAACTTCATGCGGTCGGGCAACTTTGAGGGAAATATTGAGCAGGACTTCTACGGGAACCGTCTGTCGCCGATAAAGCCGGTCAACAACAAGGTTATTGTGCCGGGCGAGGAGGAGATGTTTAGGAATCCGCGGTCTCGTAGTGCTCGGCTTCGGGTGGGGGAGAAACT
>DCHH01000117.1:6719-23477 GCA_002315625.1 Bacteroidales bacterium UBA1757
AAACGAGGGATTCCGTGTCAGGCACGGAATGACGGAATATATGGAGAAAGAGATAAAGAACGGCAAATCGGGGGCGAAGAGGTTTATGCACATCATTGATGGCAGCTTCCTCACCAGGGAAGGGCTCAGAGCGCAGTACAAAGTCATTGCGCTTGGAGTCGTGCTGCTCATAGTCTATATCGCCAACCACTATATCGTCCAGCAGAAACTGACCCGCATTGACCGCCTCAAACAGGAGCTCAAGGAGGTCCGTTACGAAACCCTTCTTCAGGAATCGTTCCTGATGCAGGAAAGCCGCCAGTCGCATGTGGAGCGTCTGGTAGAGCAGCGTGGACTTGACCTGCACGTGGCCGACCAGCCGCCGTACTCAATAAGAATTAAACCGGAAAGACATGGATGGAAATAAAAAACAGCTGAACAGTATCCGATACAGGTACATAGCAGTGGTGGCCGTCCTGCTTTTGATGGTTCCTGCCCTCCTTTACTCGATTGTGCGTATTCAGTTCGTCGAGGGACAGGCGTGGCGCAAATGGAAGGAAAAACAGTCGCGTGACAGCATAGAGGTGGCGCCGCTTAGAGGTAACATATTCTCCGACGACGGGGCTCTTATGGCCACATCGATGCCAACCTATAACCTCTACATCGACTTTATGGCATACGTGGGCAATGGAAAGATGCCCAAGGCGCGAGTCGATTCTGCACGGAAGGCTTACAAGGATTCGCTCTACAAGTATGTGAAACCTCTTTCGGCAAAACTCTCAGCCAAGTTTGAGGATAAGTCGGCAGAACAGTACGAAAGAGATATACTTGCAGGTTTTGAAAGGGGAAGACGCAGTTTCATTGTCAGCCGCAAGAGGGTTGATTATCTGACATATCAGGAAATCAAGAAGTATCCGTTCTTCAATCTTGGAAAGAACAGGAGCGGACTTCACGAAAAGCAGTTCCTTGAGCGGGAAAAGATTTTCGGCACGCTGGCTTCAAGCCTTGTGGGTTTTGTCAATCCGGAAACAGGGCGCGGCAGTTACGGTTTGGAACATGCCTACGACACGCTCTTGTGCGGTGAGTCGGGTCTCTGTTCGCGTCAGCGTGTAGGCGACCGTTATATGAATGTCGTCACCAAGGAGCCGCGCAACGGATATGACGTCTATACGACAATTGACCTTCCGATTCAGGATATTGTCGAGAAATCACTGCGCGAGGCAATGGATCAATATACCCCCGAATACGGTACAGCTATACTTATGGAGGTGAAGACCGGACGTATCCGTGCAATGAGCAATCTGGAGCGGACAAAGGACGGTTTCTATGTCGAGAACAAGAATATAGCCGTTTGTGACCGCAGCGAACCGGGTTCAACGTTCAAGACCGTGGCTATGATGGCCTGCCTTGAAGAGCATCGCGTAAAGCCGACCGACATTGTCGATACAGGCAACGGCGTCAAGACTTTCTACGGCCGGTCAATGAAGGACGACCACCAGTGCGGAGTCATAACTGCCGAAGGGGTAATCCATCAGTCTTCCAATGTGGGTATGGCCACCTTGGCCGATAATGGATTCAATCATGGCAAGGATTCAAAGAACTTTGTTGACAGGATATACAAGATGGGATTCCAGCAGAACCTGCATCTTGAACTGAGTGATGCCGCTGTGCCAAAGATTCCTCATCCAGGTGATGCGAAACGCTACTGGTCAAAGACCGACTTGCCTTGGATGTCAATAGGTTACGTGGTGGCAATTCCACCTATCTATACCATTTCGTATTACAATGCGATTGCCAATAACGGCTGCTATGTGCGCCCCTATTTCGTTGACCGTATTCAACGTGGGGATGAGATAATCGAGCAGTTTGAGCCTACCGTGATGACGAAAAAGATTTGTTCAGACTCGACACTTGCCATCATTCGTCAGATGCTGGATTCCGTACCAATCAAAGGAACCGCCAAGAAGGCCCACAGTGATATTGTTGAAATTGCCGGAAAGACCGGTACGGCTGTGTTGGACTATTCAGGCGGCGACCGTGGACATCAGGCTTCGTTCTGTGCCTACTTCCCTGCCCACAACCCGGAATACACCTGTCTGGTGGTGATTCGCCGTCCTCATGGAGCATACAGCGGCGGTACGGTGGCGGCTCCGGTTGTCAAACGGATTGCAGAGCAGGTCTATTCAAGGGAGCACAGGCTCGAATTGAAGGACCTGGCTCTGAAGGAAACTGTGGATGGCGTCAATAGTGACGGCAAGGAGGTTGTGCTGAAGGCCAAGCCACTTGCCCTTGATGACGAGGCTCGGGATATGGGAATTGACAAGGTGCCGGATGTTAGCGGGCTTGGACTCAAGGATGCTATCTGCCGGCTTGAGGAGTCCGGGCTGAGAGCATACGTACAGGGACATGGGCATGTGGCTCACCAGACGCCCAAGGCTGGAACGGCTTGCCGTGCCGGCCAGACTGTGGAGATTGTTTTGAGATAATCAGATATGAAACTGGAAGGATTAATTGAAAGATTGGAAGTGCTCAGCAAGGCTGGGGCCGATGTGAAGAATGCAGAAATAAAGGACATCTGTTTCGATTCGAGAAAGGCGGCTCCGGGCTGGCTGTTCGTGGCCCAGAGGGGTACGAAGGCCGACGGTCACGATTTCATTGAAGAGGTCGTAGAGGCCGGTGTGTCGGCTGTGGTGTGTGAAGAACTTCCTGCAGAAATAAGTCCGAATGTGGCCTATCTGAAAGTTGCCGATTCCAACAAGGCTCTGGGCGAACTCTGCTCGGCATTCTTCGGCCGTCCGTCCGAGAAAATGAAACTTGTCGGTGTGACTGGCACGAACGGCAAGACCACTATTGCCACACTGCTTTACAATATGTTCACAGCACTGGGCTACAAGGCCGGGCTGCTCTCAACAGTTTGCAACTACGTCTGCGATGAGCGTGTCGCTTCAACCCATACCACCCCTGACGCATACGCCATCCAGTCGCTGATGGCCCGGATGGTGGAGAAGGGCTGTACTCATGCTTTCATGGAGGTGAGCAGCCATTCGGCGGCACAGCAGCGCATTGCAGGTCTCGATTTTGATGGAGCCCTTTTCACGAACCTGACCCACGACCATCTTGACTATCACAAAACGGTTGATGCATACCTCAGGGCAAAGAAGTCGTTCTTTGACGGACTAAAGCCTGGAGCATTTGCACTTACCAACGCTGACGACCGCAACGGCGAGGTGATGCTACAGAATACCAAGGCATCGAAATACACCTACAGTACCCGCTCGATGGCCGACTTCCGTGCACGCATAATTGAAATGCATATTGAAGGCATGCAACTCGACATAAACGGCAAGGAGGCATTCGTACAGTTTCTTGGCCGCTTCAATGTGTCGAATCTGCTGGCTGTCTATGGTGCGGCCGTGCTGCTCGGAGAACCTGCTGACGAGGTACTGAGGATATTGACCACCCTTCACCCCGTCTCGGGAAGGCTGGAGCACATGCCATCGCCGACGGGATTTGTCTGTCTGGTTGATTATGCACATACCCCCGATGCCCTGCACAATGTCCTTGAGACCCTTCGCCAGTTGAATGCACCGCGTATCATCACGGTAGCCGGATGCGGAGGAAACCGCGATAAGACAAAGCGACCCGAAATGGGTGCCGAAGTTGCCGCTTCGAGCGACCTTGCAATCCTTACCTCAGACAATCCCCGTTTCGAGGAGCCGCAGGATATTCTGGACCAGATGTATGCAGGCGTACCGCAGGACAAGCGTGGCAATGTGCTCTGCATTCTTGACCGTCGCGAGGCTATCCGCACTGCCATCCGCATGGCTGCAAAAGGGGATCTGGTTCTGGTGGCCGGAAAGGGACATGAAGATTATCAGGATATTAAGGGGGTGAAGTATCACTTTGATGACAAAGAGGTGATTGCCGAAGCCTACAAGGATATGTTCAAATAATACAGGAAAGATATGCTGAATTACCTTTTCGATTTCTTGCAGACAATGGATGTGCCGGGAGCCGGCATGTTCTCATACGTTTCGTTCAGAGCCATTTTCGCACTGGTCGTGTCGATTGTAATGTCTGTTTGGCTTGGTAAGCATTTCATCACTCTGCTGCACCGACTGCACATATCGGAAACTCAGCGCGACGAGGTACTTGACCCGTTCGGAAAGGACAAGAAAGGGGTGCCGACGATGGGCGGCCTCATTATTATTGCAGCTATCCTGATTCCTTGCCTGTTGATAGGCCGTCTGGACAATGTCTATATGCTGTTAATGCTGGTTACGACCATAATCCTTGGAGTATTGGGCTTCGCCGACGATTACATCAAGACCTTCCGCCACCGTAAGGATGGCCTGAACGGATGGGTGAAGATTGCCGGACAGGTGCTTCTCGGTCTTATCGTTGCAATGACGCTCCGCTACAGCCCGCAGGTGGTGATGAACGAAACGGTTGACCGTCAGATTGTTGACAATACCGAGGTGGTGGTAAAGAGTCCGGATGTCAAATCGACACGCACTACGATTCCTTTTGTGAAGGGACATAACCTCAACTATGCCGACATGTTCGATTTCCTTGGTGAACCGAACAAATATAAGGCGGGATGGATATTCTTTGTTCTGCTTACGGTCTTTGTGGTGACTGCCGTGTCTAACGGCTCGAACCTCAATGACGGAATGGACGGTATGGCGGCAGGTAACTCGGCAATAATCGGATTGACTATCGGTTTGTTGGCATACGTTTCAAGTAACTATGTGGCAGCCGATTACTTTGACTTGATGTACATTCCGGGCTCTCAGGAGATGGTGGTCTTCCTGTGTGCTTTTGTCGGTTCTCTGGTGGGTTTCCTGTGGTACAATTCCTACCCGGCAGAAATCTTCATGGGTGATACAGGAAGCCTGACAATCGGCGGTATTATCGCCGTTGCAGCTCTCTGCATACACAAGGAACTGCTCATACCGATTCTGTGCGGAGTTTTCCTAATTGAGAGCCTGTCGGTAATCTTCCAGCGTTTCTACTACAAGACAGGCAAGCGTCACGGAGTACACCGCCGCATCTGGAAGCGTACTCCCGTCCACGACCATTTCCGTACGTCAATGGCTGATGTGCTCCGACTTGACCCGACATCGACCGTGCGTTTCAAGGGTAACGACGCAAAGCTTCATTTTGAGACAAAGATTACGCTGCGGTTCTGGATTATCAGCATTGGACTGGCAGCTTTGACAATATTGACATTGAAAATAAGATAGATATGGCAAAAATGGTGATTTTGGGTGCGGGCGAGAGCGGTGCTGGTGCAGCCGTGTTGGCCAAGAAGCTGGGATACGATGTCTTTGTGAGCGACTTCGGTACTATAAAAGATTCATATCGGCAGATGCTCGATGCTCACGGCATTGAGTGGGAGGAAAAACAGCACTCCATGGACCGCATACTCTCTGCAACAGAGGTTGTAAAGAGCCCGGGCATTCCCGACAAGGCCCCTGTCATACAAGCACTTAAGGAGCATAATATTCCTATTATCTCAGAAATAGAGTTTGCCGGCCGACACACCGACTCCCACATGATATGCATAACCGGAAGCAATGGCAAGACAACCACGACTATGCTCACCTATCATATCCTGCAGCAGGGCGGTCTGGATGTGGGTCTGGCCGGTAATGTGGGAAAGAGTCTGGCGCTTCAGGTAGCCGAAGACCCGCACTCCTACTATGTCATAGAACTGAGCAGTTTCCAGTTGGACTATATGTTTGATTTCAAGGCTGATGTGGCTGTGCTGCTGAATATTACCCCTGACCATCTTGACCGGTACCACTACAATATGCAGGAGTATGTCGATGCAAAGTTCCGCATCGTACAGAACCAGACGGTCAATGATGCGTTTGTCTATTGGAACGACGACCCAATCATCAAGCGAGAACTCGAGAAGCGTGGCGACGAAATCAAGGCTACCCGTTTCCCGTTCTCCCTGCAGAGGGGAAAGGGAATCAAGGCTTTCCTTGAAAAGAATGTGCTGGTGGTCGAGACTCCGGACCAGTCATTTGAAATGGCCGCAAGCGAGCTCTCCCTCAGGGGTACCCATAACCTTTACAATACCATGGCTTCGGCCCTGTCAGCCAATCTGACTCATATCAAGAAAAGTGCTATCCGTCAGGCTCTCAGCGATTTCAGAGGGGTGGAGCACCGTCTTGAACTGGCCGGAAATGTGGGGGGTGTCACCTATATCAACGATTCGAAGGCTACCAATGTGAATTCGTGCTGGTATGCGCTTGAGTCGATGAAGACTCCGCTCGTCCTTATCCTTGGAGGTACCGATAAGGGTAACGACTACAGTGAAATCGAGGCGCTTGTCCGCGAGAAGGTCCATTCGCTGGTGTTCCTCGGTGTCGATAACGCCAAGCTTCATGCCTTCTTTGACGGAAAGGTGGCTGAAATCACCGATGCCCTCAGCATGGAGGAGGCTGTGCACAAGGCTCAGGCAATGGCCCGTGAAGGGGATACTGTGCTGCTTTCACCCTGCTGTGCCAGTTTTGACCTGTTCAAGAATTACGAAGACCGTGGCGACCAGTTCAAGGCCGTCGTCAGCACACTTTAGACAGAAATACGCAATGGAACTGTTTCTTCAAAGGATTTTCAAGGGAGACCGTGCAATTTGGCTTGTCATGGTCGCGTTGTGTATTGTAAGCGTCATAGAGGTGTTCAGTGCCTTAGGGGCCGACTCTTTCCAGTCGGGGAGTCATTTCATGCCCATCATATTGCACACCGTATTTCTCCTTTTCGGACTTACTATTGCGGTGGTAATACATAATTTCTCATACAAATATACACTCCTGCTGACCTATCCTGTTGTATTGGCGGCGATGGTGCTGCTTGTAATGACTTTGGTTTCAGGCGATTCTGTAAATGATGCCGCGCGCTGGCTGTCTATTTTCGGAATACGTTTCCAGCCGTCTGAACTGGCAAAATGTGCAATGCTTCTCTATTCAGCGTGGAAGTTGGACTGGGGCAGACGCTCACCGGAGAACATGAAGAAGGCTTTCTGGGAAATTCTGGTCGTGGCAGCCATTTTTGTCGGTCTCATAGTCAAGCAGAATCTTTCGACTGCATTGATTATCTGTGTTTTCACTTACTTCATGCTTTTAATCGGCGGGGTACCGGGCCGTTATATGTGGCGACTCACTTTTGTCGCCCTTGCAGCAGTAGCCATTATGTTCATACTGCTTTATACCATACCGTCGGTCGAAGCAATTCCAAGATGGTCAACCTGGCATCAGAGGCTTACTACTGAGAAAGTTGATGTGCGAGACCCGGAATATACCATTACCGATGATAATATGCAGCAGCATTATGCCAAGATTGCCATAGCAGAAGGAATCGGAGTCGGAGTCTTCCCTGGCAACAGCACCCAGAGGGATTTCCTGCCGGAGGCATACAACGATTTCATCTATGCAATCATCATAGAGGATATGGGGTGGTTCGGGGCCATTCTCCTGCCACTGCTATACATAATCCTACTTGTGAGGTGTGCAAAGATTTCCGCAAAATGCGTGAGGGCGGCACCTATGCTTCTGATGTTAGGAGCGGCGTTCCTTATTGTATTTCAGGCATTTATAAATATGGGTGTATCGGTAGGACTCCTACCAGTCACAGGACAGCCTATGCCATTAGTCAGCAAGGGCGGTTCGTCGCAGCTCATTACCTGCATCTACTTTGGAATTATTCTGAGCGTATGCCGTTTCGGTGGGGAGCCGGACGACCAGGTGGTTTTGGATTCGGAAGAACAAGAAGACGAATTATATAGAGAACAGCATTATGGAACAGACAGCGAAAAAGCAGGCTAAATTTATTGTTTCAGGGGGAGGTACCGGAGGACACATCTTCCCGGCAATCTCGATTGCAAACGCCCTGAAGCAGCAGCTCCCGGATTCGGACATTCTGTTTGTGGGGGCAGAAAACCGTATGGAAATGGAAAGGGTGCCAAAGGCGGGCTACCGGATTGTGGGACTTCCAGTCTCCGGATTCGACCGCAAGCACCTGCTCAGGAATGTAAAGACTTTATTCAATGCCGCCCGCAGCCTAAGAAAAGCGCGTGGTATTGTCAAAAATTTCAAGCCCGATGTGGCAATCGGCGTAGGAGGGTATGCCAGCGGGCCACTGCTCAAGGCGGCAGCCTCTATGGGGGTACCGACCCTTTTGCAGGAACAGAACTCGTATGCAGGGGTTACCAACAAGATGCTGGCCGACAAGGCAGATTGTATTTGTGTGGCCTACAAGGGAATGGAACGTTTCTTCCCCGCAGAAAAGATAATTCTGACCGGTAATCCGGTACGTCAGGACCTTCTTAATAAGGTCAATCGCGAAGAGGCATTCGAACACTTCGGACTGGTTGAAGGAAAGCCCGTCCTGCTCGTGGTCGGGGGAAGTCTCGGGGCAGGTACCATAAACCGGAGCATGATGCGCTATGTCGATGAGTTGGAGGCTTCTGGCATCCAGGTTATCTGGCAGACAGGACGTTACTATATTAACGGCATAAAGCAGCAGCTCAAGGACAAGGAGTTGAAGTATATCCATGTGATGGAGTTCATCGACCGTATGGATTATGCATACAATGTGGCCAATCTGGTTATTTCCAGGGCGGGGGCAGGTACAATCTCAGAACTCTGCCTGCTGGGCGAGGCTGTGATACTGGTTCCTTCGCCAAATGTGGCTGAAGACCATCAGACAAAGAATGCCATGGCCCTTGTGCAGGAGAATGCAGCGATTATGGTAACGGATGCTCAGGCTGAGGAAAGCCTTGTTCCATCGGCACTTGATTTGCTTGGCAGGCCTGCACAGAATCAGTCGGGGCAGCCTGAACGGCTTACCGAGCTGGCAGAAAACATATTGAAACTTGCCCAGCATGACTCTGCACAACGGATTGCCGCTGAGGTAATCAAACTGATGAAGTGATTTGAGTTTCGCATATGCGAGACTCAAATAAGGCCGCTTCAGCGGCCCGCCGATAGGCGCGGGGTTTAGGGGCGGAGCCCCTATAAAAGAAGGAAAAAGGCGGTCCTGCAATCAGGACCGCTTCAGCGGCCCGCCGATAGGCGCGGGGTTTAGGGGCGGAGCCCCTATTAAAAAGGAATAATTGAAGAAGAAAAGTGATGGAAATCAAGCAGGTATATTTCATAGGAATAGGTGGTATCGGGATGAGCAATCTGGCCCGTTACTACAATGCCAAGGGACGTGCTGTGGCCGGTTATGACCGCACGCCGTCTGTTGTGACGGATGCGTTGGAAAAGGAGGGAATACGGGTCCATTTTACAGATGACGCCGAGTTGATTCCGGAGGCTTTCCGCGATGCTGCGACCACACTTGTTGTGCGTACACCTGCCGTGCCGTTGGAGCATAGCGAGCTGCAATATTTTCAGCAGCACGGGTTTAAGGTGCTGAAACGAGCCGAGCTACTGGGTGAGATTTCCAAGGACGAGCGGGCTCTCTGCGTCTCCGGTACTCATGGCAAGACTACGACCTCAACACTGCTGGCCCATCTTTTGCGCTCGTCAGGGGTTGATTGCAATGCCTTCCTTGGAGGTATTTCCAAGAACTATGATACAAACCTGCTGTTGTCAGACAAAAGCGACCTTGCTGTGATTGAGGCTGACGAATACGACCGGAGCTTCCATCATCTGCATCCCTATATGGCCATTGTCACGGCGGTCGATGCCGACCATCTGGATATCTACGGCACTCATGAGGCATATATCGAGTCGTTCGCCCATTTCACGGAGTTGATTCAGAAGGGCGGCGCTCTTGTTATGAAGCAGGGTCTCGCCTTGAAGCCGAGGCTGCAGGAAGGGGTTGCTTGCTATACATACGCTGCATCGACAACCTGCCTGAATGCCTCAGAAGCGGATTTTTACAGTGACAATGTGGAGGTTCGTGACGGCCGGATATTCCTGGATTTCCATTATCCGACAGGTACAGTCAAGGCTCTTGAACTTGGGGTTCCGATGATGATTCATGTAGAGAATGCAACTGCTGCAATGGCAATTGCCCATCTCAACGGAGTATCGGACGAGGCGCTTCGTGAGGGTTTGGGCAGTTTCCAGGGCAACTGGCGCAGGTTTGACTATCAGGTAAGGCGCGACGATTTTGTCTATATTGACGACTATGCCCACCATCCAGACGAACTCAGGGCGAGCATAACCTCCATAAAATCACTCTATCCCGGCAAAAAGGTGACTGGGGTGTTCCAACCTCATCTCTATACCCGTACCCGTGATTTTGCAGATGATTTTGCCGCGGCCCTCTCGCTTCTTGACGAGGTGATTCTGCTTGACATCTACCCGGCCCGTGAAATGCCAATACAGGGGGTGACATCAAAGCTGATATTCGACAAACTTACAGTTAAGGAGAAATCTATGGCCACACTTGACAATGTGGTTGATATATTGAAAAGTAAGAATTTACAAGTACTGGTTACATTAGGGGCGGGTAATATCGACCGAATCGTACCGGTTTTGAAAACAAGTTTTGAGTAATGAGCAGTCTGTTCCGGAAAACCTTGGTAATTGTCTTGGCAGTCATACTGGCTTGCTACGTGCTGTTTGCAGCCAAGTTGTATCGACCGGCATCTGACAAGGTGGTCTCGAACAATGCTGTCATCGTAATCGAGGATAGTATCGCCCATCCGTTCGTGACATCTTCGGAAATCAGGCAATTGCTCAAGCGTAACGGATTGCGTCTGGAAGGGGTGCCAGCCTCGGCCTTAATGCTCGATTCCGTCGAACGGGTGGTGGAAAGCCATCCGATAGTGCGCAATGCCGAGTGCTGCCTGCTTCCTTCCGGACGGGTGAAACTTATAGTTACACAACGCCTTCCGGTTATCAGACTGCTGCCGGTGTGGGGCGGATGCCATTACCTTGATGAGGACGGGCTGCCAATGGATATTGACACTCGTCGAACGGGGGTCCATGTCATGGATTTGCCTGTGGCAACAGGAATGATTTCGATGCGCGACACTGTGACCCTTTCCAAGCTCTATGAGATGGCTCTGCAACTGCACAAGTCACCCTATTGGAATCATCTGATTCAGGAAATTGAGGTTGATATTAAGGGGCGCTGGACGTTTTATCCGGCAGAGGGTGACTTTGACATACGCTTCGGCTATCCGGAAGACTTTTCCGTCAAACTTGGAGCTATCAGGAGCTTTTATGAAAAGATTCTGCCCAAGGTTCCGGAAGGCTACTATTCACACATTAATCTGGAGTTTAAAGACCAGTTGATTTGCACAAGGAGAAAACATTGAAAATATGAACACAAACGAATCATGCATCGCGGTAATCGATGTCGGCAGCTCGGCGATACGAGGCTGTGTGGGGTACAAGGATGAGGCCAATGAGTTTCATGTACTCTCAAGTGAGACCCGTTCCGTAGGCGACGAAGTGCGTCGAGGAATGGTGTGCAACGTGAAAGGTGCGGCAAAGATTGTCCGTGAAGTAGTGGATGCACTACAGCAAAGCGAATCTGCTCCGTGCACGATTTCGCAGGTGCTCGTGTCGGTCAATGCAGCATCGCTCCGTTCCAAGGAGGCCCGGACAGTCAACGGGCTTCAGGGAACTGAGGAGGTGACTGGGGATATACTTATAGATATGGAGTATGACTGCGAATCGCAGGTGCCGGAAGGTAAAGAGGTGTTCTACAGCCATTTGAAAGAGTATGTGGTGGATGGATTCCGCAGTCAGTCGCCGCTTGGGGAGAAACCCAAGACCCTTGAGGTGGCCTATACTCTTGTCTTTGGAAAGCAGGAAATTCAGCAGAGTCTGGCCGAAATGTTTACAGAGATTGGTGTGGATTACAATCTTGCACCCGGCGGCTGGGCGACTGCTAAACTTGTAGTTCCGACAGAGGAGCGCAAACGGGGAGCAGTCGTGGTCAATTGCGGAGCTGAGACAACGACCGTGTGTGTGGTCAAGGAAGACAAGGTTTGCTACCTGGTAGTTATCCCTATCGGAGGACAGAGCATAACCAACGATCTTCAGCGGATTATGTCGTTTGAGGAGGCGGAGACAGAGAAGATCAGTCATGGCTCTGCTATCCATTATTCGCTTTGGAAAAACGGAACAGGACCGTCGGACCTTTCCACCCTGATGGACCTTCCACAGAGGGATAGGAGTATAAACGAGATTATTGTGGCACGCGCCGAGGAGATTGTGGCTAATGTGTGGGCCCAGATACAGGCTTCGGGCATCAATCTCCAGGAGGCTACAATCTATCTGACCGGTGGTGCATCACGCCTTAAAGACCTTGATGTGCTGATGAAAAATCAGACAAACATGAGTGTGATTAGGGTGGCGACCAACCCATTGCTGGCTGAGGGAAGCCCGCAAGAGTCTCTTACACCTGAGTTCTCACAGTGTGTGGGCCTCTTGACAATGGACTACAAGGGTGGATGTGAACTGGCAGAAAAGCCTTCGCAGGAGCCCGAGCAGGAGGTTACGGAAGATGCAGAGCCGGCTGGAACCCCGTCAACGGATAATTCTGCAAAACAGGAAAAAGTTGAGGTTGTTCACTCTGAGCCGTCTTTGTTTGATGAATTCAGGGATCTGCTTCCGTTCGGAAAGAAAAAGAGGGCTTCACAGCCAAAAACGGCATCTCCGACAAATGATAAGGCTCCTCGCCAGTCGGCTGTCGGGCAGACGATGAAGAAGGTCGAGCAGAAAGGAATGGAATTGATGGACAGTCTCTTCGATGGGGATGACATTTGATGGGTTCTTTAAATTATACAACTATGGATCTGATAGAATTTGACGATATGGACCGCAAGAGTGCATCCATCATAAAGGTGGTGGGTGTCGGCGGTGGCGGCGGCAATGCTGTGAACCACATGTACGAGAAGGGAATCCGTGATGTGACCTACCTGATTTGCAATACTGATAATCAGGCACTTCGCAAGTCGCCTATCCCGGATAAGCTCCAGCTCGGGCCCAAGACGACAAAGGGACTTGGTGCCGGCAACAAGCCTGAGGTGGCTGCTGAGGCTGCCAAAGAGAGCGAAAAAGAGATATGCGATGCTTTCGGAAACGATACCCAGATGGTGTTTGTGACTGCCGGCATGGGTGGCGGAACGGGAACCGGTGCGGCTCCTGAGATTGCCCGTATTGCCCGCAGCATGGACATTCTGACTGTCGGTATCGTGACTATTCCGTTCAGCTGGGAGGGTAACAAGAAAATAAATCAGGCTCTGGAAGGTGTCGAGCGGATGAGCGAGAATGTCGATGCCCTTCTGGTGGTCAACAACGATTTACTGACGAAAATCTATTCGGACCTGACGGCTATGAACGGCTTCAAGAAGGCCGACGATACTCTGCTTGTTGCAGCAAAGAGCATTGCCGAGATTATCACAGTGCCCGGTTACATAAATCTTGATTTCGCCGATGTTAAGACAATTCTCAAGGACGGCGGAGTGGCCGTTATGTCGGCCGGTCAGAGTCAGGGGGTTAACCGTCTAAAGGAAGCGCTGGAGAAGGCTATCAAGTCACCTTTGCTGAATAACGCTGACGTGTATCACGCACGCAAGGTTTTGTTCAATATTTCGTGCAGTCATAGCAGTGAAATCACCTTCGGCGAGATGGAGCAGATTAAGACCTTTATGTCTCAGTTTGAAGGATTTGTAGATGAGGTTATCTGGGGCATTGCTTTCGATGACGAACTGAAGGAGGATTTGAAGGTGACGCTGCTTGCCAGTGGTTTTTCAAAGGATATCGATCCTCTTGTCAAGGATTTCAATGATAAGAAATCGGCAGATGCTTTGGAGCAGCAGCGTAAGGCGGAAGAGCGTAGCCGCCGTCTGCGCGACAAATACTATGGTGGAAATATCAATGTTCGCAGCGTCTATAAGCCTTTCATTTTTGACGAGGCATCTCTTGACGATGATGAACAAATTGAGAAGATATGGAACGAACCAGCTTTCATGAGGAAGGACTGATTTTATAAAACACTATAAACTATGACTTTAGAAGAAAGAATTCAGGAAGACCTGAAGGCCGCTATGCTGGCCAAGGATGAAGTGCGCAAGACCGCCATCCGCCAGATCAAGAAAGAGATTCTCGAAGCAAAGACCGCTCCGGGTGCAGATGGAAAGGTGTCTGACGAGCAGATTCTCCGCATGATGGAGAAAATGGTCAAGTCCGGAAAGGACGTGGCCGCCGTATATCAGCAGAATAACCGTCCCGAACTGGCTGAAAACGAGCTGGCTCAGGCTGCCGTAATCGAGGCTTACCTCCCCGCAAAGATGTCGGCCGAAGAACTGACAGCTGCACTTAAGGCCATTATTGCACAGGTTGGAGCTGCCGGCCCCAAGGATATGGGAAAGGTGATGGGCTTGGCTACCAAGATGTTGCAGGGAAAGGCCGAAGGACGCGCAATCTCCGAGACTGTCAAGGCTCTGCTTGCTGCTCTTTAAGGTGTTGTAGATTAACGGATTATATGGGTGCCGCCACCGCTGATAAGGTTGTCGGCGCGGGTGATTACGACTTCACTTACCCCACAGTCAATGGCATTGAAGGCGTTGTCCAGTTTGGGAATCATTCCCCCTTGGATGACGCCTTCCTCTTTGTATCTCAGATAGTCCTCACGGTTGATTTCCTCAATCACGGAAGTCTCGTCGTCAGGGTTTGAAAGGACGCCAAGCTTCTCGAAGCAGAAAATAAGGTGCACCTCGAAATGGTCGGCCATAGCCTTGGCCACTTCGTTGGCTATTGTATCGGCATTGGTGTTGAGCAGGGTTCCCTTCATGTCGTGGGTAATTGGAGCCACTACGGGAATGATGTTCTGCTCGATGAGTGAGTTGAGGATATCGGGCTGAACCTCAGCAACATCGCCTACAAATCCGTAGTCGATTTCCTTGACCGGCCGCTTTACGGAGCGTATCAGGTTGAAGTCGGCACCGCACAGTCCGAAGGCATTCTTGTCAAGGGCCTGCAACTTGGCTACGATGTTTTTGTTCACCAGTCCGGCATAGACCATAGTCACCACCTTAAGGGTTTCCTCGTCGGTTATGCGACGGCCATCAACCATCTTGGTCTCGATGCCTAACTTTTCGGATATGTCAGTGGCTTTGCGTCCGCCGCCGTGAACCAGAAGTTTGTATCCGGCTATCTGAACGAAATCCTCGAGTAGTTGTTTAAGAGAGGCCTCATCCTCTACGATTTTGCCTCCTACTTTTACTATTGTAAGCTTATCCATTGTCTATATGATTCAAAGATTATCCTGAAGGAATTTCCACCAGCGGTTGTAAAGGTGTGTGCGATAGACGCTTCCAAGAATACTGTGGTTGCGGTTGGGGTATAGCTGCATATCGAACTGCTTACCTGCACGTACCAGTGCGTCAATCAGTTCCATGCTTTGGTTGACGTGGACATTGTCGTCGGCCAGACCGTGCACCAGAAGGAGATTCCCTTGCAGGTTTTCTACTTTCTTGGTTAGGTCGGTGAAGGCATATCCGTCAGGGTTTTCCTGCGGCTGCCGCATGAAACGCTCTGTGTATGCGGTGTTGTAGTAGCGGTAATCGGTCACCGGGGCTACAGAAATTCCCGCCTTGAAAACCGGCGTGGGCTGCATCATGCACATCAGGGTCATGAATCCGCCGTAGCTCCAACCCCAGATGCCGATGCGTGAAGCATCGATGTAGGGGCGTGTGCCGAGGGCGCGGGCCACTTCTGTCTGGTCGGCCGATTCCATCTCGCCAAGATGGCAATAGGTCTGTTTGCGGAAATTGGCGCCCCTGCATCCGGTACCGCGTCCATCGACCTTTACTACGATGTAACCCTCCTGAGCCAGGAAATATTCCCAGTCAAAGTCGTATTCATCGCGGGCGATGCTGTTGTCCGGGCCGCTGTATTGCAGCAAAAGCAGTGGGTATTGTTTGTGCTCGTCGAAGTCTGACGGCTTGATTATCCATCCGTAGAGGGGAGTGCCGTCGGCTGCCGGGGTCTCCAGCCACTCTTTCTCGCTGTGGGGAGTCTGCTGGAGAAGCTGTTTCAGTCCGGCATTGTCCTGAAGAATACGAATCGGCTTTCCGTCAGCTTTGCAGAGGGTGTGAACGGTGGGGGTGGAGACGTTCGAATAGCTGTCAATGAAGTAGGTGAACGAACTGTTGAAACTTGCGCGGTGAGTACCGGTGCCCTGGCTGATGCGAGTTGACTTGCCCTTGGCATCGCTGCGGAAGATGGCGCTGCGATAGGGCATATCATCGACGCAGCGGTAGTAGAACAGGTTGTTGATGGTATCGCGGCCGTAGTATCCGAGCAGTTCATTCTCGCCTTTGGTAATCTGTGCCTTCTGTAGTCCGTTCAGGCTGTAGAGGTAGAGGTGACGCCAGCCGTCCTTTTCACTGACGTAGGTGAAATCCTTGGAGGTGAACTCTATATAAGGTATCAGCTGAGGATCCACATAGCGCTCGTTGGTCTCTGTCAGCAGGAGTTTGGAAGTGCATGATTTAGGATTGACGTAGTAAAGATTGAAGACATTCTGGTTGCGGTTGAATGTGGCGACGGCCATCTGGTTGGCCTGGCAGGTGGGAATCAGGTATGGAATGTAGTCGGTGGTGTCCAACGGCATTATTATCTCCTGGTTGGTACGGTACTGCACATTGTATGCCTTCAGACTTACCTTGGAGTTGTTTTCACCGGCTCTGGGATACTTGAAACGGACTTCACCGGGATAATAGCGGTATTCTTCATAGCCGGGCATGTCGCAACTATAGATGGGAAAACTGTATTCCCTGACGTTGCGCTCGTC
>DCHH01000117.1:23513-24697 GCA_002315625.1 Bacteroidales bacterium UBA1757
AACCGGACGTAGAGAAGGAAACGGCTGTCGGCAGTCCACTCGTACATGCGGGTGGTTGAGAACTCCTCTTCATAGAGCCAGTCGCTTGTGCCGTTAATGATGGCGTTGCGGGCTCCGTCTGTGGTAACGGCAACCTCGGTCTTGAAATCGAGTTTCTTGATAAAGAGGTTGTTATCGCGGCCGAAGGCAACCATGCGGCCATCGGGAGAGAAGGTTGCATCGCGCTGGGCACCATTCGTGGAAAGCGGTTCGAGAATATTGTGGTGACAGTCATAGACATAGTAGTCGGCTGTGAACGAACGGCGGTAAATGTGCTCTACATTTTCATGCAGGAGGATTTTCGTTCCTTGCGCATTGAATACGAAGCCCTCCACCTTGTTCATCCTGCTGTTGCGGGTGGTTGCGGCATTAAACAGTGTGTCAAGGAGTTTGCCGCTCTGGTAGTCATACTTGAGAATCAGTTTGCCGTCTTCTGAGAGGCGGGCGTAGCTCTTGCCGTCCTCAAGCGACTGTATGTCGCCAACCCCCTTTGCGCGATACTTGCCGTGGGTTATGTCTTCAAGGGTTATCGGGCCGGCTGAACAGAGAAAAGTCGTGACTGTTGTGAGCAGGGCTATGAAAAAAACTTTTGGTTGTGAACTCATAGAATCGGTCTTTATTTTAACACGCAAGATTACGCAAAATTTTCGACTTGAGCAAGATGCAAAATGTGTGCCACCTGCCGTTTGTGATGAATTTTTTGCTATTTTTGCCACAAATGTACCACTATTAAATTCATTCGTTATGAAGTGCCCCCAAGTGTTGTTTTCAGCCATTGCGCTGGCTCTGTGCTGTTGCGCCTGCAACCACTCACAGACAAAAAACGTTGTAGTTTATGAGTACCCCTTTCAGGACCCGTCACTCTCGTTTGAGGACAGGGCAGCCGATCTTGTGAGCCGGCTCACATTGGATGAGAAGGTGCAGCTGATGATGGACCGTTCGAAAGCTGTTGAGCGTCTTGGTATTGACGAATTCGGCTGGTGGAACGAGGCTTTACATGGTGTGGCCCGCTATGATACTGCAACTGTTTTCCCACAGGCGATTGGCATGGCTGCCACGTTCGACGACGATGCCCTCTGGCGCACTTTCACGGCTGTCAGTGACGAAGGACGTGCCAAATCGACATACTCCCGTCGCGTTCAGGG
>DCHH01000117.1:24821-27371 GCA_002315625.1 Bacteroidales bacterium UBA1757
GTTGCAGTGGTCAAAGGGCTTCAGGGGCCTGAAACCAGCAAGTATGCAAAGGCTTACGCATGCGCAAAGCACTATGCCGTCCACAGCGGCTCGGAAGCCAACCGTCACCGCTTTGATGCAAAGGAGATTGCCCCGGAGGATTTGTGGGAGACCTACCTGCCTGCCTTTAAGGCTGCCGTTGAGGATGGTAATGTCAAGCAGGTGATGTGTGCCTACAACCGTTACGAGGGGAAACCCTGTTGCGGAAGCGATGCCCTGCTGATTGAAATTCTTCGTGGACAGTGGAACTATCAGCATTATGTCGTGAGTGACTGTGGTGCCATTGACGACTTCTTCAAGGATGGACGCCATGAAACGCATCCCGATGGTGCGGCTGCTGCTGCCGATGCCGTTTTGAAGGGGACAGACCTTGAATGTGGCAGGGCGTACAGAAATTTGCCGGAGGCTGTAGAAAAGGGTCTGATTACTGAGGCTGATATTGATGTGAGCCTGCGCCGTCTTATGAAGGCCCGTTTTGAACTTGGCGATTTTGACCCCGACAGCATAGTTTCTTGGGCAAATATCCCCATGAGCGTGGTTAATAGTCCGAAACATCAGGAACTGGCTTTGGAGATGGCTCATAAGTCAATCGTGCTGTTGCAGAACAATGGTATTCTTCCGTTGAAGAAGGAGGCTCAGGGTCTGGTCGTGATGGGCCCGACGGCTGACGACGTGAAAATGCAGTGGGGAAATTACAACGGAACGGCGGCACATACTTCTACGATCATTGAAGGCATCCGCAGCAAACTCGGAGCTGATATACCTTATATTATTACTGACTATTTGCTCACTTCCCCGGAAGATCCAAGTCTGGAAGCCAGCGAAGAGGATGTGGCAGCATACGTGGCTGGAAAGATGGCTGAGTTGCCGGAGTGTCAGACTGTGGTATTCTGCGGCGGCATTTCGCCCCGAATCGAGGGTGAGGAAATGAGGGTCAACTATCCCGGTTTTTACAAGGGTGACCGTCTGACAATTGAACTGCCTGTGATTCAGCGGGAACTGGTCAAGGCATTGGCTGAGGCTGGAAAGCAGGTAATCTTTGTTAACTGTTCAGGTTCGGCAGTGGCACTGACTCCTGAATCGGAGCGTTGTGCAGCCCTGCTGCAGGCGTGGTATCCCGGTGAGGCGGGAGGTCAGGCTGTGGCGGATGTCCTGTTCGGTGACTGTAATCCTTCGGGACACTTGCCTGTTACTTTCTATAAGGATGACAGCCAGTTGCCCGAGTTTGAGGACTATTCGATGAAGAATCGCACCTACCGTTTCCTTGAGGGTGAACCTTTGTATGCCTTCGGTCACGGTCTGAGCTATACCACTTTTGAGTATGGTGAGCCGAAGTATAATGGTCGCAAACATACTGTTACTGTGAGTGTTAAGAATACCGGGAGTGTGGATGGTGAAGATGTGGCCCAGCTTTACATACAGCGTCTGGGTTCGCAGCAGAGGGCCAAGGCGCTTCGCGGTTTCCAGCGCATTAGTGTGCCTGCCGGCAAGTCGGTGAAGGTGACGTTTAAGTTGAACGACGATTCGTTCGGGTTCTATGATGAAGACTCTCAGGGTATCAAGGCGTTGGCCGGCCCGTATCGCATTGCCGTCGGTGCCAGTTCTCTGGAATCCGAACTCAACTCAATCCAGGTTCAACGCTAATATTGATGAGCGAAAAAATCGGCTTTTTTAAGATGCAAGGACTTGGTAACGACTTCATCATGGTGATGGGGGAGTTGCCGGATGCGTCGCGTCTTGCCGTCAAGTGGTGCAACCGGCGGACTGGCATAGGGGCTGACTGTCTGATACTTGTACTTCCTCCCCAGCAGGGCGGCGATGTCAGTATGAGGATTTTCAATGCTGACGGTTCCGAGGCGGGAATGTGCGGAAATGCCTCGCGTTGTATAGGCAAGCTGCTGTATGAAGAAGGGCTGACCGACAAGACTTCATTGTTGCTCGAAACGCTTTCCGGTATGAAACGGCTTCAGTTGCAAGTTGTTGACGGTCAGGTGGAATCAGTAACGGTCGCTATGGGGGAGGCATTGTTGCTCCCCGTACTCCGGCCAAATGGTTCATACTCCACTTTTGTTAACGAGGAAATTGTGGCTGATGGCCGTACTTTCGTTGGTACTGCCATTGATGTCGGCAATCCTCATCTTGTTCTGTCTGTCGATGATGTGGAACGGTTGGATGTGGCCCGCTATGGGCCGATTCTTGAAAATTCCGCGCTTTTTCCTCAGCGGGTTAATGTGGAGTTTGCTCAGATTCTTGATGGAGGTAGAGTGCGTCTGAGAGTTTGGGAACGCGGAGCCGGTATTACTAGTGCTTGCGGTACGGGAGCTTGTGCTACTGTTGCTGCGGCTATGATGAATGCTCAAGTTAAGGGTTTGAATGTCAAGGTGATTATGGATGGAGGGGAACTTCTTGTCTCTTGTGATTCTATCTCACGGCAAGTGGAAATGAGTGGTCCTGCAAGCCTGGTCTATTCCGGCGAAATCTTTGTCTAATTCCAAACACTGTCATGCTGAA
>DCHH01000117.1:27398-36430 GCA_002315625.1 Bacteroidales bacterium UBA1757
TTGATTCAGCATCCCTTGTTCATGACGGGATCCCGGGTCAAGCCCGGGATGACGGAGGGTCAAGCCCGGGATGACGGTTGCAGTGACTCGTACGCTTTGAGCTTTTTGACGCAGAGGATGGTGAGGGGAAGGAGGATAATTTCGTAGCCGACCTTTACCGTTACCTCGCTCAAAATGGTTGTCGTGATGATTCGAGACCCCATGGCCCAATAGACTATCGGGACGAAAATCAGCGAGTCGAGAGTCTCTCCCGCTATGGATGAGACTATGGCGCGAAGACCGAAGCGCTTTTCCTTGTCGCGCTGCTTCATCCTGCTTTGAACCAGAGCATTAGTTAGCGAGCCTGCCAGAAATGCCAGTAGAGAGGCAATGGTTGCACGGCAACTGGTACGGAAAAGCATACGGTATGCGTCATCGCCTTCCCATTGGGGAATGCCTGGAATCAAAATAACAAGTTGCGTTATTAAGATGAATAACAGGTTCATTACGAAACCGGTCCAAATCACCATACGCATTTTCCTGAAGCCGTAAACCTCTGTCATACAGTCGTTAAGAATGTATGAAACGGGGAAGATGATATCGGCTGCACTGACTGTGAACACGCCGCTGACACCTATCAGTTTGGCGGCAAAGACATTGGAGGAGATGAGGCAGACATTGAAGAGGACCGCCATCAACACAAATACTGTGGAATGTTTCATGATTCTTGTTTTTTAAGAGGTTGCAAGCACTCTGTTTTCTCAAACGGCTGCAAAGGTATTAATTTTTTGTACCTTTGCAGCCAGAATCAACTTTTAACTGCATATAATATGGAATCAATCAACTGGTCGGATTTGTCGTTCTCATATATGAAGACCGACTACAATGTGAGGTGTTACTATCGTGACGGAAAGTGGGGTGAACTGGAGGTTTCATCATCTGAATACGTGCCAATTCACATGGCTGCAACCTGCCTGCACTATGGTCAGGAGGCATTTGAAGGGTTGAAAGCATTCCGTGGCGTTGATGGCAAGGTGCGCATATTCCGTCTGGACGAGAATGCAAAGCGCATGCAGTCGTCTGCCAATTGTGTCCTGATGGCTCCGGTTCCCGAGGAACTCTTCAAGCAGGCCGTATTGAAGGTTGTAAAACTTAACGAGCGCTTTATTCCGCCGTATGGTACAGGAGCTTCGCTCTACATTCGTCCGTTGCTGGTCGGAACCGGTGCCCGTGTAGGTGTTAACCCTGCTGACGAGTATATGTTCCTTATATTTGTGACACCTGTAGGCCCGTATTTCAAGGCTGGTTTCAAGCCGACCAATGTGGCCATTATGCGTGGTTTCGACCGTGCTGCACCACTCGGAACAGGTCATGTGAAAGTAGGTGGCAACTATGCTGCAAGCCTCAGGTCTGGTGCTTTGGCCCATGAAAACAACTACTCTGCCGTATTGTATCTCGATGCAAAAGAAAAGAAATATCTTGACGAATGCGGACCGGCCAACTTCTTCCTCATCAAGGGTAACAAATATGTCACCCCGGCTTCCGGTTCAATCCTTCCTTCAATCACCAACAAGAGCATTATGCAGATTGCTGAAAGTCTGGGACTTGAAGTTGAGCGCCGCCGTATTGCCGTGGAGGAATTGGCTAATTTTGACGAGGCTGGCGAATGCGGAACTGCAGCCGTCATCAGTCCTGTGGGCCGCATTGACGACTTTGACAACCCCGGTGTGAGCTATGTCTTCTCACACGACGGCCAGCCCGGCAAGGTCTGCGAAAAACTGTACAAGACCCTCCGCGGTATTCAGTACGGAGAAATTGAGGATAAGTTCGGCTGGAATACCATCCTGGACTAATTTGTAGTTCTTATAGTTAAGGAGTACTTTCCTAAGCAACTGTATGGGAAAGAACAAGCTTAAGAAATTTGCCGATATGAAGGACTGGGCGCACGTCTATGAGTACGCCCAGTCGCTTTATGCCCTTCAGGACTGTGAACTGAAGGGGCATTGGAATGAAAGAGTTTTCGGTAACGCCAATCCTATAGTTCTGGAACTGGGATGTGGCAAAGGTGAATATACTGTCGGCCTTGCGGAATTGTTTCCGGACAGGAACTTCATCGGCATTGACATAAAGGGCGCCCGTATGTGGACCGGTGCCCGTCAGGCAGATGAAAAAGGGATTCGCAATGCAGTGTTTCTCCGCACACACATTGAATTCCTCAGTCATTTCTTTGCTGAAAACGAGGTCTCGGAAATATGGCTGACATTTCCTGACCCGCAGATGAAGAAAACCCGTAAAAGGCTGACTTCTACAAGGTTTATGGAAGATTATGCCTCTTTTCTTCAGCCGGGTGGAGAGATCCACCTTAAGACCGACAGCAATTTCATGTTCCGATACACCGAGGCAATGGTAGAGACCAATATTCTGCCGGTCGCCTACCGGACTGACGATTTATATCGCGACGGTTTGCAAGGTGTCCCCAATCTCCAGACATTTTACGAAAAGCAATGGCTGCAAAGGGGATTGAGTATCAAATATATACGTTTTTCTTTACCTGACATCAAGCCGGCGTGGGTAGAGCCCGATGTGGAAATCGAACCGGATGAATACCGGAGTTTCGGGCGGAGTGCGCGCTGGATCGAGGATGATGTGTGTGTAACCCGAGAAGGACAAATGACAGAAAGTTAATACTGTTATGACATTATACCCAAAACTTATATTGGATGCGCTGTCAAACGTGCGCTATCCAGGTACAGGAAAGAACCTTGTTGAGTCCGGAATGGTTGAGGACAACATAAGGATTGACGGTAACAAAGTCTCTTTCTCGCTTGTTTTTGAAAAGGACAAGGATCCGTTCATAAAATCCGTTGTGAAGGCGGCAGAAACCGCAATCCTTACATATATCAGTGAGGATGTGGATATTAAAGGTAATATCAGCGTAAAGTACCGGAAAATACTCGAGACGAAGGTGAAGTCAGAGCAGACGGGAGCACCTCTTCAAGGGGTAAAGAATATTATCGCAGTAAGCAGTGGAAAAGGGGGAGTGGGAAAGAGCACAATAGCCTCAAACCTCGCTGTGGCGCTTGCCGCACAAGGCTACAAAGTCGGTCTGCTGGATGCCGATATATTCGGCCCATCAATTCCCAAGATGTTTCACATCGAAGATGCCCGACCCGTGATGGTCAGTGTAGGCGGAAAGGAATTGATTGAACCGATTGAACAATATGGTGTTAAAATACTTTCTATTGGTTTCTTTGTCGAGTCCGCACAGGCAATTCTCTGGCGTGGCGGAATGGCCTCGAATGCACTTAAACAGCTCATTGAGGAAGCAAACTGGGGCGAACTGGACTATTTCCTGATTGATTTGCCACCGGGAACCAGTGATATACATCTTACTCTTATCCAGACAGTTATGGTGACTGGTGCCATTGTTGTCACCACACCTCAGCAAGTAGCACTCGCTGATGCGCGAAAAGGTATTTCGATGTTCCAGAATGAAAAGGTGGATGTCCCGATAATCGGTCTTGTGGAGAATATGTCCTGGTTTACCCCTGCCGAGCTGCCGGATAACAGGTACTATATTTTCGGCCATGACGGAGCACGCCAGTTGGCAAAGCAAACCGGCACGCGACTGATTGGCCAGATTCCGATAGTACAGAGTATTTGCGAGGCCGGTGACGAAGGAACTCCCGCTGCTTTGCGGGCTGATTCACTGCTCGGCCAGGCATTCAGTGAATTGGCTACGGCAGTGGTTGAAGTCTTAGATGAAATCAACGCGGAATAGTGCCACGGCGTGAAACCGTCACACCAACAAGCTATTAAAGATAGAAGCGGAAGTCGGACAGGGTGCAGATTGACTGGTCTTGCTTTTCTGACTTGAAGATAAAGAAGAGGGAGTGTTTGCCCTGGAGTTTCTTCATCCCTTTGCAGTCGGTTGAGAATGTGGCCAGTTCTTGAGCATTGGTGGCGCTGATTGCAATACTGCCTATTTGTTTTCCGCCTTTAGCCTTTGTCGGGCCGTCTATCCAAACCTCAATTGTACCGTCAATGCCCTGAGGAATCAGATTTATCCCCAAACTGACCTTCTCAGATTTGGCTGTATGGTCGAAGTTGAAATATTTGTAGCCTACAACGGAACCTGACGTGTTGTTCACCACTGGGCAGAATGGCTGCTTGTAATTGTATGGACCCTGGTAACTGTTGGCATCGAAGCGGGTCGGCTGAACGTATGAACCGGTAAAAATAAAGTTGGGGTACTTTTCGGTGATGCCATTAGGGTTGGTCAGATAGCATGCTATTCCGGCCGGTGTCTTGTCAAGCGGGTTGAGTCCTGAGGTCTTGAATCCTTGCGATGTGTATTCGGCTTCGGTGATTGTCACTTTGCCGCCTTTTCCTTTTTCAACTTTGACCTCAATGGGGTCAACCATTGCCTGGCGTGAGAACTGGTCTGTGCCGGTCTGGCGGTGGTAGAAGACCCACCATTGTCCGTTGATGAAAGCTATGCTGCCGTGGGTGTTTCCGTGAGGATTTGCTGTCGGAATGGTCTTGCCGTTTTCGTCAGTATCACGGGCTCGGGCATCAATCAGCGTGCCGCCGTAGGTGAACGGGCCGAGCGGATTGTCACTGTAGGCGTATGCAAGTGTGTAGTTACTTGCCGGCAGTCCGAATTCACCGGGAGCGGTGGTGCGGGAATAGATGAAGACGTACTTGTCTTCGATTTTGCGGATTGACGAGGCTTCAAAGAAGCGGAAGATTCCGGGCTGGTCGCAGCTGGAAATCATATCTTTAACGATTTCGGTTCCGGGTTTGACTGAGGCCATGGTCTCGGGGTCAAGTTCTGCTCCGTTTGAGGTGCGGAATCCCCAGTAGCCATATACCTTGCCGTCGTCATCGACGAATACTGCCGGGTCGAAGCCCAGTATGCCGTCTGTCAGGCTGGGATTTTCCTTGTTCCAGTTGCATACGGTGAAGGGGCCGTCGGGACGGTCGCTCACTGCTATCATTGAGCTTCGCCTACTCTGATTGTTTGGGTAGAGGTAGTACCATGTCTTGCCTTTGGCATCCTTTTTTACGGCAATGTCTGGGGCATAAAGGATGTCGCCCTCGCCGTTTTCGTTGAGCAGTTTCCCGTCAGCTGAGGTTTTGGAGGTGAAGATGATTCCGTCGTAGCGCCAGGCACTCAAGTCCTCAACCGGGGCGGACCATACTACCTGGTCGCGGCCGCAGTATGCGGTCAGAAGGTTGTCGTGGGAGCCATAGACATACACGCGGTATTTTCCCGCGCAGTCCGGGTCTTCAAACACGTAGGGTTCGCCGTCGGGGATGTACTCCCAAAGGGGCATGTAGGGGTTCTGGGCAACTAATAGGCCGCAACCTATGGCCATCATGGCCAGAGTGGATTTGATTTTTTTCATAATATGTGATTTCAATTATTGGGAACAGAGTAGTTGTTGGGCGAAGACCCACTGGACTATGCCGGAGGCTACGCTGACGTTAAGGGAGTGCTTTGTCCCGTATTGCGGGATTTCGACGCAATGGTCACACGCATCAACCACCTCCTGTCGCACCCCTTTCACTTCGTGACCGAGAACGATGGCATACTTCTTTGACGGGTCAAGACGGAGGTCGCCGAGAGATATGCTTCCCTCTGCGAGTTCCACGGCATACACCGTATAACCAGCTGCTTTCAAATCGTTTACAGCCTTCAGCGAGTCGGCCTCGTATGACCAGTCAACCGTGTTTTCCGCTCCAAGAGCCGTCTTGTGGATTTCGGCATTGGGCGGACAGCAGCAGATACCTGTCAGCACGACCTTTTCGATGCGGAAGGCATCGGCAGTCCGAAATACTGAGCCTATGTTGTGCTGGCTTCGTACATTGTCAAGTACGACGACCAGGGGGATTTTGGCCGAGGCATGGAACTCCTCCTCGGTCAGCCGGTTCATTTCCAGAACGGTCAGCTTGCGCATATTGGAGGCTATTTCAGAAGAAACTCCTTGACCACTTTCTCTACATCCTCACGGGGCAACAGGCCGACGGTCTTGGTGGGATTGCCATTCATTGGTATATAAATAAGGAGTGGGATGCTCTGTGCACCGAAAAACGCGGCGAGCTCCCTGTCTTCATCCACGTTGATTTTATAGACGTACAATTTGCCGGCATAGTCCTTGGCGATGCCCTCCAGAGTGGGGGTGAGCATACGGCACGGACCGCACCAGTCGGCGTAGAAGTCTATGATGCATGGTTTGTCACCTTTGTATTTCCATGCTGTGGCCTGGTCGATGTCGATGACTTTGCTGATGAAAGCCTGCTTGTCGAGATGGACGATGGAACTTTTTTCTTCAGCCTTGCAAGAAACGCTTGTCATTGTGACTGCTGCGAGCAGTAAGAGTAGTAACTTTTTCATTATGTGGAGATTGTTGTTTGAAATTTTCTGTCATCCTGAACTTGATTCAGGATCTCTTGTTCTCAGCGGGATCCCGGGTCAAGCCCGGGATGACGGGTGGGAGGCTGTCCTGGCGGAGGAGAGATTCGTCAAGGGAGCAGATTTCTTCCCACTCTTCTTCTTCGACGGGGGTGGGGAAGTTGTCGGCGGCAGCGGCAAGCACTTCTATGATTTCTGACAGAGTCTCGTCGTCTGTCTTTTCGTCCAGCTTGATGCCGATATGTCCGTCCTTGTAATATTGAAAGTCCATGAAGCAATCTTCTGCCACTTCGCGGAAATGTTTGATGCTAACCTCCTGAGGAAGCGAAATCTTCAGCGTGTCGAAAAACGAGGTGTTTTCCTGACCGTATCCATAGACATCAAGTGCATCGTTGAGGTACGAGGTCATTCCGTGGATGCGGGAGGCGGCTTTCTTCAGACCGTCGGGTCCAAGATGCAGGGCGGTCGTCGCGATGTGGGCCATCTGCTCCTTGTCTGTGACACAGCCATTCGGGGCGCCGAAAACAAGGTCTGCACCCCATTTCCCGGGGGCTTGAAGCATAATCAAGGAGGTCAGGTCGGTGGCTACTGCCAATTTGATGCCCTTCTTGTGAAGAGACTTGGCGAAGGGCTCATACTCCTCGACGCTCCCTTCGGCGTTTGGATATTGGACTATGGCCCCGAAGAATTTGTCGGTGGGCTGGAAGGCGGCATAGTCGCCTGTGACCACTTCGATACCTGATTGTTCACAATTAACTTTCAGGAAATCAACGGTCTGCTCGCTGACATACCGGTCTATGAACAGTTTGTCGGCGTTTTGTGTACCGCGCATTCTCTGGACTGCTTGCATGGCTGCCGTACCGGAGTCGCCCGTGATATAGTTGGCATAGTCCATGCCGATAAGACTGGAGACGAGGGTTTTGAAAACATCTTCCAGCTCTTTTTGTGAAAAGCCTTTGTTATCCATATTCAGATGATTTTTCATTCAGGTGCGAAGATACTCACATTAATTATTTTTTCAAAAACCCTCTTTTTGTAACTTCGCGGCGAATATTTATTGTTATCCAATCACAAACAAGCTTCTCAGGCAAGCAATTTATGACAAAGAAGGACAAAGTTTTGAAAGTGGTAATGGGGGTGTTGTTCCCGGTTTCGGCAGCGCTCTTTTTTCTCACGGAGTATTCCGGCCACCTGAGATTTCAGGAAATGACACAGCTCTTTGAAACGGGTTGGAGATATTTTGCAGATACAAGTTCCGTTCCCGGCGGAGTGGCGGATTATCTGGGGCGCTTCCTGACGCAGTTTTTCATTTGCCCGACAACAGGAGCCATCATAATAGCACTTCTGCTTTTGCTGCTTCAAAGATGCGTGTGGGCCGTTATGCCGGGTCGCGACATATTGTCGTATCTTCTGAGTTTCATACCATTTACGTTTGCCTGGACATTCTTGTGCAACGAGAATGCCACGATGGGGGCAGTTGTAGCCCTTATTATTGTGCTTGCCGTTTCATGGCTTGTGATGGAAACCGGTAAAAATACCATAATCCAGTTGCTTGCAATGCCTGCACTCTATTGGATATGCGGCCCGGTGGCAATTCTCTTCGTGATTGTCGGTCTGCGTCAGAAGAAAATTTTTACGACTTTGGCGGCATTGGTACTGACTGCCCTGTTTGCCTGTGCTTCGGAATACCTTTGCGAGATGCCCCTGCAAAGGCTCCTGACGGGGGTTCACTATATAAAGTACAGGAATGTCTTCCCATTGTGGATATGGGTAAGTGCTTTTTCCTGCTTTGTACTGGCTTTTGTTCCTGAATTGCCGAATGTCAGGCGTGCATTTGTATATATTTGTGCAGCAGCAGTTTATGCATCAATCGCTTTGCCTTTCAGCAGTGCCGACCACAGCCGTGAGAATACCATGCGTTATGCAGTTCTTGCAACCGAACAGCGATGGGATGACATTGTCTCGCAGGCAAAAGAGTCAGCTCCGCGCTCATACGTTGCCATCAGATGCCTCAACCTTGCATTGGGTAAAAAAGGACTCCTTCCGCAGAGAATGTTCAATTACGTGCAGGAAGGCCCTGATTGCCTTGTGTCGGACGTTGCGATGGACTTTGTGTCGGACATTGTCTCGGCTCAGGTCTATTGGGAACTGGCACTGATTGGCCCTGCCCAGCACCTTGCATTCGATGCACAGGAAAACCTCCCCGATTTCCAGAAAAGTTCAGCCTGCTACAGGATGCTTGCCAGGACAGCGGCTGCAAATGGCCAGACCGGGCTGGCAGCCCGTTATCTGAAGGCTTTGGAACGTACAATGTTCCACAGACGTTGGGCAGAGAAGTTTTCTCAAGACCTTGAGATAGAGCAGAAACGTGATGAGCAAATCTCAGGTGACTCGTATTTCTTTGTGTATGACAAAATGGCCTCAATACTTGGACTTTTGTTTACCCAGCATAACGAAAACCGCTTGGCCCTCGACTATCTTCTGGCCTACAGCCTCCTGATTAAGGACTTGGATGCTTTTACGGCTTTTCTGCCTATGGCCGGATATGACCGTCTGCCCAAGAACTGGCAGGAGGCATGGATGCTCGATTTGCTTCTCTCAAACGGTTCTCTTGAGGGGCTGCCGCAGGAAATCG
>DCHH01000117.1:36505-37294 GCA_002315625.1 Bacteroidales bacterium UBA1757
AACTTTGCTGATACCTACTGGTTTTACCATTTCTACAGATATAACAATGACTAAATACATTCATATACTGCTGGCTATCACGGCTTTATCGCTACTCTCGTGCACAAGGGAGTCTGGTGAGCCGGCAATGCGCTTCAGCTCTTTCATTTATCCCGACTATACCGATGTGACAATACCTGTCAACATTGCGCCGCTGAATTTCTCTTACACCGATTCCTCTCTTGAAGATAATGTGACGGAGTTTTCTGCTCCTGGCATAACCCTACGATTTAAGGGTGATAAGGTCTGCTTCCGCTCTTCTGACTGGAAACGGCTAGTTTCGGCTGCAGCGGGTTCGGATATTTCCGTAAGCAGTTCAGCTCTTGGAAAGACCTGGACCATTCACGTCAGTACCGATTCGATTGACTATGGGCTGAACTACCGACTTATTGAACCGGGCTACTCCCTTTATAGTAAAATGGGGATTTATGAGCGCTCACTTTCCGATTACAGGGAGCGGGCCGTCATTGAGAATACCCGCTTCAACGGCTGTGTCAACTGTCACAGTTTCAACCGTGGAAATCCTGATGCCATGAGCCTGCATATCCGTGGAACATACGGGGCTACCATTCTGACCCGTGGCGATGAAATGGAGGCGTATGATACCAGGAAGGAGGGGAGCATAGGCTTTTGCGTCTATCCCTACTGGCATCCTACCGGTCAGTGGATTGCCTATTCCTCCAACAAGACGGTTCAGAATTTCCATCTTTCCGGCCAGCAGCCAATTGAGGTTTTTGACAAGGAATCGGA
>DCHH01000117.1:37428-43771 GCA_002315625.1 Bacteroidales bacterium UBA1757
AATTTGCGCTACAATCTTTGCCGTGTGGCTTTTGACCCGGAGACGGGAATGGTCGGAGACAGTGTCGAGACGATTATTGATGCAGCTACAATGGGCAAGAGCATATCCTATCCGCGACCTTCGTATGATGGTCGTTTTGTGGTGTTTACGATGTCTGATTTCGGTACGTTCTCGATATGGCACCACGAGGCCGACCTTTGGATTCTTGACCTTGCAACCGGAGAGAGCCGTCCGCTTACTGAATTGAATAGCGACGATACCGAAAGCTATCACAGTTTCAGTTCGAACAGCCGCTGGATGGTGTTCTCATCCCGACGTGATGACGGGCAGTTCACCCGTCCCTACTTTTCCCATATCGCCGCTGACGGCACTGTGGGCAAGCCTTTTATGTTGCCACAGCGTGACCCGATGAAGTTCTATGCTGAACGTTTCCTTTCATACAATGTACCGGAATTTGTGACCGGCCCGGTGAGGTTCAATTCCGTGAAAGCCAGAAAACTTATTCATTCAAAGAGTCGTACTCCGTTCAAGTAAATCACTTTCATCAAAGTAAGGTGGATATTTTGAGTATGTAAAAAATATGTTACCTTTGTCGTGAATTTTATATGAACGGAATATGAACGGATTTACAATGCGGGAGTGGTCGGAGGCCGACCAACCGCGAGAAAAACTGATGCGAAGCGGGGCCAGCACGCTTAGTGACGCAGAGTTGCTGGCTATTCTTCTAAGGTCTGGGACTGCAAGTGAAAGTGCCTTGGATGTGGCAAAACACATTATGGCCGAGGTCGGGAACAACTTGGCGGTGTTGAACAAGATGAGTGCGCATGACATGATGCGGCGCTTCAAGGGAATTGGACTGGCCAAGTCGGCTTCCGTCTTGGCGGCCCTTGAACTTGGCAAACGTCGCCAGTTGTCGGAAATGCCTGCGCGTCCTCATCTGAACGACAGCCGGAAGATTTATGACTGGATGTTTCCGCGCTTGGCTGAAAAGAAGACAGAGGAGTGCTGGGCTTTGTTCCTAAATGCGAAGAACAGGCTTATCGGCGAGTCGTGCATCAGTCGTGGCGGGGTGAACAGTACGGCAGCCGACCCCCGTGTGGTGATGCGTGAGGCGGTTCAGCAATTGGCATCGGCCGTCATTATCTGCCACAATCACCCATCAGGCATTGTTGACCCAAGTCCTGAGGACAACCGGATGACGTCGGCCATGTCCGTGGCTGCCAGGTCGTTGGGACTGGTTCTGGTCGATCACCTTATTGTATGTGACGGCAGCTACTATAGTTATGCCGACAACGGGAGACTGTAACGGCTTGCCGGCTGGTGGTTGCATGAAAAAGGAAAATGCACTATCTTTACGCCTCGATAAAAGCAATGCTATCCATGAACAATGATTTTCTGAAGATTGAGGAGGAAATCGTACGGATGCTCAGGACGGTTTATGACCCTGAGATACCTGTCAACATATACGATTTGGGACTTATCTACAAGGTGGATGTGAGTGACGAGGGGCACGTGTCGATTGACATGACGCTGACTGCCCCCACCTGCCCGCTGGCCGATTTCCTTCTGGAGGATGTCCAGCAGAAGGTTTCTTCTATTGAGGGGGTCAGCGGGGTCGAGGTCCAGCTGGTCTTTGAGCCGGAATGGAATCAGGAGATGATGTCCGAGGAGGCACGGCTTGAACTTAACCTGATGTGATAACAAACGACATGTCCAAGAAAGTTTATTTTGTGGCGGATTCACATCTGGGGGCGCTTGACAGCGACTCGCTGGATAGGGAAAGGAAGCTTGTGCGCTTTCTCTCCTCCATTCAGGACGATTGCAGCGAACTCTATCTGATGGGCGACATGCTCGACTTCTGGTACGAGTACAAACATGTTGTGCCAAAGGGCTTTGTGCGCTTCCTGAGCAAACTGGCCGACTTCACCGATGCGGGTATTCCGGTCTATTGGTTTGCCGGCAACCACGACATGTGGATGTACGGCTATATGCAGAAGGAACTGAACGTTCAGGTCATTGACAAACCTATTGTCAGGCAGTTAGGGGGAAAGCTCTTTTACATGGCTCACGGCGACGGCCTGGGCGACCCCTCCACCGGTGCTGCTTTCCTGCGCTGGATGTTCCATAGTCCTGTGCTGCGCTGGATGTATTCCAATATCTTTCCTCCGAATCTTGGCATGTGGATAGGGAAGAAATGGTCTCAGCACAGTTTTCTCAAGCGCAAGCGTGACGGCGAGGTTCGTTATCTTGGAGAGGAACAGGAGCACCTGATAGGCTATGCCAAAAGCTACATTGCATCTCATCAGTCTGAAATACCCGATTTCTTCATCTTCGGCCATCGCCATATTGTCCTCGATTTCCAGTTGGGATGCGGTTCGAGAGTGGTTATTCCGGGCGACTGGATAAAGGAATTCTCATACGCTGTCTTTGACGGGGAACATCTTGATATAGAGTATTATGATGGATGAACTCGACGGCATCAGGCAGCAGCTGAACGACATTGACCGCGAGATGGCCCGGCTTTTCGAGCGCCGCATGCAGCTCGGTGCCCGTGTGGCTGACTATAAGTATAGGCATAAATTACCCATACTTGATACATGCCGTCAGTTTGAGGTGCTGCAACGCAATAGTCAATTTCTCGCTGATGAATCAATAAAGGATTATTATGCTGATTTTCAGCAAAAAGTCATGGAACTGACCAGAGGGTATGAGGCGGATTTCATGCTAAAAACCACAGAAGACCACTCTTCAGAAGGGACGTTTCTGACTGTCCGACATTCTGAGCAGAGTTACGATGTGGTTATTGAGCGAGGGGCTTTGGCGCATATTGCTGACTACATTAACCTTGAACGTAAGGTGTTGGTAGTCAGCGATGACGGTGTTCCAACAGACTATTGGAAAAGAGTACTGGAACAAAGTGGGCAGGGATTCAGTCTTGTCTTTCCCGCCGGGGAAAAGAGCAAGGACATGCAGATGCTCAATGTCATCATTTCCCAGATGGTGCGCAGGGGGTTCACCCGTAGTGATGCCGTGGTGGCAGTCGGCGGTGGCGTGGTTGGCGATTTGGCCGGTTTTGCTGCCGCCACATATATGCGAGGCATTGATTTCTACAATATTCCGACCACATTGCTTGCCCAGGTGGATGCTTCTATAGGGGGCAAGACTGCTGTCAATTTCGACGGAATTAAGAATGTGGTAGGTTCCTTCTATCAGCCAGCCAAGGTGATAATTGACACTAATACTTTAAGGACACTCGACAGGAGGCTTTTCCGCGAAGGACTGGTTGAGGCACTGAAGATGGCAGCCACTTTCAGCCGTCCGCTATTCGATAAAATAAGGGACTCGGAACATATTGAAGATGAAATAGATACAATAGTTGCTGAGGCTTTGAGGCTGAAAAAGCGGATAGTTGAGGAGGACCCTTACGAGCAGAAGCTCCGTCGGGTGCTGAACTTTGGCCATACTGTCGGACATGCCATTGAAACTGCTTCTGAGGGGGAGTATTGTCATGGCGAATGTGTGGGGATGGGGATGCTTTTCTTTTGCTCTTCAACGGTCAGGTCGGAAATTCAGGCGGTGCTGGAGAAATATGGACTGCCTACACGCACAGACATATCTGCCGATGCGCTTATGAGTTTTGTCGGACATGACAAGAAGAGGTCGGGGGATAGTGTGAATGTGGTGTATGTCAACGAGATAGGAAAGTTTGAACTTAAAAGCATGCAAATGGCCTCAATTAAAGAGCTTATCTGTGCCAGACAGAATTGTTCGGAATAAATATGGGTAACAGCATAGGTAACAGTGTAGTACTGACCCTTTTCGGAGAGTCGCACGGAATGGAAATCGGGGCTGTCCTGGACGGTATGGCTCCAGGTATTGCTGTCAGTGAGGCGGAAATCGCCGCGTGGCTGTCGGAGCGCCGTCCTCAGGATGAAGTCGATACTGCCCGTCGTGAACCTGACAGATTCCGGGTGGTTAGCGGGGTGTTCAATGGATATACGACTGGTGCACCAATCTGCATTCTGATACCTAACGAGGATGTGAAAAGCGGTGACTATGAGGCTTTTCACGGTCTGGCTCGTCCTTCGCATGCCGATTACACAGCCTATATGAAATATAAGGGATTTGAGGACTACAGGGGTGGAGGTCATTTCAGCGGCCGTATTACTGCAGGTATTGTGGCTGTTGGAGCCATCGCTCTTAAGGCGTTGAAAAATAAGGGGATAGATATTTCTACCAAACTGATTCGCTGCGGAGGTATCGAGGGTGATGAAAAGTGTATGCGTGAAGCCGTTTTGCAGGCAAAAGCGGAAAACGACTCGGTCGGTGGGGTGGTGCAGACTGTTGTGACCGGACTTCCTGCGGGCATCGGCAATCCTTGGTTTGACAGTGTTGAAGGGGCAATTTCAAAGGGCGTTTTTGCTATTGGAGGAGTGAAGGGCATTGAGTTCGGTGCCGGTTTCCAGATTGCTGACATGCGCGGCTCCGAGGCAAACGATTCCCTATATTATGATAATGGCAAGGTCCTGACTCGAACGAATAATAGCGGAGGGGTGAACGGTGGCATCACAAATGGAATGCCGGTGGTTTTCAATACTGCCATCAAACCTACTCCTTCGATAGGAAAAATTCAGCAAACGATTGATTTCCTGCACGAAACCGAGGCTGAACTAAAGCTTTCCGGACGGCACGACCCGGCCATAGTACGACGGATTTGTCCGGTTATCACATCCATGACGGCCATCGTCCTTTGCGATTTGATTGCCCTGGAATATGGAACTGACTATTTGAGGTAAACCGTTATGGAATACGGACTTATCGGCGAGCATCTTGGGCAGAGCTTCTCGAAGATTATCCACGAACGGATAGCTTTATACACTTACGAGCCGCATGAGGTGACTCCTGAGGGCTTGGATGCTTTTTTGCGTGAACGCCGTTTTAGGGCTGTCAATGTGACAATTCCATACAAGCAGCGGGTTATCCCGTATCTTGATGGTGGAATGGATGAGTCGGCTCGGAATGTCGGGGCTGTGAATGTGATAGTAAATCGTGACGGAAAGCTCTTTGGGGCTAATACCGATTATTACGGTTTTAGGGCGATGGCCTCCCATGCGGGGATTGGTTTTCGTGGACGTAAGGTGTTGATATTGGGCACGGGAGGTGCCAGCAAGGCTGCAGCTGCTGCGGTGCGGGATGAAGGGGCTTCGGAAATTGTTTGCGCTGTGCGCCACAAGCCGTCCGATGGGGAGGTCTCGTATGAACAGCTTCGCAAAGGGTGTGATGCTCAGGTTCTTGTGAATGCTACGCCGGTTGGTATGTATCCCGACAACGACGGGTGTCTTGTTGATTTGTCTTGTTTTCCTTGTTTGGAGGGGGTGCTGGACTGCGTTGCCAATCCTCTTAGAACCCGTTTGGTTGTTGAGGCTCTGCGACGTGGCATCCGTGCGGATGGTGGATTGTATATGCTTGTTGCACAGGCGGTGTATGCCATTGAATGGTTTCAGGACAAGGCATTTGCCGACCGGGAAAGGGTTATTGAAGAGGTTTATGGCTGGCTTGTCGGTCAAAAGACAAATATTGTCCTGACCGGTATGCCGTCGTCCGGAAAAAGCACTATCGGTGTCTGGCTTTCCGAGCATTTGGGTATGCCTTTTGTTGATACGGATGCATTGGCGGTCAAGCGGGCCGGAATGAGTATTGCCGACTTTGCCTCTCGCTATGGGGAACCTGCTTTCCGGCAGTTGGAACGGGAGGTTGTGGCTGAGGTGGCTTGTGCAGCCGGTCAGGTCATTGCTACCGGTGGAGGTGTGCCGATGAGTGATGAAAGCGTGCTTCGGCTTCGGCAGAACGGACGTATCATTTTTATTGACAGGCCGTTGAGCCAGCTTATGCCTACTGCTGACAGGCCGTTTTCAAATGATGTTGAGTCGCTGAAACGGCGCTATGAGGAGCGCTATGCCACATATCTTGCAACTGCCGATGCAGTTGTCAGCAATGACGGCACACTGGATGATGTACAGGAAAAGCTGAGCAAGTTGTTCTGTATTTCAGAATAATGAACAAGAGAATAGGCATAGGAGTAGCGAAAGGGAGGGTGACAGCACCCCCTTCGAAAAGCTATGCCCACAGGCTGCTGATTGCTTCGGCACTGTCGGGAGGGGAGTGCACCGTCTCCAATGTCGGTTTCTCGCAAGATATCAAGGCGACTTTGGATGTGCTGGAAGGGCTTGGTTTCAAGTTTGATACTTCTTTTGGTTCGTGCCGTTCAACTTGCTCGCAAAGCCATCCTGCTTGTGACGATATCGTCTTGCCGTGTGGTGAGAGTGCTTCGACGCTGCGGATG
>DCHH01000040.1:0-1685 GCA_002315625.1 Bacteroidales bacterium UBA1757
ATTTCCTTGCGGTCGTGCAATACCACAATACAACTGTTTTCCAACGCTTTATCAGCGATTTCATGACGCGGCAGCAAAGCACACTGGCGGGCGGTTTCATCCATTACCTTACGAGCCACATCTTCACTGTCGGTAACCAGAACCACCTGACTGTCAACGCCGTGTTCAGCCTGCGACAACAGGTCAGAAGCCACAAACGGAATACTTGCCGTAGCATCTGCCACAACCTCCACCTCTGAAGGTCCGGCAGGCATGTCAATTGCCGTCTCACCAAGGCTAACCAACTGTTTTGCAGCTGTAACATATTGGTTACCAGGGCCGAAAATCTTATACACGCGAGGAATTGTTTCAGTACCGTATGCCATGGCGGCAATGGCCTGAACCCCACCCACACGATAAATTTTCTCAACCCCGCAAAGGCTTGCCGCATAAATTACAGCCGGATGGATATCACCCCATTCACGACTCACCGGCGAACAAAGCACTATTTCACGGCAACCTGCAATACGTGCCGGAATGGCGAGCATCAGCACAGTCGAAAAGAGAGGAGCCGTTCCACCAGGGATATACAGGCCCACTTTTTCAATAGGAAGCGATTTCTGCCAGCACATTACACCAGTCTGGGTTTCAACCCTTAACGGGTCATGACGCTGCGAGAGATGAAACTTCTCGATATTTGCCTTGGCTGCCCGAATGGCCTGCTTCAAGGAATCCGAAACCAGGTTTTCTGCACGCCTGACATCCGCAGCACCAACTTGCAGAGTGTCGGGACAGGAGCCGTCGAACTTTTCCGTATATTCGATGACTGCCTTGTCACCGCGTACTCGCACATCCTTGAGAATTGCCCCAACCTTGTCGAACAGGGCTGTCGGATCGACCTGCGGACGACGTGTCAGCACCTCCCACTCCTGTCTTTCCGGAAAAATGTATGTCTTCATAACTTCGAATTATTATCTACCGTCATCCTGAACTTGATTCAGGATCCCTCGTTCCTTTTCCGTCATCCTGAACTTGATTCAGGATCCCTCGTTTTCGACGGGATCCCGGGTCAAGCCCGGGATGACGAAGGTCAAGCCCGGGATGACGTCATGGCACCATGGTTTCGATGGGCAGGACCAGAATGCCCTTAGCCCCGATTGCCTTCAGCTGGGCGATAATCTCCCAAAAGCGCTTCTCCTCCACAACGGAGTGAACCGACGACCACCCCTCCTCGGCGAGCGGCGTAACCGTAGGCGACTCCATACCAGGCAACAGCCGACATACATCGGCAATCTTCACATTGGGGATATTGAGCATAATGTACTTCTTCCCCTCCGCCTCACGTATGGCATTAAAACGGAATATCAATTCGTCGAGAACCGCCTGCTTTTCAGCCGTCAAAGCCTTGTTGGCAATAAGCAACGCTTCCGACTGCATAACCGTTTCAACTTCACGTAAACGGTTGGTAACCAACGTACTGCCCGAACTTACAATATCAAATATTGCATCAGCCAGACCAATTCCCGGAGCGATTTCCACCGAGCCGGTAATCACATGAATCCCCGCTGAAATATTTATTGATGCCAGGAATTTCCCAAGAATTGCCGGATATGAAGTTGCAATTTTCTTTCCTTCAAACCACCGTAATCCCTGATAGTCAGCATCTTTAGGTATTGCCAGCGAAAGACGGCAGCGGCTGAAGCCCA
>DCHH01000040.1:1768-1957 GCA_002315625.1 Bacteroidales bacterium UBA1757
GCCACTCCGGCAGCCACAGACTGTGGAATGTCGTCATCACGCAAAAACAGCACTTCGACCGGGAAGTTCTTGGCCGGTACCAGCAGCACACGCTTGCCGACATCAAACTTCACATTAGCCTTTTCCAACAGCGCCATAGTATCTTCATAGAGGCGCCCTTTTCCCTGAATAGCAATTCTCAGCATATCT
>DCHH01000040.1:2024-2498 GCA_002315625.1 Bacteroidales bacterium UBA1757
ATACAACAAACAACCAGCCGTTCTCAGGAACGTCCGTGATGCAGGTGGCTGTGATGTATGTTCAAAAATCTCATAGTTGTCAAAACCGCCGCAAAGATAAGCTTTTCAAACCATCTCTCCAAAAAAAACAACACCTCCGTCAGCCCGGCCCCACCACTCCCGTCATCCCGGGCTCGACCCGGGATCCCTTTGATAACAAGGGATGCTGAATCAAGTTCAGCATGACGGTAATGATTATTTGGCCAAGTGGCCAAATAATCATTACCTTTGCAGGCGAAACCGCACCTGAATGAAGCACTACCTGACATTTCTGGAGGAACAAATGTCCTCGCGATGGAACGAGACGGCACTTTGCACCTACAAAACAGACTCATACACCTTCGAGGAGGTAGCCTCTTCCATCGAGCGCTTCCATATTTGCTTCGAACTGACAGGCATCACCAAAGGTGACAAAATAGCCATCTCAGCCCGCAA
>DCHH01000040.1:2614-7291 GCA_002315625.1 Bacteroidales bacterium UBA1757
CATCACTCCGAATCAAAGGTCCTCTTCACCGATGCCACCCTGTTCAATAAGCTGGACATCAAAAAGATGCCCAACCTGAAATACGTCGTTGACCTGGCCGACTTTTCCGTCTTATATGCCACCGACAAGCAGCTGCAGCAAGTGTTGGACAACCGCAGTGACCTGTTCGATTCGAAATATCCCGACGGGCTGAAACCGACAGACATCCACTACCCTACCGACAATCTCAAGGAACTGGCCGTAATCAACTACACCTCCGGAACTACAAGTTCACCAAAGGGGGTTATGATTACCTATGAAAACTTCTGTTCCAACATTCTGTTCCTGCAGCGGCTACTTGGCCCCAAACCCGGCGACACAATCCTGTCCATGCTTCCCATGGCCCACATGTACGGATTCATGGTCGAATTTCTTTTTCCATTCTGCTCCGGAGCAACAATACATTTCTTAGGCAAAACCCCGACACCGACCCTTCTTACCGAATCCCTCCAGGTAGTAAAACCATACCTTATTATAACAGTACCGATGGTAATGGAGAAAATCTTCAAGTCATCCTTACTGCCTCTCCTCTCCACACGCAAAGTCAGGTCTCTTTCGCGCATCCCGGTAGCCAAGGGTATTGTTTTCAAGAAAATACGCAACGAATTTCTCCGAAGGCTTGGTGGAAATGTTTACACCATAATCATGGGTGGGGCCGGCTTCAACCCGGAAGTCGAGCGTTGGTTCAAGAAGTTAAAGCTCCCATATTCTGTGGGTTACGGAATGACAGAAGCAGCCCCTCTCTTGGCATACGAAGGAGTTGAGCATTACGCCGCAGGTTCTTGCGGCAAACCAGCCGACCGAATGGAGGTCCGCATAGATTCTGAAGACCCGCAACATATCGTGGGCGAAATACAAGCCAAAGGAGCCAATATCATGGTTGGCTATTTCAAGAACCGCCAAGCGACAGAAACCGCATTCACCCCCGACGGATGGCTACGCACCGGTGACCTCGGCGTAATGGACCGCCACAAGAATATCTACATACGTGGCCGCAGCAAGAATATGATTCTCAGCTCGAACGGGCAGAACATCTATCCCGAGGAGGTGGAAGCAATTATCAACAACCAGCCGTACGTCGTCGAATCGCTCGTCGTTGACCGCGACAACCGTATGGTGGCACTAGTCTATCTTTCGGAAACCGCAATGCTACAGAACGGAATCGACACTCCGGAGAAAATAAAGGAACAGGTCAACCGCATTCTGGAAACCGTCAACCGCAACCTTCCCACCTACAGCAAAGTATCTCGTATTGAAACAGTTGATGTCCCCTTCGAGAAGACCCCGAAGATGAGCATCAAACGTTTTCTCTACCAATAAAAACTATAGGAATCAGTAATCCCAAATAGGCTGAATAAAGGACAGGCTATCCACATCAAACGGATAGCAGAAAGTATCTGTCATTATCGGAGTAGTATAACCTCCATCATATCCGGTCACCACAAATATATATTTAACGGTATCCTCTGCATCTTCAAACCACGGAGACACATTAAGGCTATTGAACCCCTTGACTACCAATGACTCCAAATCATCCCAACTCCGATATGATTCAATGAGGGCATCAATAAACAATTTCGGCGTGTCTTTATATTTGTCCTTCATTGTTTGAATTGTCTCAAAATCCCAAATATAAGAATCCATGTCATTTGAGGGGGCAACCGTTATGAAAGGACCGTCACTTTTTTCCTGAAACAGCACCTTGAATGAAAGGTCGCTTGGGACAAAGTCATTTGTCTTAACGTTAAGACAGTACAAATCACCTATGGGTTTCAGTTTATCCGGATCCACACAAAAACTGCACACCACATAATTTGTTCCTGATTTGAGATTGGAAAAAGTCACATAGTCATTGCCGTATCTTAGGCATTTTGTGGCGAAAGAACATTGCCAGGTTCCAAAGAAGTCCGCCAGGTTCCGGTATGCGCTGTACAATGTATCAATTAAGGCCTGCATTAATACGTTGTCGTCCTTGAATGTCTTATACAGGCTGTCAGGGAGAATAGTGCAATGATAATAACGGTTGTCCTCGTCAAGAATGACATTCACCCTGAATGCGTCAGTGGTCAGTGTCTTATCCGCCACCTTCATGGTTATACCTGTAGGTTTAAGCAAATATACAGGAGTTACAGCAATATTACATGAAACCACCGTCACCATTAGCAGCAAGGAAGCAACCGCACTTCCGAATAATATATCTCTTTTCATAGCCTTGTCATTTAAGGAGATCCACGCAGCAGAAAATGAACTTCACACAACCCTTGACATGGTTGCCATAGTGTCCGACATTGTATTCTATGTCACAATACGGGAATTTCGAACGGGTCATCTGGGTATTGACGTACGGCACAGTATCGTCATCTATTGAATGAAACATATAAACCGACGCATACGGCACCCATGCCCCGTTGAAGATGGAATTGTGCATCATCGCATTGTAGAGTTGCAATGTGTGCGGGTCACGCTTTTGCATCGCGCGGTCGGTCATCAGGTCGCTCACATGCTTCGTACCCATGATCTTACCAAGCTGCTTGGTTGTATATTTCTTGGAATTAATCCACTCGTCATAGTTGCTGAGCAGCGGTTCCTTGAAGAAGTTCTTGTAGTCAAGACCAAGGTCCTCGCCGTAATTCATTCCCATGATAATCATAGGCACAGCACACGGAATTGAGGTTTCATCCTGTTCACAGCACTGGTCGTAGGTGGTAGCAATATCGTATGGACCGGCACCCGCGAAATTTCTCAGGATTTTATATTTGAACAGAGGGACAGTGCCGGTGGTATCAGTAAAGGCTTCCAGATTTGCATATTCTTCACTTTCCAGACGGCGCTCGACAGCCATTGTTGTGGCACCCCCCTGGGAATAACCCATCAGGTAAATACCTTCATCCTTCGGGGCACGGCCGATTTTCTTGAGGTATGGCACTGCGGCATCCAGCATGTCGCAAACATTTTTGGCAGTGAGGTCGGCACAAAGATAGGGATGAATCATATCGCGTGTCACACCATAACCAATATAGTCTGGAATGACCACAGCATAGCCCAACAGCGCCAGAATGCCCTCCAACTGGAATGAATTGGACGGACATTCATAGTCTGCAGTAATAGTAAAGTGACTGACTAAGACTATGTTGCGGATTTCACCCTGTGACGGCAGAATGATACGGCCCGACAGACGCAAAGGCTCACCATCCTTGCCCGACGAATTATAGGTGCCTATCAATGAATGGAGCTTGCTGCCGAACATACCGGTTATCAAGCCCTTAGCCATAGTGTTGATTGTCATGCTGCTGCCCTTGGTCAGCACACCTTTGGTTTCAGCTTCATTCAAGGCATCGGTAATGGCGCAAGACGGAAGTCCTTCACTCAAATCATCCACTTCGGTACGGGTCACCTGAAACATGTCAGGATCCGGGTCGTCGAAATAGACATACTCGTATGTATCCTGTTTACAGGAACATAGAGCCAAGCAAAGCAACAGGGGCAGAAAAAAATATGTAATTGTGTGTTTCATCTCTTTCAGAATCTATAACCGCCGGAAAGGGCAAATGTCTTTGACTGTACCATGAAAATCTGTGCAGTCCCGCAAAGTGCACTAAGCGAACCCAGTTCAAATGCAGCGAACCAGTGCTCCCATCCGTAACTGCAACCGATGAATGTAGGGTCAATGGCAATTCCGACAGCAGTGTTTCGGCCAAGATAGTCCTTCTCGCTGCCGGTATTGATGTCGATACCGAGACGAACCGTACTGAACAGACGGAAATGGGTGCGGCGGAACCAGTCAAACCTGACTTCGGGCAGCACACAAATGTTACAGTTTATCTGTTTTTCAGAAGATACCGACTGATTCGAACCTCCCTTGTAATAGACATTATTCCAATAGAAACAGCCGAAATCAACCTGACACCCTACATGGAGCCAATCCTTGAAACTGTAGTAATAGTCCGCAAAGATATGGGGCAGATAATGGTAGTTCTGCTGCTCGAGGTATTTGGCCTCCTGACGCAGGTCGGTGTAATCCTTGTGGGGTGTTGCACGATAGAAGACCGTTTCGGTCAAAGGGTCACCAATACCGATACTCACCTGATGCTTCCACGGGTTCTGATGGTCAGTTGTGTTAGCAGCCTTGTCCTGCGCACACAGACCGGCCGTCGAAAGCAGAGCCGCAGCCAATGCCAAGCCTTTAATGAAGGTTCTCATAGTCATTATATTCTCAAAGAAAGTCCCAAATATAATCAAAATCTCTTTCCCACATCATACAAGGTGACGGACAAGAGTTTCGCGGTCGCCGGCAAGCATATCGATAACCGGAATCTCAATCATTGTGTAAGCACCCGGAGCCTGACGCATTGTCGCACGGGCCATACCAACCATAACCTGGGCAGTAAGTGCCGGATTGTTAATGCGCATATTGAACTCGAAAAGCTGGTTCTGGGTCTTTCCCGAAACGCCCTTACGCACCAGATTCACACCATGTCCCATATCCTTAACTGCCTCCACATCATCCACTTGTGTAACAAAAGTCTCGTCATGCACAAAATATGGATCGGCCTTGATAGCAGCCGCAACATCCTCAAAATTGTAACCGTCAGCCACCTCAATATAGACCATACGGCGATGAACGCCCGTGCCCAACGG
>DCHH01000040.1:7423-10965 GCA_002315625.1 Bacteroidales bacterium UBA1757
GCATCAGTGCACGGACAATCGAATCGCTCCCCGGATCCCAGCCGGCAGAAATGACCGACACACTCCCATGCTCCTTGGCAACAGCATCCAGTCGGCAGCGGAGCTCCCAAATTCCGGTATGGATATCAAAACTGTCGACCGTATTAATTCCCTGAGCAAGAATATCGGGCGCAAAAGCCTCAACTTTGCGGGACGGCACACAAAGGATTGCCACATCGACATCCTTCAACTCGGAAATAGCTGTAACAACCTTATAGTCTGAAAGTTCTTGCGGCACATCAGCACTACGGCGCACGATGCCAGCAATTTCGAAATCGGAAGCGGTCTGAAGGGCCTCCAGAACATAATGACCAATATTGCCATAACCAACTATGGCTGCACGAATGGTTTTCATCGGAGTAAAAATTTTCGCAAAGATACTGATTTTTAGTATCTATTTTACGACCTACTCCGGATTTTCCCTAACAGACTATCGGGCAAGGGGGAGCCAGACCGACATTTCGCTGTGGCCACGGTTGCCGAAGGCGAAATAGGGAATCAGAGTCACCTCGAACTTTTCCATGCCAGTGTTCACCTCGCGATAGAGAGTGTTGTCCCAGCTTTCGTCGCGAAGGTAAAGAGCCGTTCCTGTCAGGGCAGTCATCGGACACCCGTCAATCGTAACACTCTTCTCCTTCCACTCAATATTGGCAGGAATAAGGACATTGTCGATGTCACGCCCCTGTAAATCATTGGATTCCAAGCAATAGACTACCGGACCGCGCATCACTGCCACCTGGTTACGAGTCTCCTCAAGCAAAGGATTTGAAGCCATCAGCTTAGCCTTCATCTCAAGAGTAACAGTAATCTTGTCACCTTTCTTCCAAACCCGATTAACCATGGCATAGCCCTTGACCGGAGCAACATTGACCGACAAGCCATTGACAGCAATGTCATAGCTGTCGCACCACGACGGAATATACAGATAGACAGCCATTTCCTTCTTTTTCGGGGCCTTTTCAAAGGTTATTTGCGAAACCCCTTCCCAAGGATAGTTCGAGACCTGAGTGAGTTTCAGCGGCGAACCGTCACGGAGTTTGGTATCCAGAGCACTGCCGCCATAAAGGTTGCAGTAAAGTCCGTCCTCAGTCAGTGCGTAGGCATAGTTCTGTGCCTCACAGACAGTGCGGACAGTGTTAGGCGGGCAGCAAAAACAGCTGATGTAACGGGTTCGCTCCTTTGGCCAGCGAAGAGTGTATGGAAACTCATCCGACAAGCGCAACGGATTGGTATAGAAATACTTGGTTCCGTCAAGGCTAATACCAGACAACAGACTATTGTAGAGAACTCTCTCAACGATGTCGTTATATTTGCCATCTCCCGAAACCAGGAACATCCGCCAGTTGAAGAGCAGGTTGCCGATATTGGCACAAGTCTCATTGTGAGCCGTCGAATTCGGCAGCTGGTAGGCGCGGCCGTACGACTGGTGCACCTTCTGGATACTGTCAGGAGTGTAGTTCGTACCGTCGGGCGATGTTCCGTCGTAAAGAGCACCACAGCCGCCTGTGATGTACATTTTATGGTTTACAATATCGCTCCAGATACTCTCAAGATTAGGTAGAAGCGTCTCGTCACCGGTCTCAGCATAGACATCGGCCACACCCGCATAAAGATAGTTGGCACGGACAGCGTGTCCCATAGCGTTCCACTGCTCGCGGAACGGGACGCGGTCCTGATTGTCGTCGGTACCGTTCTCGACCAGCCCGCGGATATCGATAAGGTTCTGAGCCAGTTCAAGATAGCGGGGATCACCCGTCACGCGATACATCTCCACCACTCCCATATAGTGCGACGGGCAGATGGCATTGCGTGCCAGTTCGGCCGATGCAGTCTTGTAGAAATTATAGAGGAAATCGGTAGCCTTAATGGCCACATCCAGAAGGGTGCGCTTGCCCGTAGCACGGTAATGCACGCAGGCTGCCATCATAAGGTGTCCGTGGTTGTATGTCTCAAAGTTCAGTCGGTTGTTGAATGCACCGCCCTTTGCAGTACCCGTTGCAGTACCGACAACACCCTGATTGTCATGCAGTTCCTTCTGGTGATTCCGCTCGGGAATGACCACCTGAGTATGCATGTAGCCGTCCTCGCGCTGGGCCTTGGCGATGGTTACGATGATTTCGTCCATCAGAGCGTCAAGTTTCGGCTCACGAGTCACGGCATAGACAGCCGCCATACTCTCGAACCATTTGAAGAAATCACCGTCAAGGAACGCCGGTCCGTGATGCTCACCGTCGCAGTAGCCGGCGGCAATCTCCAGATTCCGGTAGGCCGGGCACACCTGAGGGTCGTTCATAATGTGCCACATAGCCTCGACCATAGTGTCACGGCACACGTCGAAGCGGTTGCCCCAGAATCCGTCAGTCCACCTGACCGCAGTCTCATCGACACTCCAAGCCTTGGCAAACTTACTGTTGTAAGTGTCCGTCAACCCCTTATCCTGCCCTATCACAACCAAAGGCAAAAACACACAAGCAAGAAAAAACCTAGTTCTCATATTACTCATTTTATTTTATATCAATACAATACGTACCTGAACCAATCATCCACACACCATTCTCTCCAACAACATTGGTAGCCTTAGGAGCCTGCTTTCCATTAACCGTCACCCGTCGGCGGTCACTGACCGGAAGAGTGATTTCAGCCGTAGAATTTGCCGGAACGGATACCAGCCAGTGCAGACTGCCGTCAGAGGTTCTCTTCCATTTGCTGACAACCAGCCCGTAGGGGGTCTCGTACGAAGCATTCACCCACTCACACCCTTCGGTCTCAAAGGAAGGAGCCATAGTCAAGTGCTTGAATCCCACCAGCCGGCTGTCGGAACGGATTCCCGCAAGGTCCTCAAAGCACCACTGCATAAAGTCGCCCAACTGCATGACGTGATTGCGCGAATTCATGGAAGGATTGGCCGTATCACCATTCCAGAGTTCCCACAAAGTGGTAGCCCCCTGTTTTGTCATATACCCGAAGCTCGGATAATCGGTAGTGGTAGCAAGTTGCCAGACAATATCGTCGTAACCGTTGCGGGCCAGAACACGCCACAGCCACTGGTCGCCGATAACACCGGTTGACATGGTTCCGTGGCACACATCCATAATCTGATGGCGAATCTTCTCAAGGGCACCCGGAACCTGCTCGGGCTCAGCCAGTCCCGAAGCAATAGCCACGAGATTAGCCGCAACGGTATTATTGCTGAAACCGCCGTCCGTGCCATTAGCAAAAGTCTTCTGGAACCCTTCCCGCAAGGATTGCGCCTTTGAGGCATAGTCGGTAATCTCACCGCCACGTCCAAGTATATCGCCATACTCCTGCATCATCTCCAACATTCCAAAGAAATAGGCCGTTGCGATGAGCTTTCCGTCAGTCAGTCTGTCAGGAGCATTCGAGTGAACCAATTCGGGTGATTCAGGCGGCATGCACCAGTCACCGTACTTGTCGGCCGTCATCAACTGACGCTCAGCATCGTAATAATTATTATAGGTATATTCGATGAAGCGTTTCATTGC
>DCHH01000111.1:0-1441 GCA_002315625.1 Bacteroidales bacterium UBA1757
AATCAGGTCAAAAAATCAGAGCTTAACTATGTGAAGACTTTCTTCAAACAGCAGTTCGGGCAGGAAAAGGCTGAACAGTATGTCTTGATTCTCAGGGACTTGCTAAAACAGGAATATGACCTGATGAGGATTTGTATGCAGATAAAGGGATCAATGGACCACGCTTCCAGGCTTCAGCTGCTCCATTATCTTTTCGGTCTGGCCGGGAGCGACGGCGAGGTCTCCGTCGAAGAGCAGGCAGTCATTAAGAGAATCGCATATCTCCTTGGAATATCCAACCCGGATTTTGATTCCATTAAGGCAATGTTCGTCAAAGACGTCAATAGTGCCTACACAATTCTGGAAATCACTCCCAATGCAACGGATGATGAAGTGAGAAAGGCATACAAGAAGATGGCCATGAAGCATCATCCCGACAAAGTAAGCCATCTTGGAGAAGATATCCAGAAGAAGGCCAAAGAAAAGTTCCAGGAAATCAATCAGGCCTACGAAGACATCAAAAAACAACGTTGTATGAATTAAAGATATTAAACCTTTTGAATCATTCTCTCTCTAAATTCCGCATATTGCAAAACAACTAAAAAACAAGAACAAAATGAAAAACTTAAAATCTTTATTGATGCTGGTCGCCATCCTTCTTTCAGTGGCAGCCATGGCTCAAGACAGACCTCAGAGAGGTGGACGTGGACAAGGTGGAAGAGGACGTGCAACTACCGTCCAGCAGCGTGCAGAACGTGAGACTTCCAATATCCATAAGGCTGTTGAGCTCACCGACAAGCAGATTGAAAGTATCTTTATCATTAACTACAAATATGCAGCTCAGGACTCGGTCAGAATGAGTGAAATGTTTGCACAGGGTGGCCAGGGCCAGCAGATGAACCCCGAGACCATGATGAAGCAGATGCAGGAGCGTCAGGCTGCCAAGAATGCCGAAATCAAGGCGGTCCTTACCCCGGAACAGCAGAAGAAATATGATGCTATGCTCGCAGAACAGCAGAAGCAGATGCAGCAGCGTATGCAGGGTGGTTTCGGCGGTCCTCAGGGAGGCTTTGGTGGTGGCCCCCAGGGAGGCTTTGGTGGCGGTCCTCAAGGCGGATTTGGCGACCCGCAGGGTGGCTTCGGTGGCCCGCAGGGTGGTTTCTGATATTTTGTTTTTGATAACCTAAGGTATAAGGCCTGTTTTTTGGCCTAAATAAACTATCTTTGCGGGGTGTCGTGCGATGTGTGCGATGCCCCGCAAAATTTATAGTATGCCGATTCTTGACTACATTACATGGACGGTTTCGCCCGCTCTTTTTTCTGTTTTCGGAAAGGAAATCCGTTGGTACGGCCTTTTCTTCGCAATCGCTTTCCTGCTTGGTCTGTCCATAACAGGCAAAATGTTCAAGGAGGACAAGGTACCTGACAAGTGGTTAGACAAGTTGTTCATATATGTGATAAT
>DCHH01000111.1:1646-18095 GCA_002315625.1 Bacteroidales bacterium UBA1757
CTGGCAGGTATGTTCATTCGATTGGGCAACTTGATGAACCATGAAATCTATGGTGTTGCAACCACGATGCCATGGGGCTTCCGATTCATAACCAATATTTACGCTGTGAAGCATTACGGTGCCGAGCCGGTTTTCTCTGAACCTTCACATCCGACTCAGATTTACGAGGCTACTTGTTATCTGTTGACATTCATCCTGCTCTATTTTCTGTACTGGAAGACCGAGGCAAAGCATCGGGAGGGACTCATTTTCGGATTGTTTTTGATTTGCGTCTTCCTGTCTCGCTTCTTAATTGAGTTTATAAAGAACGATCAGGAGAGTTTTGAGGCCACTATGGCACTGAATATGGGACAACTGCTGAGCATACCATTCGTGATTGGTGGTGTTATTCTGGTCATCAGGTCGTTAAAACGGCCAAAGGTCTATTATGACCCCATTACAGAACCCGCTCCAAAGCCACAGAAGCCAAAACGTAGCGAGTCTGATTTTACGTCGAATGTGAAAAGTTCAGCCAATAAATGACAAGGCACTTTCGTTTTTGTTGTTTTCTGGCCATTGTGCTTCTTTTGACCTCGTGCACGGAGAAGCGTTACCGCCTGCCCTTGTCCGTAAGGAGACAGGAGGTGAAAGTGGTGCGATACGATAAGGAGTTCTTTGAGACTGGAAGCATTGATGACAGGACATTCAGAAGAATCTATGAGGAGAATATCCTGCAAGTCGGATCCGTCGATGATGAGCAGTCCCAGGCTTTCTTGCGCATATTCCGTAACGATTCGGATATGTGCAATGTCTATCGCGACTGTCAGGAAATCTTTGATGCCGAATATCAGAAAAAATTCGAAAAGCAGATAAGCAAGGCTTTCACCCGTTTGTGCTTCTTTGTAGAGGATATGCCTCTGCCACAGGTGTCGTTCCATATCTCCGGCTTCAGTCAGTCGGTTGTCTCAGCCCCTTCAAATCTGTCCCTGGCTTTGGATAAGTTTCTAGGAAGTGATTACCCAATGTATGAGGATTTGTTCTACGACTACCAGTTGCCAAGGATGTCGCCGCAGCGGATGGCTGCTGACGCTATGAACGGATGGATACGCTCGGAATTCAGCGAGGATGGGTTGCTTACGTCACAGCGGGTGCTTGACTACCTCGTTTATGAGGGGAAAATCTTGTTCCTGCTTCATAAAGTTATGCCAAAAGAGCCATTTGAACATCTGGCGGGTTGGACATACGACCAGCTGCAGTGGTGTATGTCCAATGAGGTGAATATGTGGGAACGTGTCAATGCATACGAGCAGCTCTATATGACGGACCACCTTATTCGCCAGAAATATTTCGGAGAGCAGCCTTCTACTGTCTATTTCACTGAAGATTCGCCTGGAAGGGCAATCATTTGGGTGGGTTATCAGATGGTGGCACGCTATATGTCAGCACATCCGCAGGTGTCGCTGCTCCAGCTCATGATGGAGTCGGATTCCGATACTATCCTTACAGAATCGGGCTATCATCCTTGATTTGGGCCTTTCCTCAGATTTGCCCTGACAGAGGGCTTCCTACCACCATTTCGCAGTTCTTGCAATCGAAATGAAGCGGGAGGAGGGTGCCGTTGAGACGGAGGTACAACGGTTCATTCAATGGTTGTGAATCCTGCTGTTTCGGACATGCATGAAGAGTGTATCGCAGACAGTGTTTACAACGCATCAGCTCTATTGGAACATTGATGGCTTTCTCCGAAGCGGACTCTATCGCGGGGGTAATCTGCCTGACACTGTGCTGTTTGTAGAAATCTGCCGCGGCACTATTCAGCACATTGCCGGTATAGGTCAAAGATTCCTGGGCAGGGAACGGATGAGTTGTCTGTTGCCAGGCCAACTCTTTCTTTGGATATTGAATGTCGCGAACTCTTCGGAACAGGCTGTACAAGCGGTTACGCTGTTCTGTCCATAGTGAAAGAGGTAGAAAACAATCATCATTCCACATCATTTCACACGATTCCACCTTAAATAATGGGTCGGTGGTTTTGCTCAGGAGTGCCTGTATCTTATCCTTTTGCGGCTTGTCAGCGGAAATTTTTCCGGTGGTAAAACTTACGGCGGCTCGGTGACCTTCATGGTCGTCCATCTGTAGAGAGTACCCCCAGGGTAGCTCCCGACATTCTATGCGGATTGGAATTGTTCGGGTGGCAGTCGGTTTGCTAAGAAACTGGCTGAAAATTTGGTCGTATGTGCGGTAGAGTTTGATTCCAGTCTTTAGACGTAATTTCGGATTGGCAGGATAGACATGATTGCCCTCAACACGGTTTACCCTGAAACCATCGAAACTGCCTTGTTCGTTGAAATAGCTGATGCCGTCCCCATTGTGTAGAGGCTCTTTGCCAAGATAGACAAAGTGTTGTAGCTTCTGTGCCCTTACAAATCCCATTTCCTCTCCCATGGACTTAGGGGTGTCGGTATTGCATACGATACTATTGCGTCCATGAAGGAAGTAATCGGTAAATGTGCGGTTGAATGACTTGGACGGATTTGGCTGGAAACTGATGTTTTCCGAGCCTGACGAACTGCGTTTCCACCCCGGATGACGCTCAATGATGGCGTCAATCTGCTGCCGGTACCAGGCTGTGATGTTCTTACAGTAATCCACATCCTTGAGGCGGCCTTCGATTTTGAACGAAGTGACTCCGGCATCCATAAGGGCTTCTATATCAGAAGCGGACTTGTGCAAATCTTTCAGTGAAAGCAGGTATTTCTGATGAATGAGTTCGCGGCCGTCCCCGTCGATGAGGTCGTAGGCCATACGGCAGTATTGTGCGCAGCATCCACGGTTGGCGCTTCTCCCGCTCATGGCATAGCTCAGATAGCATTGACCGCTGTAGCTGACACACAGGGCTCCGTGAATGAAGGCTTCCAGGGCAACGGGCTGTTTGCCTTGTGCCTTTCGGTCGCTGTCCAAAGTATCCGAAATGGCTTTGATTTGGTTGAGCGACAGTTCGCGGGCCAGAACAATCTGCCTGAAACCGGCGTCGCGCAGGAACTGCACCTTTTCGGTGGTGCGGTTGTCCATCTGCGTGCTGGCGTGAAGAGGAATAGGGGGCAGGTTGAGCTTTGTGATACCCATGTCCTGTACTATCAGGGCATCAACACCAATTTCCCATAGTTGCCAGATGAGTTCCTCGACCTCTTTAAGTTCATGCTCGTACAGAATAGTATTGACTGTGACATATATCCTGACGTAGTACTGGTGGGCAAAGACTACGAGGTCTTTCAACTCTTCTATGGAATTGCCTGCTGCGGCTCTGGCCCCGTACTTCGGAGCACCGATATATACGGCATCGGCACCGTGCAGGATGGCTTCACGGGCGCACTGCACATTTTTGGCCGGAGCCAGCAGTTCAAAGGTGCGTGCCATGTTATCTTTATCTGATCTGCGAAATGTCGAAAGGCGTCTCCTGATAGACGTAGTAGTTCAACCAATTGGTAAACAACAGGTTGGCATGAGCTCTCCATTTTACGACAGGAGCCTTGGACGGATCATCGTCAGGAAAATAGTTGCAGGGGATATGTGGATTCAGCCCTTTTCCCAAATCGCGGAAATATTCATTGCGAAGAGTGTCGGGGGCATATTCTGTGTGTCCGGTAATGAAGAATTCACGTCCGTTGCGGGCCATCACCATAAAGACTCCTGCTTCATCGGACTCGCTTAGAAGTGTCAACTTGGGACAATTCAATATATCTTCGCGATGAATTGTTGTATGGCGGCTATGAGGTGCGTGGAATTCGTCGTCAAAACCTCTGAAAATAGGGAACCCGGGGGCGATGATACGGTGTTTGTAAACACCTGACAACTTTTCCGGCAATGGATATTTCGGAATGCCATAGTGGTAGTACAGACCGGCCTGCGAGGCCCAGCAAATATAGAGTGTTGAAGTGACATGCTCCCTGGCCCATGAGAAAATCCTGCAAAGTTCATCCCAGTAGTTGACCTCTTCGAAAGTGAGATGTTCAATCGGGGCTCCTGTGATTATCATACCGTCATAATTGTTTGCAGACATAGTGTCGAAGTCCTTGTAGAAGGCCATCATGTGCTCAATGGGGGTGTTTTTTGAGGTGTGACTCCTGAGTTTCATGAAATCAACCTCAATCTGCAAGGGGGAGTTCGACAGCAGACGAATAAGGTCTGTCTCAGTCGTTATTTTCAAGGGCATGAGGTTGAGGATGGCTATCTTCAGAGGACGGATGTCCTGGCCGGCGGCCCGACGGTCGTCCATGACGAAGATATTTTCCTTTTTGAGGAGTTCGACTGCTGGCAGTTCGTATGGAATTTTAAGTGGCATGTCGTATTTATGAAGACTGGTTATTTGACGCGGATGGACTGGATGACTACATCATTGACCGGGCGTTCGTGGCTGTCGGTCTTTTGTCGGGCAATTTTGTCTATAACATCAAAACCTTCAACTACTTGCGCGAAGAAAGTATATTCTCCGTCGAGTTTCAAGTCACCGCCCATGGTGGTGAGAATCTCGCGCTCCTTTTGGGTGAAATACAGGGTTTCCGGGTGGTTGTGCATGTATATTTCAAGGTCTTCCTTGATGCTTTTCAGCCGACGGTTGTATTCTTTCTTGTTGACTTGTCGGAGACTGTCCATCTCGGCTTTGCGGGGTGTGTAGTTCTCTTTCCACCAGGCATTCTTGATAGGATTGTTGCACACCATTTCGAGTGTGTCCAGATAGCCTCCGGTATATTTCTTTCCGTGGACAATAAAGAACTGGCTGCAGTCTGACTTTTTCTCGGGATTCTGCTTGTCAGGCAGACGTGGTGCCGCAATTGCTCCCCGCATGGCAACATGCTTTGAACTGAATTCAGGGGCAACAAGGTACTGGGTGCTCCCTTGACCGATACGCGTACCGGGGGCGGCATCACGAGAATCGGGTGAACCTCCCTGTATCATGAAGTCTGTCACGACCCTATAGAACAAGGTGCGGTCGAATGCTCCGTCGTTCATGCGCTGTCTGAACAGCCTGTTATGGTTTGGGGTGTCGTCGTAGAAGACGGCTTTCATCGTCCCCATGTTTGTGCGGATGATGATTGTGTCCTTCTGGGCAAAGGCGTTGCCGGCCAGGACTGTAATTAAAATGGAAAACAATAGTCTCTTCATCGGTCTTGAATAATTCGCGGCTAAGATACTAAAACGTAAAAAGAGCTGCAAGACTATCTGCAGCTCTTCACTCAGTTGCGGAGGAAGGATTCGAACCAACGACCTTTGGGTTATGAGCCCAACGAGCTACCACTGCTCCACTCCGCGATATTTTCGGATGCAAAGGTACGGCCTATTTCGGAGAAAACAAATAAAAAATGCATTTTCTTGGTGAAAGAAAGTTAAGTAAATTTTGCGGCAATCTTTTAATGCTTTTTCTGAAAATCGGACTTTGAAAATCCGGTTGATTTGACTATTTTTGTTCGTTTTTACGGCCTTGTTGACAAGAACGGCGGCCGCTGTATTTGATAAAATGTAAATAACTGAAATAGAATAGTATATAAAAATGATTGACGAAGAATTGAGAAAAGAAGGGCAGGAAGATTATTCTGCGAAAAACATCCAGGTACTGGAAGGTCTTGAGGCTGTGCGAAAACGTCCGGCTATGTACATCGGTGACACATCGGAAAAGGGTCTGCACCATCTTGTATATGAAGTTGTCGATAACTGTATTGATGAGGCCATGGCCGGTTTCTGTGATACTGTCAATGTGTGGATAAACGCCGACGGTTCAATCACCGTGCGTGACAATGGCCGTGGTATTCCGGTCGATATGCATGAAAAGGAGCACCGCTCTGCATTGGAAGTGGTGCTGACGGTACTTCATGCCGGAGGTAAGTTTGATAAAGGTTCCTATAAGGTCTCCGGAGGTCTGCACGGCGTCGGTGTATCATGTGTTAATGCCTTGTCTAAACATTTCCACGTGGAAGTATGCCGTGGCGGAAAGAAATATGAGCAGGACTATGAGAAGGGCAAGCCGCTCTATAGTGTGCGCGAAGTCGGCCCTTCTGACCGTACTGGTACGACTGTCACCTTCCTTCCGGACGATACGATTTTCACAACTACTGAATACAAGTACCTTATCCTCCAGAACCGTCTGCGTGAATTGGCCTATCTGAATGCTGGCATCACGTTGACACTGACCGATATGCGTATTGATCCCGATGCCGAGGATCAGACTCCTAAGACCGAAACTTTCCATTCGGTCGATGGTCTGAGAGAATTTGTCCGCTATATCGATGCCGGCCGTGAACCTCTGATTGATGATGTGATTCATATCTCTACAGACAAGTTCGGCACACCCGTTGAGGTTGCTATGATGTACAACAAATCCTATACCGAGAATGTGCATTCATACGTTAACAATATCAATACTATTGAAGGTGGTACCCATCTGACCGGTTTCCGCAGGGGTCTGACACGCACCTTGAAGAAGTATGCCGATGATGCCAAGCTTCTGGAAAAACTTGAGAAACAGAAGATTGAGATATCTGGCGATGATTTCCGCGAGGGATTGACCGCTGTTGTGTCAGTAAAAGTGGCTGAGCCGCAGTTCGAGGGTCAGACAAAGACAAAGCTTGGCAACAACGAGGTGATAGGTATTGTAGATCAGGCTATTGCAGAGGCTTTGACCAACTATCTTGAAGAACATCCGAATGAGGCGCGTTCCATTGTCGATAAGGTGATACTGGCTGCCACGGCACGCCATGCCGCCCGCAAGGCGCGTGAACTGGTGCAGCGCAAGAATCCGCTGTCGGGTGGAGGCCTGCCTGGCAAACTTGCCGACTGTTCGAGCCGTGACCCGGAAGAGTGCGAGATATTCCTCGTCGAGGGTGATTCGGCAGGTGGAACAGCAAAGCAGGGACGTAACCGTGTGAACCAGGCCATCCTTCCGCTCAGAGGTAAAATCCTGAATGTTGAGAAAGCTATGCCGCACCGTGTGTTCGACAGTGAGGAAATCCGCAACATTTATACTGCACTGGGTGTAACTATCGGTACTGCAGAGGACTCCAAGGAACTGAACATAGACAAACTCCGTTATCACAAGATTATCATGATGACCGATGCTGATGTCGATGGTTCTCATATCGACACCCTTATTATGACGTTCTTCTTCCGCTATATGAAGCCTCTCATTGAGAAGGGATACCTTTACATAGCAAATCCTCCGCTCTATCTTTGCAAGAAAGGTAAGATTGAGGAGTATTGCTGGACCGACCAGCAGCGTCAGGCTTTCATCGACAAATACGGTGGAGGGCAGGAAAATGCCATTCATACCCAGCGCTATAAAGGTCTTGGCGAGATGAATGCCGAACAGCTGGCTTCGACTACGATGGACCCTGAACACCGTATCCTTCGCAGGGTGACAATTGAGAATGCCGCCGCTGCAGATGCTGCCATTGCCATGCTGATGGGAGACGATGTGGAACCACGTCGTGAATTTATTGAAGCCAATGCCACTTACGCTAATATTGACGCCTGATGAAAACAAAAAACTTCATCTTTGCTCTTACCGTTGCAGGACTGTTCCTATCTTCTTCATGCACAAAGCAGGCAAAGTGCCAACTTACAGAAGACCTGGATGTTCTCTACACTGATGACATTCCATTCGAAATGCCGTCTTACCAGTTGCCGCAGATTCCTGACTATAAGGTGAGTATTACTGACTTCGGCGGTGTTGGCGATGGTACTACCGACAATACTGAAGCCTTTGCAAAAGCAGTTGCCAATCTCTCTGAGCATCAGGGAGGTGAGCTGACCTTGCCTCAGGGAATTTGGCTCACCGGGCCGATTAGCTTTACCAGCTACATGCGACTCAATGTCGAGCGTGGTGCGGTTCTGTTATTCTCCACCGACCATTCCCTATACAAATTGATTGAAAGCACTTTCGAAGGATGGAAAGCTTATCGCTGCACTTCTCCTCTGAATGCATATCAGTGCACCGACATTGCCATTGTGGGTGAAGGTGTCATTGATGGTCAGGGTGACAGCTGGCGTCCGGTCAAGCGTCAGAAAATGACGGACGGGCAGTGGAAGACGTTATTAAAGAAGGGTGTAACCAATGAAAAAGGGAATATGTGGTTCCCGTCAGAGGGTGGTCGTGAAGGTTATGAAAACGCTGGTCTGCGCAATTCTGCTGACCCTGCCGTAAGGGAGAGTGTACGCGATTTCTACCGTCCTGTTCTGCTGAGTTTCCGCAATTGCCGGAACGTGCTGCTCAGCGGTGTGACATTCCAGAATTCCCCGGCCTGGTGTCTGCATCCGTTCTGCTGTGAGAATGTCGTATTATACAAAGTTTCAGTGCGTAACCCGTGGTATTCCCAGAATGGGGACGGCCTGGATTTGGAGTCATGCACTAATACAATCATCCATAAGTGTACTTTTGACGTTGGAGACGATGCCATTTGCATCAAGAGTGGAAAGGATGAAGAGGGCCGCCGTTTAGGCAAGCCGACGCAGGATGCACTGATTGTGGGCAATACCGTATATCATGGTCATGGTGGATTTGTCATAGGCAGCGAAATGTCAGGCGGAGCACGCAGGTTGTATGTCAAGAATTGCAGCTTCATCGGAACCGATGTCGGTCTGCGTTTCAAGAGTACCCGCGGCCGTGGAGGTGTGGTTGAGGATATATTCATTGATGGAATACAGATGGTTGATATAGCAACCGATGCTTTGTCGTTCAACTTGTATTACAGCGGCAATTCACCCGTGCTTGATGCCGGTGACACGCCTGACAACATCCGTATGGACCTGCTTCCGCCGGTTGACGAGACCACACCCATTTTCCGCAAGATTTATGTGAGCAATGTCTCCTGCAATGGTGCGGCTCAGGCTATGCTGTTCAATGGCCTGCCTGAAATGAAACTCTCTGAGGTTGAGGTTCATAATTCTACTTTTAAATCTGTCAGGGGTGCTATGTTTGCCCAAGTGAACGGTGTTTTGTTGGATAATGTGACCATCAATCAGGAAATAGGTGATCCGATCAACTATTTCCAGGCTGAAAACGTGATTGTCAAGTAAGTAATATGGAAAAGAAAACTGTAGGAGCCCGTATAAAACAGTTGCGCGAGGGCAAATCTATATCCCTTGAAGAGTTCTCCGAACGCTCAGGTCTGGGACTTGATGAAATCAAGCTTATTGAGGAAGATGACCAGTTGCCATCCTTGGCCCCGCTCATCCGTATGGCCCGTGCTCTTGGAGTGAGGCTTGGTACGTTCCTTGATGACAATGATTATTTGGGACCGGTGGTATGCCGCCGCGAGGAACAGACCCGTGAGGGTATCAATTTCACAAACAAACATGCCAGTTCGCACAACGATTTGGTATATTTCCCGCTTGCCGAGAAAAAGGCCGGTCGTAGCATGGAACCGTTTGTGATTGATGTTACATCAGCATCAGCCTCCAAAGGTGACTATGAACTGACAACCCATGAGGGAGAGGAGTTTATTTATGTGCTGAAAGGGAGTATCGAGGTCATTTACGGAAAAAAAACCTACGTGGTAAATGAGGGGGAAAGTATCTACTATGATTCCATAGTGGATCATAACCTTCATGCCGCTACCAGCGAGGGTGCGCGTATCCTTGCTGTGGTATATACCCCATTCTGAGGAAGGGAACAATATGGAGGCGAAAAAATACGAACTGACCACCCGTACCATTGGCGGGTTCTTGGAATATTGGGCCGAAAAGACTCCAGACAAAGAGTATATTGTCTATTCTGACCGTGACCTGAGATTCACCTATTTTCAGTTCAACCGTCGTGTCGATGACATGGCGAAGGGTTTGCTTTCAATAGGTGTGCGGCGTGGTTCGCATGTGGGAATCTGGGCTACCAACGTTCCTGACTGGCTTACATTCCTCTATGCCTGTGCAAAACTGGGTGCTGTGGCCGTTACGGTCAATACAAACTACAAGCAGGATGAGTTGGAGTATCTGGTCGGTGATGCGGATTTGCATACGCTTTGTATAACAGAAGGTGTTTTCGACGGCAACTATGTCGAAATGACCTATAAAATGTTGCCCGAGTTGCGTGAGTCACAGCGCGGACGTCTGAACAGCAAACGTTTCCCGACACTGAAAAATGTGGTATTCATAGGTCAGGAAAAGTACCGTGGTATGTACAATACAGCAGAGCTGCTGTTGCTGGGTCAGAATGTCGATGATGGTGAACTGGATGCGGTCAAGAAAACGGTGGTCTGTTCTGATGTGGCCAATATGCAATATACGTCCGGCACGACGGGATTTCCCAAGGGAGTTATGCTGACACATTACAACATTGTGAACGATGGATATTTCACCGGTGAGCACATGGCCTTTACAAGTGAGGACAAACTGTGTGTGCCCGTGCCTTTGTTTCATTGTTTCGGTGTGGTCTTGGCCACCATGAATTGTCTGACCCATGGTTGTACCGAAGTGATGATTGAATCATTTGACCCGTTGGTGGTGCTGGCCTCTGTGCACAAGGAACGCTGTACAGCATTGTATGGAGTGCCTACGATGTTTATTGCCGAGCTGAATCATCCGATGTTCGACATGTTTGACATGAGTTCGTTGCGTACGGGAATTATGGCCGGCTCTCTATGTCCTATTGACCTGATGCGCAAAGTCACTGATAAATTGCATATTACTTATATTACCAGTGTCTATGGGCTCACAGAGAGTTCACCTGGTATGACCCAGACCCGTTGGGACGATCCGTTCGAAGTGCGTTGCACAACGGTCGGAAGAGAGTATCCTTTCACGGAGGTAAAGGTGATTAATCTTGAGACGGGTGAAGAGTGTGCTGTAGGCGAGCAGGGAGAGATGTGCTGCAGGGGCTATTTGGTCATGAAAGGCTATTACAAGAACCCGCAGGCAACGGCTGAAGTTATTGATGCCAATGGTTTTCTCCATTCCGGAGACCTTGGTGTTAAGGACCCCGATGGCAACTATCGGATTACAGGACGTATCAAAGATATGATCATCCGTGGTGGTGAGAACGTATATCCCCGTGAGATTGAGGAATTCCTCTATAAGATGCCCGGTGTCAAGGATGTGCAGGTAGCCGGTGTCCCTTCGCCGAAATACGGTGAGGAGGTGGGTGCGTTCATAATCCTTCATGAGGGAGTGACCCTTGACGAAGAAACTGTCCGCGAGTTTTGCCGTGGAAAAATTGCACGCCACAAGATACCACGCTATGTTTTCTTTGTAGGGCAGTTCCCGCTGACGGGAAGCGGAAAGATACAGAAATTCAAACTCAAGGAATTGAGCCTGAAATTGTTACGGGAAAAAGGAATAGAACCGAAATAAGAGAGGTTAATGGATCGTCCGTTGAGTCTATATGAGCTTAATGCCTTGCTGCGTGAGGGGGTGAGGGAATTGTTTCCCAATACCTATTGGGTGCAGGCCGAGGTGAGTTCTTGCAGCTGTAGAAATGCTGCAGGACACTGCTATTTGGAGCTCATAGAAAAGGACCGGAAAAGTGATGCCATTAAGGCCAAGGCGAAGGCCAACATCTGGAGAAATACCTGGAATGCTCTCAGAGTCCGTTTCGAGTTACAGACAGGAGCACCTCTGAGTGTCGGACAGAAGATTCTGGTTGAGGTACAGGTCGATTTCCATGAGGTTTATGGAATGAGCCTGAATGTGGTCGATATTGATCCCTCCTATACATTGGGCGACTGGGCATTGCGACGCAAGGAGATATTGCAGCAGTTGGCAAAAGATGGTGTTCTGGAACTCAACAAAGAGTTGGACTGGCCTGTCTTGCCGCAGCGTATTGCCATTGTCTCTTCGCAGGGGGCAGCAGGTTATGGGGATTTCATGCACCAGCTGTATCACTCACCTTTTGCATTCTACACGAAGCTTTTTCCTGCTTTAGTACAGGGAGAGCGTGCTGCACAGTCGATTATCGCAGCGCTTGAAGCAGTTGCTGCTCATGTTGAGCAGTTCGATGTGGTGGTCATTATACGTGGTGGCGGTGCCGTGACGGACCTCTCCTGTTTTGATGACTATGAACTGGCATCTGCAGTGGCTCAGTTCCCGCTGCCGATTCTGGCAGGAATCGGCCACGAGCGGGATTGTTCTGTAGTTGATGAAGTTGCACATCTGTCAGTGAAAACTCCTACGGCCGCAGCTGAGTATCTGGTAGGCTGCCTGCAGGAACAAATCAGTCAGGTGGAAGAGGCGGCTGAGGCTTTGAAACAGAGGATAGTCATCCTGTCTGAACGTGAAAACAACCGGATTCAGCAGGATACTCTCCGCCTTCATAACCTGATGAAAGGGCTCTGCCATCGCGAGGATATGAAGATGCAACGTCAGTTGTCAAGGTTGCAGCAGGCTTGTTCTAAGGTGTTGTGGAATGGGAATCGTATGCTCTTGGAGAGTTATTCTTTACTGAGACATCTGACGGATACTATTTTGACCGGTTCAATGCATAGACTGGAACTGGCTGAGAAGGAGATACAGTCATTTTCACCCGAATTGCAGCTAAGACGAGGCTACTCGCTGACGACCGTTAACGGGAAAGTCTTGCGTGATGCTTCTGCTGTACAGCCAGGTACCCATATTGAGACCCATTTGAGCAAAGGAATTTTAAAGTCAATCGTTGAGTAATGGAAAAGAAAGAAACATTAACCTACCGCAAGGCGGTGTCTGAACTGGAGTCGATTCTTGCCTCTTTGGAAAAGGCGGACCCCGATGTTGACGAAATGGTGAAGCAGGTAAAACGGGCTACAGAGCTGATTCAGTTCTGTAGGGAACGTCTGACAAAGACAGATGACGCACTCAGGAAAATTTATGACGAACAACCAAATATTCAATAAACAAAATGAAAAAAACTTTTTTTAGTATCGTCCTGCTGGTTGCAGCCGGACTGGTGTGCAACAGCTGTTGCGGAGAGAAACAAACGGAAGTCAAGAACGTCATCTTCATGATTGGAGACGGCATGGGACTGAATGAGGCCTATGCAGCCAGACACATTCAAGGTGATAGTCTGTTCATAATGGATGAGGCTGATGACATCATCTTGCAGACCACTTATTCGAAAAGCAGCAAGATTACCGATTCCGCAGCAAGCGGAACTGCTTTGGCAACAGGTGTCAAGACCAATAACAGTATGATTGGCATGGATGCTGACAGTGTGGCAGTAGAATCTATTCTGGAGCAGGCAAAGCGCAACGGAAAAGCTACTGGTGAAGTTGTCACAGTGTATCTGCAACATGCAACGCCAGCTGCTTTTGTGGCACATCAGATCAATCGTGATATGTATGAGGAAATAGCAATTGACTTCCTGAAATCAACGCCTGATGTGATGTTGGGTGGTGGTATTGCCTACTTTGAGAATCGCTCCGACAGCTGTAACCTGAGCGATTCCCTTCGTGCCCGCGGATATGATGTGGTATATAATATGGAAGATGCCAAGAAATCGGAATCAAACAAGCTTCTTGGTCTGTTTGCAGATAAATACATGCCTGCTATGCTTGACGGTCGTGGCGATTATCTTCCTGAGGCTGTTGACCTCGCCATTAAGAAGCTTAATACCAACAAGAAAGGGTTTTTCCTGATGGTAGAAGGCTCTCAGATTGACTCGCGTTGCCATGCCAATGATTTCCCGGGAACAGTGGCTGAGGTTATCGATTTCGACAAGGCCGTGAAGGTGGCAGTTGACTTTGCCCGAGCCGATGGCCATACTCTTGTTGTTGTAACAGCCGATCATGAAACGGGTGGACTTAGTCTGATGCACGGAAGACCCACCAACGATCCCACCCATTTCTGGCATAGATTCACTACCCCAGGCCACACCGGAGTACCTGTACCTGTGTATGTGTTCGGCCCTGGTAGTGAAAACTACAAAGGATTAGGCGACAACACCATGCACAAGGCTATCATGGCCAAGGTGATGGGACTTAAGTAAGTCTGTCGGGCCTCATAAGGCCGTTTATCAGGAATAAATTATGCAGTTGCCCGAGTATGAACTGACTTATCTTAAAGGTGTCGGTCCCCAACGGGCCCGGTTGCTGGCGGAGGAACTGAATATCACGACCCGTCAGCAGCTACTGTATTATTTCCCATACAAATACATTGACCGCAGCCGGATATATAAGATTGACGAGCTGACAGCCGATATGCCCTATATACAGGTCATAGGCTCCGTCGTCTCCTTTCAAGAGGCTGGTCAGGGACGGTCAAAACGGTTGACGGCAACCTTTTCCGACGGGACGGGTACGCTGGAATTGGTATGGTTCAAAGGCACTAAGTTCATCACCGAGCGCTACAAGCTGGGTGAGAAGTATCTTGTCTTTGGCAAACCGGCCGTTTATGGTCAGCAACTGACCATAGCACATCCGGAGATGGACCTGGCAACTGATCAGAACTTGAGAAGGCTGATACAAGGGCAGCAGGCATTCTATCTGACTTCTGAAAAGATGAAGAATGCAGGGTTGACCACCTATATGATGCATAAGGTGATGTTCACCCTGTTTTCTACGCTGACTACCCGTCTGCCGGAGACATTGCCTAACTATCTGATTGAACGGTTGCACCTGATGTCTTTGGATGAATCGCTCCGACAAGTTCATTTTCCGACTAGCGCCGCCCTGCTGCAAAATGCCCGATACCGGCTCAAGCTGGAGGAACTGCTGTATCTTCAGTTGCATATTGTCCGATATACTCATAACCGCAATAAACATCTCAAGGGTTTTGCCTTTGAGCGTATCGGAGATATGTTCAATACTTTTTACAAGACATGTCTGCCGTTTGAACTGACAGGGGCACAGAAGCGGGTTTTGAAGGAAATCCGTAACAATGTGGCAGGCGAGGTGCAGATGAACAGGCTGGTGCAGGGCGATGTGGGGAGCGGAAAGACTCTTGTTGCATTGATGTCGATGCTGATGGCTATCGACAACGGTTTTCAGGCATGTATGATGGCACCTACTGAAATCCTTGCCTCGCAGCATTTTGAGAACCTACGTCGTATGCTCGCACCGCTCCCGGTAAAGGTTGCTTTATTGACCGGTTCGACCAAGAAGAAAGAGCGCGATGTGTTGCATGCAGGCCTACGGGACGGTTCTGTCCATATACTGGTTGGAACACACGCCCTTATTGAGGATGAGGTGCAGTTCAAGAATCTCGGTCTGGCTGTCATCGACGAGCAGCACCGGTTCGGTGTGGCGCAGCGCTCAAAACTGTGGCATAAGAATGTTTTGCCTCCTCACATCCTTGTGATGACGGCCACACCTATTCCAAGGACTCTTGCCATGACCCTTTATGGAGACTTGGATGTCTCGGTTATTGATGAACTGCCTCCGGGTCGTAAACCCATACAGACCCTGCATCGTTATGACAACCGTCTGGCGCAGCTTTATGAATTTATGCATGGGCAGTTGGCTGAAGGACGTCAGATATATGTGGTATATCCCCTTATTGAAGAATCGGAAAAATCCGATTATAAGAACCTTATTGAAGGTTTTGACCACATGAAGAAAGTATTCCCGGAGGTTGAGGTGGGAATGGTGCACGGCAAGATGAAACCGGCTGAAAAAGATGCCGAGATGCAGCGCTTTGTGACTGGCCAGACCCGTCTTTTGGTCTCAACAACCGTCATTGAGGTAGGGGTGGATGTGCCGAATGCCTCTATGATGGTCATACAGAATGCAGAACGGTTCGGTCTTTCACAGCTTCATCAGCTAAGAGGCCGTGTTGGACGTGGTGCAGACCAGTCATACTGTGTACTCCTGACCCCGTTCAATCTCTCTCAGGATGGTCGAAAGCGTATTGACATAATGACTTCGACTAATGACGGATTTGAGATTTCGGAAGCAGACCTGAAACTCCGTGGGCCTGGCGATATTGAAGGGTTGCAGCAGAGCGGTATGCCTATGGATCTTCACATAGCCGATATTACGCGTGACGGCCAGCTGGTGGAATATACCCGGCGTCTGGCAATTGAAATCCTGGAAAAGGATCCTCAGCTGGAATCACCGGAGAATAGTCTGCTCAGGCGTGAACTCACACAAAAGTATGCCCATAAAATAAATTGGGGGGTCATCAGCTAATTCTTTTGTAAACATGTCTATGGAATCGGTTTTGAATCGTATGAAGCGTGTGGTCAGTGAGGCTACTCCGAGAGCGCTGAAAACCATCTGGTGGATTTTCAGAATCACTGCGACGGTTTCTTTTGCCATGTTTCTGCTGCGATATTCGGGCATCCTTTATTGGGTTGGGGCGGCCGTATCGCCGGTTTTCAGCTGGTTCGGACTTCCAGGGAGTGCAGCTGTTGCATATGTGAGCGGCTATTTCATAAATGTCTATTCCTCCATTGCCGCCATGACCACCCTGGAGCTGACGGCCCGTCAGATTACTATTCTCGGTACCATGCAGTTGGCCGCCCACTCAATGGTGGTGGAATGTGCCGTCCAGCACAAGACCGGCACATCTACACCTTAT
>DCHH01000034.1:0-6548 GCA_002315625.1 Bacteroidales bacterium UBA1757
CTAAAAATGATATAAAAGCGAGAAAATAGAAAGTTGAATGTGTTATGAAGTCGTTTTCTTATTTGACAGGTGTGTTGTCGGGGTGTAACCTGCTGGTGGTGTTGGGGCCGACGGCTTGCGGAAAAACTCGGTATGCCGTGTCGGTTGCCGCTGAGATGAAGGAGCGCGGGGTGACGGCTGAAATAATCAGTGCCGATTCGCGGCAGGTTTATCGCGGGATGGACATCGGGACTGGGAAGGACATGGAGGAATACACCTTGCCCGGTGGCTATCAGGTGCCTTGCCATCTGGTTGATATTTGCGAGGCTGGTTCCAAGTATAATGTCTATGAGTACCAGAGAGATTTCGTTCGGGTGTTCAATGAAATCCGTTTGCGGGGAAACTTTCCGATACTTTGCGGGGGGACAGGACTGTATATTGAGGCTGTGCTCAAGGGGTATCCTCTGGTCAGCGTGCCTGAGAATCCTGCATTGAGGGCCTCGCTGGAACAGAAATCGTTGCCCGAGCTTACCGCCATCCTTGAGGATTTTAAGCACCGGCATGATGATGAATTGCATAATCATACAGATACTGACACCGTCAAGCGGGCTGTCCGGGCTATTGAAATTGAAGCCTATTACGAGGAACATGCAGGGGAACTGGAGCTTGCCGTAAAGGATTATCCTGTCATCATACCTTATATTATAGGGCTCGATGTGGATCGCGAGATCCGGCGGCAGCGGATTACTGTCCGGTTGCATCAGCGGCTGGAGCATGGTATGGTCGAAGAGGTTCAGCGGCTGCTCAACAATGGTGTCGCGCCGGAGGACCTGACCTATTATGGATTGGAATACAAGTATTTGACGCTGTATCTGACAGGTCGGCTGCAATATGAGGAAATGGTTTCCGGACTTGAAACGGCCATCCACCAGTTTGCCAAACGGCAGATGACCTGGTTCCGTGGCATGGAAAAGCGCGGAACGGAAATTCATTGGATAAAGTTATGAAGGTCATCTTGTTACAGGTCGGAAAGACTACCGAAAGCTATGCCGAAAAGGCCATCAGCGTCTATGTCGAGCGGCTGAAGCACTACCTCTCGTTTCAGATTGAAACTGTTCCAGAGGTCAAGGCGGTGAAATCACTGACCGAAGCGCAGGTGAAAGGGCGTGAGGCCGAGGCCATTCTGCAATGGGTGAAACCCGAAAACCTTGTGGTACTGTTGGACGAACGTGGCGCAGAGCGAACTTCGGAAGAGTTTGCCGCGTGGATGCAGAAGAAAATGGCATCGGGGGTGAAGAATCTTGTCTTTGTAATAGGCGGCCCCTACGGCTTCTCATCGAAGGTATATGACGCTGTTTCAGAGCGGATTTCCTTGTCCAAGATGACCTTCTCCCACCAGATGGTACGCGTCTTTTTCATCGAACAATTGTATAGGGCTATGACCATCCTTAATCATGAACCCTACCACCACTCCTGACTTCGTATTTTTCGCGAATGATACGCGAAAAATACGAACTTTTGCAGAAACGGGGTTGTGGGGGAGTAGAGCGGGGATTCGTAACTACGCGAATGATACGCGAAAAATACGAATAACGGATATGCCCCATGCATACTGGTTTGTATATTCAGTGATTATTCGTAACTTTGCGGCGTTTGTTTTCACCTTATTAGTTGAGATTCGGATATGAAACATACATTACGGAGTGCGGTTTGTACAGAAGGACGGCGGATGGCGGCTGCCCGCGCATTGTGGGTTGCAAATGGCATGAAAAAGGAACAGTTCGGAAAGCCGGTTATTGCCGTGGTGAATTCCTTTACACAGTTTGTCCCCGGACATGTGCATCTGCATGAGATAGGTCAGGAGGTGAAGGCCGAGATTGAACGGCTTGGCTGTTTTGCTGCTGAATTCAATACGATAGCCATTGACGACGGCATTGCTATGGGGCACGATGGAATGCTCTATTCGCTTCCTTCTCGTGACATCATTGCCGACAGCGTCGAATACATGGTAAATGCCCACAAGGCTGATGCCATGATTTGCATAAGCAACTGCGACAAGATTACCCCTGGTATGCTTATGGCGGCCATGCGGCTGAATATTCCGGCGGTCTTTGTGAGCGGCGGACCGATGGAGGCCGGTGAGCTCAATGGGGAGCATCTCGACTTGATTGACGCCATGATTCAGGCCGGCGACCAGACCCTTTCCGATGAGCACATTGCTCGTGTGGAGGCTGCGGCCTGCCCCGGATGTGGCTGCTGCTCGGGCATGTTCACGGCCAATTCCATGAACTGTCTGACCGAGGCTCTCGGCATGTCGCTTCCCGGCAACGGTACCATTCTGGCCGACCATAAGAACCGCCGTGAACTCTTCCTGAAGGCTGCCCGCCAGATTGTCCGTAATGCAAAGGCTTACTATGAGGACGGTGACGAGTCGGTGCTGCCGCTCAGCATTGCCACAAAGCCTGCCTTCCTCAATGCCATGACGCTTGACATAGCCATGGGAGGCTCGACCAATACGGTTCTGCACCTGCTGGCGGTGGCTCAGGAAGCCGGTGTCGATTTCACCATGGATGATATTGACCGTCTGTCGCGTCAGGTGCCGTGTATCTGCAAGGTGGCCCCGAATACAAAACTCTATCATCTTCAGGATGTTAACCGAGCGGGCGGTATCCTGTCAATCCTGAACGAACTTGATAAGGGCGGTCTGATTAACTCAAGCGTACAGCGTGCTGACGGACTGACCCTGAAGCAGGCGATGGAGCAATATGCACTGACTTCACCGGCGTGTACCGAAGAGGCAAAAAAGATATTCCTTTCTGCCCCTTCACACCGTTTCAATATGGTGCTCGGTTCTCAGGATAATGTGTTTGAGGGCCATGATACCGACCGTGCAGCTGGCTGTATCCGCGATTTGGGCCATGCCTACACTAAAGACGGCGGACTGGCCGTGCTGAAAGGAAATATAGCTGTTGACGGCTGTGTGGTCAAGACTGCCGGTGTTGATGAGTCAATCTGGCATTTCGAAGGGCCGGCCAAGGTCTATCATTCCCAGGAGGCGGCCTGTGACGGCATCCTTGGAGGAGAAATCCAGAAGGGTGACGTGGTGGTCATAGTCTATGAAGGGCCAAAAGGCGGTCCTGGCATGCAGGAGATGCTTTATCCCACCTCTTATATAAAGTCACGCCATTTGGGCAAGGAGTGCGCCCTCATAACCGACGGCCGTTTCTCGGGAGGTACTTCGGGACTCTCCATCGGTCATGTCTCGCCGGAAGCTGCTTCGGGCGGTGCAATAGGCCTGGTGCGCGACGGCGACATCATAGAAATCGATATTCCGTCACGGAACATTTGCGTACATCTTTCCGACGTAGAGTTGGAAAAACGTCGCCAGGAGGAATTAAATAAGGGTAAGCTGGCCTTCCAGCCCGTTCGTGACCGTAAGGTTTCGAAATCGTTGAAGGCATACGCCCAGTCGGTCAGTTCGGCCGACAAGGGAGCAGTGAGAATAATTGAGTGAACATGGAAGAGCTGATTACAGGAGCTGAGGCTATGGCCCGTGCCTTGAAGGCTGAGGCCGTCGATACGGTGTTCGGCTACCCAGGCGGGTATATCATGGCCGTTTTCGACGCTTTGTTTGCCTATAAAGAGGAAGTTACGACCATCCTGACCCGCCACGAACAGGGGGCAGTGCATGCGGCGCAAGGTTATGCCCGTGCATCCGGCAAGGTCGGTGTGGTGCTTGTTACATCAGGTCCTGGAGCCTCCAATATCGTTACGGGAGCGGCCGATGCAATGCTGGATTCAACTCCGCTGGTCATAATTGCAGGGCAGTCGGGAGTCGATAAACTCGGCTCGGACAGTTTCCAGGAGACGGACCTGATAGGTATCACACAACCTGTCACCAAGTGGAATTACCAGATACGGACGGCAGCGGAGATTCCGTGGGCTATTGCAAGGGCATTCTACATAGCCCGTGAAGGACGTCCCGGGCCGGTGGTGCTCGACTGCTCAAAGGATGCACAGGCTGAAAAAGTGGATTTCCATTATGAAAAATGCACTTTTATCCGCAGTTATCAGCCGTATCCATCCATTAATGAAACGAAAATAGCTCAAGCCGCTGAATGGATAAATTCTGCTGAGCGCCCGCTGGCCATTGTGGGGCAGGGGGTTCAGTTGGGACATGCTCAGGAGGAACTTCTGCAATTTATTGAAAAGTCGGGAATCCCCGTTGCAACGACCCTGATGGGGCGCAGCGTACTCCCGGCCAGCCATCCGCTGAACATGGGAATGGTGGGAATGCACGGAAATGTTGCTCCCAACCGCAAGACAAACGAGTGCGACCTGCTTATTGCGGTGGGGATGCGTTTTGCCGACCGTGTGACGGGTGACGAAAAATCCTACGCCCGTCAGGCCCGCATCATCCATCTGGACATTGACCCGTCGGAACTCAATAAAAACATACATGCAGACCTGGCTATTGCCGGCAATGTAAAGTATTCTCTGCCTGCTATTACGGCTCTTCTGGAACCTTCCAGTCACACACAGTGGGTGGAAAGTTTCCGTCCGCTGCAGCAATTGGAGGAGGAGCATGTCATATCGAAAGACCTTCATCCTCAGGGAGATGCGATGACCATGCAGGAAGTGGTGCGGCTTCTGTCTGAACTCTCCGGCAAGAATGTGGTCTGTGTAAGCGATGTGGGCCAGAACGAGATGGCCACGGCCCGCTATTTCCAGGCTTCGCCCTCACGGCTTTATGTCGCTTCTGGCGGACTTGGTACCATGGGATTCTGCCTTCCTGCCGCCATCGGAGCGGCCTTGGGAAGCCCGAAGGCTGAGATTTACTCGGTCTGCGGCGACGGCGGATTTCAGATGACCGAACAGGAACTGGGCACCATTATGCAGTACAATCTGCCAGTGAAAATCCTGCTCCTGAACAATAATTATTTGGGTATGGTGCGTCAGCTGCAGGAGATTTTCCTTGAAGGAAGATATGCCTCTACACGTATGCAGAACCCCGATTTTGTCATGCTGACCTCTGCGTATGGCATTCCTGCAAGAAGGGTTGACCGTCGCGAGGAGCTGCAAGCCGCAATGAAAGAGTGGATTGCCGCCGAAGGACCGTCTCTCCTGGAGGTTCAGGTCGAGGAAAAGGGACTCGTCTTTCCGATGATACCTTCCGGCCATCCCATTTCTGACATGATTTTGGAGAAATAACTATGGATACAGAAAAGACGCTATACACCGTAACGGTCTATTCCGAGAACCAGGTCGGTCTGTTGAATCAGGTGACTATTGTCTTCACCCGCCGGCAGGTCAACATCGAGAGCCTTACCGTGTCGCGTTCGGCCATCCCCGGGGTTCATAAGTTTACCATCACGGCATACGCCGACGAGGATACAATCCGCAAGGTGGTCAACCAGATTGAGAAGCGCGTGGATGTGCTTAAGGCATGGTACTATACCGACGATGAGATAATCTTCCAGGAGGTAGCACTATATAAGGTGCCGACTGACAGCCTGTTGGATACCAGTACGATAGAGGAAATGGTGCGCCGTTTCAATGCTCGTATTCTGGAAGTGAACAGGACATATACCGTTATAGAGATGTCGGGCCATCAGGACGAAATCCAGGCATTGTATGAAAACCTGGAACCCACGGGAATCCTGCAGTTTGTCCGTTCTGGACGTATAGCCATCACCAAATCAACGGTAGAGCGGCTAAGTGATTTTCTGGCTGAAATGGAGAGAAGAAAAATTTGTATTTCAAGATAAGTTACACTAATTTTCGCCCCCAAACCGGTTGCCTTAGCTTACCGGTTGGAATGACGAACCATAAAAACAAACAAATGGCAAAAATGAATTTTGGCGGTGTGATTGAGAATGTGGTCACCCGCGAGGAGTTTTCCCTTGAGAAAGCCCGTGAAGTGTTGAAGAACGAAACAATCGCCGTGATTGGTTATGGCGTACAGGGCCCCGGCCAGTCGCAGAACATGCGCGACAATAAAGGTTTCAATGTCATTGTCGGACAGCGTCCGGGCAAGACTTACGATAAGGCTATTGCCGACGGATGGGTTCCAGGTGAGACCCTTTTCAGCATTGAAGAGGCCTGCAAGCGCGGTACCATCATCATGTGCCTGCTCTCCGATGCAGCCGTTATGTCGGTATGGCCCACCATCAAGCCTTTCCTGACCCCCGGCAAGGCCCTTTATTTCTCACACGGATTTGCCATTACATGGAACGACCGCACGGGTGTGGTTCCTTCAAAGGATATCGACGTCATCATGGTTGCTCCGAAAGGCTCGGGCACATCGCTTCGTACCATGTTCCTTGAAGGACGTGGCCTGAACTCATCATACGCTGTGTATCAAGATGCTACGGGCAAAGCTCTGGAGCGTACGCTGGCTATCGGCATCGCTATCGGTTCGGGCTACATGTTCGAGACCACTTTCCCACGCGAGGCCACTTCCGACCTGACCGGTGAGCGCGGTTCGCTTATGGGTGCCATTCAGGGTCTGCTTCTTGCCCAGTACGAGGTGCTGCGCGAGAATGGCCATTCCCCCTCGGAGGCTTTCA
>DCHH01000034.1:6612-7047 GCA_002315625.1 Bacteroidales bacterium UBA1757
ATGGACTGGATGTATGCAAACTGCTCGACAACTGCACAGCGCGGTGCTCTCGACTGGATGGGACCGTTCCACGATGCCATCAAGCCTGTGGTTGAAAAACTGTATGCCAGTGTGAAGTGCGGCAACGAGGCCCAGATTTCCATCGACAGCAACTCAAAGCCCGACTATCGCGAAGGTCTCGAGAAGGAGCTCAAGGCTCTGCGCGAGAGCGAAATGTGGCAGGCAGGGGCTGTGGTCCGCAAACTCCGCCCTGAAAATAACTAATTATGAAGAAACTGCATTTCCTGTTTCTTGCCATTCTGTCACTGACTGCTGTTAGGGCGCAGGAACAAATTCCGCCGCAACGGGTTCCGCAGGAGAACTACATCTCCTTCAAGACGGACCTTCGCCGGGATGTGACGGAAGCCTTTTATGCGGCATTCCAGTATCCGGCTT